>CAZQPP010000793.1:0-3039 GCA_964594295.1 uncultured Myxococcales bacterium | reverse complement strand
CGACTTGTGCGCCGCGGCGTCCGGCGCCGGCTCCGCCTCGACGGCGACGGACTGCGACGACGGCGACGTCTGCACCGACGACGCCTGCGACGCGGTCACCGGCTGCAGTCACACCAACAACAGCGCAGCCTGTGATGACGGCAACCTCTGCACCACGGGCGACGTCTGCTCGAACGGCTCCTGCGCGGGCACCGAGGGCGGCGTCGACTGCGACGACGGCAACGAGTGCACCGACGACGCCTGCGACGTGGGCTCGGGCTCCTGCACGCACACCGACGTCGCCGCCTGCACCGCCTGCGCGGGCGGCACCAAGGTCTGCGGCGGCGGCATCTGCGGCGGCCATGAAGGCGGCCCGCCCTCGAGCGTGAAGAACTATGACTTCGAGGACGGCACCCTGCCGGCGGCGTTCTCCAAGCGGGGCTCGGGCTCCTACAGCTGGCAGAACACGAGCGCCTCGGCCCACGGCGGCTCCCACTCCATCGCGAGCGGAGAGCTGACCGGCACGCCGGCCTCGACCGGCATCGGGCTGACAGCGACCTCGAACGATGGCGGCACCATCTCCTTCTGGTACCGCCTCGACGGCGGCTCCAACACCACCTTGATGTTCAACATCGGGAGCTCGACCAAGCTCCAGGTGACGGCGCCCCAGCCGTGGACCCTGGCGGAGATCCCGCTGCCCGCGGGCGCCTCGCAGGATCTCTCGTGGCAGGTCTCGAGCTTCTTCGAGAGCGTGCCCGTGCAGCTCTGGCTCGACGACATCGTGCTCGACGGGATCACCGGAGGCGACCCCACGGACTGCCCGGCCCCTGGCCAGTGCGTAGACGCCGTCATCTTCGACGGCGAGGCCTGCGTCGACTGCCCGAAGGCCGAGGGATCCGCCTGCGACGACGGCTTCGTGTGCACCGACGACGACACCTGCACCGGCGGCCAGTGCGCGGGCACCGGCGAGCCGGACACCGACGCGGACGGTGATGGCGTGCCGCACTGCCAGGACACCTGCCCGGCGGTGAAGAACGTCGACATCCTCCCGAGCTCGGCCGACGCGCACTGGACCTGGTCGAGCGGCAACAAGGACCAGATCTACAAGATCAACACCTTCACCCAGAGCAGGGTTCCGCGGCAGTGCAGCTCCTACGTGCAGGACGAGGACCTCGACCTGCTCGTCAAGGTCACCTTCCCGACCCCGGGTACCTACTCCATCCGCGCCGACGTAGACCCCAACATGAACGTCTCCACCTACTACGAGGTGGCGATTCGCCGGGACGACCGCTGCGAGCAGGCCAAGTGCGGGACGGGCACCGCGAGGTACGGCTACGGCCCCTGGAACAGCTACACGAAGCCCCTCGTGACGACCACGGTCGCCAACGAGGCGGTCTACATCGTGTTGCAGCTAGACGATCCCAACGAATGGGACTACAGCTGGCGAGCCATCCAGATCTTCATCTACGACGAGTAGAGCTCTCCCGACCGAGGCAGGCCTCGCGCCCGCCCCACGTACAACCAAGACGAGGAAAGGGCGATGCACCTGCGTTTTGAAGGCACCGTCAAGACGATCCTGCCCGCGCTCCTTGCGGCGCTCTGCCTGGCAGCGGCCCCGGCCGGGGCCGGCCCCGCCACAATCGTGGACGACGACTACGCCGGACCCGCCGCCGACGGCGTGCTCTCCGAGAACGAGTACGGCGCCTACACCGTGGGCATCAACAGCGGCTTCGGCGACGTGGTGGGCGCGAGCTCCAAGCTCTGGGTCGACTCGAGCTACGACGGCACGGTGGGCTTCGCCCTCGAAAGGGGCGGCGGCGACTTCAACGACATGGTCGTGATCTACGTCGACAGCCTGCCTGACCTAGGGGTGACCGGCACCGCGGAGCTCAACGACACCGGCGACGCCCACCGCAAGGGCATCTCGGCCACCAATGGGGCGACGCCCGTGGCGGCGACGGCCGAGCTCCAGTTCGCCACAGGCTTCGGTGCGGACTACGCCATAGCCTTCAACAAGGACTTCGCCGGCCTCTGGAAGCTCGTGGGGGCAGAGGGCGGCCCGCTGAACCCGCTCGAGTACAGCGCCGTGGCCTTCCAGCCGACGGGCAGCCTCGCGGGCCCCTGGGAGATCAGCTTCGGCATTGACCAGATAGGCCTCGTGGCGGGCGACACCTTCAGGTACGTGGTGACCTACCTCAACGAGGACACCGCCTGGCGCTCCAACGAGTTTCACGGGGTCGACCCGAGCACGGTGACCGGGGACAACCCCGGCAACGCAGCAACACCCCTGGCCGAGGGGGACTTCATCACCTTCCAGTCGGTGAAGCCCTGGGCCTGGCTGGACCCAAGCGATACGGCGGAGAGCGTGGACGAGTCGGGGTCTACGACGCTGGCCGGAGCCACCAGCATGCAGGTGAGCTGCCCTGCCGGCCGGATCGTGTCGGGCATCGGCGGCACCCACACCGGGGCCGGCTCGAACCACGCCTACGGTGTCTACGCGACCTGCCGGGAGCTCGGAAATGACGGCACCGTGGCCGACCCCCTGAGCTTCACGGGCATCGTCGGCGACGACAGCCAGGGAAACCACTACGTCGGCACCGACTATCAATGCCCCGGCCAGAGCGTGGCGGTCGCGGCGGACATCTACCGGGGCGCGAGCACCTTCTCGCGGCTCCAGACACGCTGCCAGGCCGTCGGCGACGTGGGCACGCTCGGCAACGGCGTGGGCAACACGGGCAACCCGCCGACGGTGGCGGCGCCGTCCTGGTACAAGGCCAACTTCACCTGGAATCACCGCCACTGGTGCCCCGACGGCTACGTCGCGACCGGCCTCCGGGGCAAGACCACAGACGCCTCCAGCCAGACCATCCACGGCTTCGGCTGGCTCTGTACCCGCCTGTACGTGGACGAGTGCGCGGCGGGCATGAGCAACTGCCACGGGGACGCGACCTGCACGGACATGGACATGGGCTTCGAGTGCGCGTGCAACGCGGGCCTCGTCGGCGACGGCACCACCATCTGCTCCGCGTGCGGCAACAGCCAGCTCGACGACGGCGAGCA
>CAZQPP010000792.1:0-3048 GCA_964594295.1 uncultured Myxococcales bacterium | reverse complement strand
AGCGGGGCAGTGCCGTCACCCATCGGGTGCACCTTCCACGAGGAGGGAAAGCAGCCAATGGCCAATGGCTAATGGCTAACGACTGCAATCCGCCGGCCTCAGCCGGTGGATTGTGGCACCCCTCCCCGTTGCCCGGGCCGGCGCGGGCGTGCTACGACGCGCTCCCCCGCTGGCGGCGGCTGGCAAGAAGAAGGAGCTGACGATGGGACTGCTGGAAGGGAAGGTCGCGCTGGTAACGGGTGCAGGCGGAGGCCTCGGGAGGGCCCACGCCCTCGCCCTCGCGGCCGAGGGCGCGAAGGTAGTGGTCAACGACCTCGGCGGCGCGAGGGACGGCAGCGGGACGGGAGCTGCCATGGCCGACAAGGTCGCGGCAGAGATCAGAGGAGCCGGCGGTGAGGCCGTGGCCGACTACGGCTCGGTCGCCGACCCCGAGCAGGCAGAGGCCATGGTGCGCGCGGCGGTCGATGCCTTCGGCCGGCTCGACGTCGTCGTGAACAACGCAGGTATCCTGCGCGACCGCACCCTGCTCAAGCTGAGCGAGGAGGACTTCGACGCAGTGCTCGCCGTGCACGCGCGTGGCACCTTCCTGGTCAGCAGGGCCGCCGCACGCCTCATGAAGGAGGAGGGCTGGAAGGGCTCGATCATTAACACCTCCTCCATTTCCGGCCTGCGCGGCAACTTCGGCCAGACCAGCTACGCCTGCGCCAAGGCCGGGATCTTCGGGATGACCAGGGTCTGGTTCCAGGAGCTCTCGCGGGCGGGCATAAGGGTGAACGCCGTCGCGCCGGTGGCGAAGACGAGGATGACCGAGGAGCTCGAGCGCGTCTCCGCGGAGGCCACGCCGGAGCAGGTGGCGCCCATCGTCGTCTGGCTCGCCTCCGATCTCTCGAGCGAGATCACGGGGCGCACCTTCGGAGCGCACGGCTCGCACTTCTTCGAGTACCACGTGCTCATGTCCCCGGGCGCGAAGCCCGCGGGCGGCAAGTGGAGGCCCCAAGAGATCGCCGAGCGCCTCGAGGAGATCTCCGCTCTCTAAGGCGCCGGGGCGGTTCGGGCTACGTCACTTGCGCTCCAGCACCACCGCCTTGGTCAGCCGCGCCCCCTCCCCGAGCATCACGTTGACCTTCTGGTCCCGGTAGCCTCTCTTCCGGACCGTGTAGGAGACCGGGCCGTCCTTGACCGGAACCTCTAGCTCGCAGGGCGTCTGGCGACAGACGACGCGGCCCCGCCTCAGCACCCACGCCCCCGCCGGCGAGGTCTCGATGGCCAGGTACGCGACGCCTCCGAGGGGAGCTTTTCGAGCGGCCGCCTTTCGGGCGGGCCTTTGGGCGCGTTTCGACTCCGGCTCCCCGCGTTTTTTGCGCGCCCGGACCCTGGTGGAGCGTCTCTCGTCAGAGCCGGACGACGGTGCGGCCGAAGACATGAGCTCGTCGAACCACTCTCCGGCGGCGCGGCCGGCGCGGACCAGCTCCGGCTGGGCGTAGGGCCAGACGAGGAAGCCGGCCGCGACGAGGATCGCGAGGATCGCCAGGCGCTTCACCCAGCGGAGCTTCTTCCCGCGAGCGGCCGCGGCGAGCGCGGCGGTGCGCCCGCCGTCGCCGCGGGGATCGTCGAAGAGCAGGCGCGCGCCCGGAGCATCCACGTTGTCGGTCATGGGGTCGACGGCCAGCTCCATCCTGTCCCAGTCCACGGGCAGCGACTCGCTGTAGGCCAGGACCTCATCGCCGGCTTGTGGGCTGGGCACGGCCCTCGAGTCCGTCAGGGGCAGGGGGACGGCGCCGGGCACCAGGGGTGCGGGGGCCTCGTCTTCGTCTTCCAGGCCCAGCTCCAGCGAGCGGCGGTCTATCTCGAGCTCGTCCGAGTCCGGGGGCGGAGGCTCGTCGGGGGGCGGAGAGCTGGTGAAACGATCCTGTTTTGGACTGCTGACGTGTCGCGTAGGGGCGTCCGTCGGCGACCCGATGTCGACCTCGTAGGGGACGCCTCCGGCGTCGCGCCGGCTCGCTTGTGCCGCCTCCGCCAGCACCGCGACGGCGTCGATCTCGGCTCCCTTGCCCACGGCCGCGAGGATCTCCGCTACCGCGCGGGGCTGCCCCGGCCGCCGGGCCGCGTCCTTGGCCATGAGGGCTTCGTGGAGCAGCGCGATGTCGAGGGGCAGGGCCTCGCCGCAGGGGAGCTCCTCGGGCAGCTCCGGGACCGGGTCCGTCAGGTGCCGGGTGAGAATGGCGAGGGGGTTGTCGGCCCGATACGGGGGGTGCCCCATGAAGAGCTCGAAGAGGATGCACCCGAGGGCGTAGAGGTCGGCCCGGACGTCGACGGCCTCCCCTCTCGCCTGCTCGGGCGACATGTAGGCCACGGTCCCGATGGCGGTCCCGTCGGCCGTGATGCGCTCCGGGGTCGCGCCGTCGGCCATGGTCGCCCTGGCGATGCCGAAGTCCATCACCTTCACGAAGTCGTAGCCGAGCTCGGTGTCCACCATGAAGATGTTGTCGGGCTTGAGGTCGCGGTGCACGATGCCCGTCTTCGCGGCCTCGGCGAGGACCAGCGCCACCTGGGCGAGCAGGCGAGCGACCCGGCGAGGCGGCAGCGGCCCCTCGGCGGCGAGCATCTCGTGGAGCGTGCGCCCTCTCAGGAGCTCCATGACCAGGAAGGGCAACCCGCTCCCCTCGTCGATGCCGAAGTCGTGGACCCGGACCACGTGGGGGCTCTGCAGCCGGGCGGCCGCGCGGGCCTCCACGTAGAAGCGCCGCAGCGCCTCGAGCGTGGCTCCTTCGCGGGGCTTGAGGGTCTTCAGCGCCACCCGCCGGTTCATGCTGATCTGGCGCGCCACGAAGACCCGCCCCATCCCCCCCTCTCCGAGCAGGCGCTCGATGCGGTATCGCCCGCCCGCCACGTCACCCGGCTGCACGTCTCGAAGCGGCCGCTCGAGCAGATCCCTGGGTACGGTCGGGACCGCGTCCTCGTCGCAATTCTCGTCGTTGGAGGTCGCAGCGCAGATGGGGCAGAAGCGCCGTCCCGTCTCCGCCATGTGAGCCCTCCCGAGCTTCGGGT
>CAZQPP010000791.1:0-3067 GCA_964594295.1 uncultured Myxococcales bacterium | reverse complement strand
CTCTGCGAGCACATCTACGGCGAGGTCGGCGTGCCCGAGTGCGACGACGGCGACCCATGCACCGTCGACCACTGCCTAACCTTCGGCTGCCTCCACACGGAGATCCGCTGCGACGACGAGGACGCGTGCACCACCGACTCCTGCGAGCCCGGCTCCGGGGAGTGCGCCTTCGAGCCCGTGTCCTGTGACGACGGCGACGCCTGCACCGCCGACGCCTGCGACCCGGCGTCCGGGTGCTCCCACACGGAGCTCGACTGCGACGACCAGAACCTCTGCACCCTCGACACCTGCGATCAGGCGCAGGGCTGCGCCCACGAGGCCCTCACCCTGGGCGTGCCGGCCTGCGACGACGGCGACCCCTGCACCGGCGACATCTGCGTCCCCGAGTCGGGCACCTGCACGAACCCCGCACGCACCTGTGACGACGGGGTCGACTGTACCGTGGACACTTGCGACCCCGCCTCCGGCGAGTGCCGCCACGACGCCTCGGCCGCGGGCTGCGACGACGGCGACGCCTGCACCCACGACACCTGCGTGGACACCGGCTGCCGGCACGAGCCCCGCGCCTGCGACGACGGGCTGCCCTGCACCACCGACTCCTGCGACGGGGGCACGGGCAAGTGCAGGCACGTGCCGCTGCCATGCGACGACGGCGACCCCTGCAACGGCGTCGAGATCTGCCACCCCCACACCGGCATCTGCATCGACGGGACTCCGCCGCGTTGCGACGACGGCAACCCCTGCAACGGCGTGGAGCGTTGCGAGCAGGCGGCCGGTGGGTGCGTCGAGGGTGAGCCCATCGAATGCGACGACGGCATGGGCTGCAACGGCCTGGAGCGCTGCGACCCCACCGACGGCTCCTGCCGGAACGCTGCGCCCCCCACCTGCATGACCGCGCCCCCCGAGTGCCGCCAGAGCGGCGGCATCGACGGCCCCGTCAGCGGCAGGTTGAGCTCGGCCGCCGGCTCACGCCCGCGCCTGAAGGACCTCGACCTCTGGGAGGACGCCGGCGATCTCATCGACGAGCTCGCCGAGCACCCCTCCGTCACGGAGGTCTCGCTCCAAGCCGTGCTCGGAGATCTGAACCGCAAGGGCGACCGCGTCGGTACCATCATCGGCGTGGGCTGCCTCAACTTCGGCTTCAAGCCAGACAGCAGCGACTTCAAGGTCTCCTATTGGTGGCCCCAGGGCATCACCGGCAGCGCCACCGCGTACCCGAACGGCCGATACCGCGGCCGTCCGGTGGCCATGGTGAGCTGGTACCACAAGCCCGACGAGGACGACTCCACGAACAAGGACAAGGGCGCGCGCATCAGCGTCTTCGACACGAGCGACCTCTCGGCGCCGCGATACCGCCACGTGCTGCTCGCCGAGGCTTACCGCCGCGCGGACGGCCAGGTCTCCCTGCGCTCCGTCGGCCCACTCCACGCCGGCGGCATCGCCTGGTACCGGCGCTGGCTCTACGTGGCCAAGACCTCGAAGGGCTTGCGCGTCTACGACACCGACCGCGTGTTGCGCGTGGCCACCGGCCGCAAAGGCGATATCGGCCTGGCGGGCTCCCCGGCAGCGATCCACGCCTTCGGTTACCAGTACGTGCTCGTGGAGGTGAACCGCTACGACCTCTGCGAGGAGAGCTGCTGCGCCCGCTTCTCCTTCGCCGCGGTGGACACGACCACCTTCGCCGACTCCCTGATCTCCGGCGAATACACCGACCAGGACGACGCGGGCCGCATCGCTCGCTGGCCCCTCGACCCCGCCACGGGCCGCCTCGTGACCGACCAGGGGAGCGTGTGGGCGTCGGCCGTGCACTACCCGGGCACGAAGCGCGTGCAAGGAGCGGTGGTGGCCAACGGCGTCTACTTCTTCTCGAGCTCCAGCCCGAAGACGAGCTGGGTGCCGGCCCCCGGGACCCTGTATTGGGCCCACCCCGCCAGCACGCTCCACGAGCACGGCTACCCGGCCTTGCCGGAGGACCTGCACTACTCACGCTTCTCCGACAACCTCTGGAGCCTCTCCGAGTACCCGCGCCAGCGCTACATCTTCACCGTGAAGGCCGCGCAGGTGGTAGGGGGTTGTGATTGAGCCGACAGCACAGCGCTCACCGGTTCCCTGTGGTCAACCGAACGGGGCACCCAACCCCAACGGCTTGATCACGTCATCACTTTGC
Organism: uncultured Myxococcales bacterium; assembly: GCA_964594295.1. Lineage (GTDB taxonomy): Bacteria > Myxococcota_A > UBA9042 > UBA3505 > UBA3505 > CAZQPP01. Next base: position 900 of record CAZQPP010000791.1, on the reverse strand, counting down.
TCTTCTTAGCGCGGCCGACTCCCTGGATCTCCGTCGGAGCCTGGGGTCCTACTCCACGTCCGTGTCGGTTTCGCAGACGAACCACGTCTGGCTCGCGGTGCAGTGCAGGTCGTTCCAGCAGTCGACACCACCGTAGGTGTCGCTCTTCATGGTGATGCAGTCCTCGTTGTTGCCCCAGTTGTCGGGCTGTCTGGGGCACCAGTTCGAGTGGCCTCCGCTGCTGCCGTCGGTCCACCTCCAGTTGCCTTCGGAGGCCTCGTCGCTGTAGCCGGCCCATGCCCAGGTCGCCAGGACGCTCGACAGGAACTGATCCTCTTGCGCGCTGTTCAGCGACACGAGGTAGCCGCCGTACCACCCCGCGCAGTAGGACCTCGCCTCGTACCAGTCGGTGCCGGAGCGAGCACACCCGGCGTAGACGTGGCCTCCCCAGGCCCTCACCCAGCAGCTGGCGCCGGAGACCCCCCCGTAGCAGGTCCCGTTGTGACACAGCGCCTCCCCGGTGCAGTCCGTCGGGTGGTCGTCGGCCACGTTCGTGCAGTCATTGTCCACCCCGTCACAGATCTCGGGCGCGCCGGAGTGGATGCTCGGGTCCAGCGGCGCGCAGTCCGTAGCATCCGGGTCCAGATCGCCGTCGCTGTCGCCGTCGCAGAGGTCGCCGTCCCCGTCGTTGTCGGTGTCGGCCTGGTCCGGGTTGTCGACCAGGGGGCAGTTGTCGTCGGCGTCCAGCACGCCGTCGCCGTCGTCGTCCTCGTCGCAGGCATCCCCGTCGCCGTCGCCGTCCGTGTCCTGCTGGTCCGGGTTGGGGACCTCGGGGCAGTTGTCCAGCCCGTTGATCACGCCGTCCTCGTCGCTGTCGCCGTCGCAGAGGTCGCCGTCCCCGTCGTTGTCGGTGTCGGCCTG
>CAZQPP010000790.1:0-3074 GCA_964594295.1 uncultured Myxococcales bacterium | reverse complement strand
TGCGAGCTCGCTCTGGAGACCCCGCCTCAATTCGCGGCTGAGCTTTAACCGTTAGGCCCCCGCGCCGTCTGGTAGCCCCTCTCAAGTGCCGCCGTACGGGGTCCAAACTGACCTCGCATGATGCCGCCTCGCCTGATCCCTCACGACTCGCCTCGTGCCAAGTGGCCTCGCCACTCCCTTCCCGCGTCCAGCCTCACGTCGTGGCCTCTGGTCGCCGTCCGACGCACACGATGTCTTCCCCCTCCTTCACGATGTGGGCAAGTTCTCGACGGGCCAACTCGCATTCCAGCACACCAACGGGCGCACCACATCAGCGCAATGTTCAACGCAGGCGCCAAGCGGCACGTCAACGGAAGACACCGATGGACTTCTCCCCACCGATCGAGCAGAAGTGCCCTTCCTCATCCCCTCTGCAAGCCACCCCATTTCTCCACTCGCCATGAAGCTGACCCACGAAGAAGCGAACCTCTGCCTGGATCTCCAACACGCGATCTTGGCCTGGTACAACCAGGAACACGGCATCGTCGAAGGCATCGAATCCCGCGCCGACATCGAAGCGCTCTCTGTCCAGGAGTTGGCACCGATACGTGATGCTGTCTGGCGGAACCTCTCTTGGATCGACGACTTCATCGAGGCCCACCGCGCGTGCCTGCCCGCCAAATCGCTCGACATCGTGCAGTCGTGGAAGCATGCCATCGTCGGAGAGCAGGCTCTGATCCTCAAGCAGCTGAAAAGGCACGCGATCTTCCTCTTGGGCGGCAAGGCTTACGGCGTGCTTGCCCTGACCAACACCTTCGACGAAGTGCTCGGCCCATCCGGAATGCCAATCCTAGCCGACGTGGTCCTCCTCCCCTTTGAGGACCGCATCACCTATGACGGTGTGCTCATGACCTACTCCGTCACTTTCGGCGGCGGCATGCGCAAGAGCTTCGAGGACGAGTACCGCCAAGCGAAGAAGCGCGGTCGCTTCATCACGAGCCTCAGTCCGCACGCCGCAGCTCCAGCGCCGGCGCGCCCCAAACCGAAGACCAAACCGGCGTGGCGCGACTTGACGAACGACATCGTCGCTAGCAGCGAGAAGCTGCGTGGCGGAGCGCCGCTCACTTCTTCAGCCTTCTCCCTGCTGCGGGCGAGCGCAAAGTTGGCCCAAGCGACGGCGTCTCACCCAGACGACCTCGATGCGCTCGATCGCCTGGAGACAACAGCAAGACGGGCGCTGACCAAGTTCAGGAACATCCTGCTCGAAGAACAGTACAAGTGACGCCGGCCCAACACACTCCGGCGTGCGAGATCCTCGTACAACCCGACACCAACCTCGTCCCGAAACCGTGCAAGAGGTGGACCTGCGGCACGCAAGAAGCTGGCAAGACAGGCGATCCACCAACAACACAAAACACCAATAGAATCCGGGCCTAACAAGGCGCTGCAGCCGACAAATTGAGGGCACGGATCCTGGAAGCGAAGGTCGCAAGATCTCCCACTGCAACTTGGCTGCCAGCTACCTCAGATCATGCCCTCAATTTGCGGCTGAGCTTTAAACGTTGGACCGCCTCACCCATCCATCGTTTCCATGCCACGTCGACGCACCGGTTGCGCGTTGCGGCGCTCAATGCCACACAATCAGCCAGTTTCGCGCCGCGAATCGTCGTCCTCCAACGTCCCACGCCATGCCTCATCAGCCGGACAGATCGCTCGAGAAACCACCTCGGCCCACCACCTACAGGGACCTGCGCACAGCCATCCATGCTGCAGGCGGCACGTTCGGTGCCTTGTTCACTCTCGTCGAGGCCACCGGCATGTCCGGCGGCAAGTTCGTCATTCTCTGGCTCGGCTTGGCCTCGCTAGCCGTCGGAACTGTCGTATTCCTCAAGACCCGCTACCGTCTCCGACAACTCCGCAGGGAGGCGCCCGGTCCGGTTCCCAGCGAGGATGTCGAACGTCTCGCGCTTGAAGTCGAGCAAGTCATGGGTCCGCAAAGCGCATCCGTATTCTCAGCGATCGTGGCGTCCTTCCGGCAACAGATCGCTTGCCTCAATGATGAACTCCGCGCACAACGTTCTCGCCTCGCGATGCCCGTGGCGATCCCGGCCACCGGCTCCCTCGTACTGGCTTCGAGCGTTGTTGAACGCGCCGATTATCCCGGGAAGTTCCTTATCGACTCGCAACTCGTCACCAATCGCGCATTCCAAGAGTTCCTCTCAGAGAACCCCGACTGGCTCCCAGAAGCTGCCACCGAAAGGTATGAGGTTCCCTACTTCCTCTGCGAATTCAACGGGCATGAACCCATGCAAGACAAGTGGGACCATCCAGTAGTGTGGGTGAGTTGGTTCGCAGCCGCAGCTTTCTGCAACTGGCGCAGTCGGCGTCATGACCCTCCACTGCGCCAGGTTTACTCCTTCCGTTCTCCGACCGATGTCGATGCCGACCTCTTTGCCAATGGGTGGCGTTTGCCAACGGTGGCGGAATGGCGTCTGGCCGTCGGTTCGGAGGGAATTTCCGGCCTCCGTCTTGACCCCATGAGACTGAACTACGGCATGCACTACCGAGGAACTACGTCGGTCGGCCGTTTCCCGCCCCTAATTCAAGGCCGCCCCCCGCTCTTCGACATTCTCGGCAACGTCAAGCAGTGGTGCCACGATGATGACCCCGCGAACCCCAAGAACCGACTATTCACGGGACTCTCATGGATGGATCGTGCTCCGATTCTCGACGATCTCCAGGCAAGCAGCATCCCCGCACAGAACACCAATCCGGACTTTGGGTTCCGCTGCGCCCGCATTCCGCGCGACTGCCAACCTGGTCCGCCTGTCAATGCGAAAGCGGTGAACTAGGTTCAGCAGGCACCTTACTCCGCGCTGTGGCACCAGAAGACCCGGCAACGTTACACACTCCGGCGGTCCAACAAGGCGCTGAAGCCGACAGAAAGAGGCTACGGATCCTGGAAGCGAAGGTCGTAGGGAACAGCACTCGCTCTCAAGTTCGGACTCGCTCTGGAGAACGTCGCCTCTTTCTGCGGCTTAGCTTTAACCGTTAGATTCCTTACGGTTGCGCACGATCGGGTTTGTCGGGCAGCG
>CAZQPP010000789.1:0-3086 GCA_964594295.1 uncultured Myxococcales bacterium | reverse complement strand
AATGCTCGTTACCGCTCAATGCATCGACGCAACTGGCCACACCACCATCATGCACGACAAACAGTTGTTTGCCGACCAGCAATGGTGACGGGACATGGGGGATGCCCTTCGAATTCTCCCAAACGATCTGGTCGTCACGCAGCCGCCCCTTGCCAGGACGGACGGCGTACGCCCAGAAGTCCACTAAGCCGTCGAGAGACAACGCTCTTGTCTTCGTAACGGTCTGGTCCTCGAATCGATCGTACTCACGCGTGACTGCAGGGGGTGGAGGCACTAGCAGTTGCACGTCGTCGACTGTGCTCGGCGGCGGGGTGGTGTGGCTTTCGTACGGTTCGTCCGGAGTGTTCTGGACCTCGGTAAGGTGGGGGGGGCAGACGTACGCCGTTCCTTCAACGGTGATGCAGTTGCCGCATCCGCTCCTGTCGACGATCTCGCGAAACACGGCATGAGTGGCTCCCGCCGCGGCGGCCTTTTCCAAGAGCTGCGCGCGAGCCGCATCGCGGTTGCTTTCGAGGGGACGGAAGTTCCCGCCCAGACTCACGGAGTCGTGTGCCGCCCTTTCACAGTGGAAGACCTCACTGAGGTCGGTGACAACGATGCGCCTCGCATGTTCGGAGAGTACTACCGGCGCACCGCCGCACGTCCAGGTGAAGGCTGCCAAGGAGAGGAGAACCCACGACCGCCAGCGCGAAAGGACGTGAGTGGGCGAGGGCTGTGGGAACATCTGGACCTCGTTGGACCATTTGCACGGGCGGGATTATAGCGGACGTGTTGCCGGTGCGGGAGGCATGGTGGAAAGGTGGACGCGAAGGGACCAAGCAGCCCAACGTTTAAAGCTAAGCCGCATCTGGAGGGCTTGATCTGATGAAGCCAGCCGCCAAGTTGCAGTGGGAGATCTTGGGACCTTCGTTTCCAGGATCCGTGCCCTCCAGATGTCGGCTTCAGCGCCTATTACGACAGACGTGAAAGCGTCCTCTTCGGCAAGTCTGCGGCAACAGTAGGATAACCTCGGAATCGCTAGCAGTTCCGAGACCTTCTCCGCCATGGCTCCGGCACGGTCTAGCTCGGTCCAGGACGGTGTAGGTCGATTGTGGTGCGTCACAGGTGCGTCCCGGATCGGACCTGCAAGCCGGGCGCCGGACCTTATCGTCGTCATCGATGGTCTCCTCGGTGACGGCGACTACTCCGCTCGGATCTGTCCGGGGTTTCTACGAAGTCTACGAGTCGTCAGTGTGGGACAAGAGCGACTACCGGGACGCGGCCTGAGCACGCTTCCTAGCGCCGTGGGGAGCTTCATGTCAGCCACCGCTGGAAGGTCGATGTGCAGCTCTGACCTCGGGACGGGCCGGGATCTTGGCCGATCGCTGCGGCTGGAGTGCCTCGCCAGTCGGGTGCCGACAACTTCCTCGGCCCTCGGCAGACGGTCCCACGGTTCTGCCGGCCCTGTTGCACCGGGACAGACCACGTCGGCGCAGTTTTGGCACAGGACGGGGACCAGCGGCATCTCCAGGACCAGCGGCACGGCGACCCAGCCGATGGACTGCAGCAGCGGGGCGATGCCCTCCCATCCGAACCGAGGTCGCACGACCACGCCGCCCGCGATCTTGCGCGTGTCCGGGGGAACCGTAGGAACTTCCGCCCACGCCGCGTTGCCGCGTAGGCGAGGGGGGGGGGCGCTGACTTGGCATCCGAAGCCATGCCAAGGGAAAGAGATGTGGGCACGAGGCGCGCGATCCAGCGGCGCGGTCCTCAGGTCTCCACCGACATCGTCCTCAACCCGGCGATCTCTCCACAGGCCGTCCGCCCCACGACGTAGACCTGCACCTCCACGGCGCCGAGGCGGATCACGGTGCGCTCGTCGAGGTGGGCGAGCAGCAGGTCCCGAATGGCGACGTAGCGTGCCCCGTCCTGCTCGTCCTCCAGCAGCCATGGATCGAAGAAGTCCTCGAAGGTCCACACCTCGGCCTGGAGGGTGGGGTCCAGGCCCAGGGCCGCCACGAGCTCGTCGGGTATGATCGGGCCGGTGCCTGCGCCGGGCGCCGCTACGACCTCGAAGGGCTCGTCGCTTTCGCTCATGTACAGCAGCCCGTCGATGAGGGGCGCCAACTCCGCCGAGAGCCGGGCCGCGCACAGGGTGGAGCCACCAACTCCATTGTCCGGGCCGAGGTCGGGTCCTTTCAGGGGCAGGTCGGGGTCGGGCGCCGCGCCGTCGGTGCTCGACAGAGCATCCGGCGTCGTCGGGCCCGTCCCGCCGACCGCGTCGCCCGCCGCGACTTCGGCGTCGGCGACCCCGGGGTCTCCTCGGTCCGCCGAGGCTGCGTCCACGCCCGGGCCCGCGACGGTCCCCTCGCCGCCTCCCCGCACGTCTCCCCACCTCTCCACTTGACCGTCCGGCGCCAGCGTCCGGCCTGCTTCGCCGTCCGCCGCGTCCGCGGTCTCCGACGGCGGGGAGGCCCTGCCCGGGCCGTCGCCGCTGGCACAGGATGCAACCAGAAGTATCGCGGCGGCCAGGGCCCCGCCGCGTGGTCTGGAACGAATGCTCCCGGTGGCCTTCATGGCTCGCCTTGGACACGGAGGTGGAGGATGCTGGCTTCCCACAGATCGACGTCCACGCGGTCGTTGACCTCTGAGCTGGAGTCGCTCCCGCGGAGGGCCACGGAGGCGACCCAAAGCCGGCCCGAGTCTAGCAGCGCTAGGGAGAATTGGCAGCGTGTTGCGCATGGCGCACACGCTCCTCGCACGACTGCGTCAGCAGAACGGCGTGGGCCTTGTGGCCCTTGTGAGGGGCGGTGCGTCGCCGTGCAGCGCCCCTCTCCCTCGGCGCCGTACGCACCAGCGGACACCTGACGAGCCGCTTGGGCACGCTTGTCGAGTCGGTCCCGAGACCCAATGCTCTCCCGTCACCACCTCTCCACCCGCGAGCCAGCTCCAGCGGCACCTCGGCTCAATCACTCCATCAGCTCGTTCTTGCCAGCCGCAGCCGCCGCCGCGGCATGTCCCTCGATTCTCCCGGGTGCCGATCCGCGCCGGTCCTACGTGCTCTTGTCCCACACTGACCACTCGTAGACGGCGTAGAAACCCCGGAC
>CAZQPP010000788.1:0-3086 GCA_964594295.1 uncultured Myxococcales bacterium | reverse complement strand
CCGAGGGCCTGCTCGGCCTGCCTCCGGCGATCCCCGGGCGTGCCCGCGAGGTGCAGCGCCGTCTCGACGTTCTCGACCGCCGAGAGAACCGGGATGAGGTTGAAGGACTGGAAGACGAAGCCGATTCGCCCGGCGCGCGCCCTGGCCAGCTCGCGCGAGCTCATCTCGCCGGTCTCGCGCCCTTCGAGCCTCACGGTGCCGCTCGTCGGCACGTCGAGCAGGCCCACCATGTTGAGCATGGTGGTCTTCCCGGAGCCCGAAGGACCGCAGATCACCGTGAACTCGCCGGGCTCGAAGGTGATGGACACCGCGTCGAGCGCTCGAACGCTCGCCGCCCCGCTCCCGTAGGTCTTGCTGACCTCGGTCAAGGAACAGATAGCTTCGGCCATTGTCGGCCTCCTCAGAAGGAGAATCGGCTCCAGAAAAGGACAGTGGCGGCCGGCACGAGGCCGTCGAGTGCCAATTCGACGCCCGGCTGGGCCTCGATCTTCAGGTCCTCGGCGGCGGGGTGGAGCTCCCCGCCGTCGCCCCACAGGCTGAATGGCACCTGGGCCGCCAACACCAGCTCGAGCCAGCCCGTCGGCACGTAGGAGATCATCGGCACCGCCAGGCCGGTGCCGTCGCGCAGGTTCTGGACCCACAGGCCCGTGGCGCTGATCTCCGGGTTGAATGCGAGGTTTGCGGTGAGCATGCCGTAGTCGATGCCCGAGAAGAACGGAGCGAATGGGCTCGCCTCCGGCGCGCCGCCGCTGCCGAAGAGCGCCGGCGCGGTCCCGCCGCAGTCGGGCGGCTCGACGACCTCGCCCACGCGCCCGACCGAGGCGCTCGCGTCGACCTCGGCCGAGCCGCCGCCGTTTCGGTAGTACTGCAGCGCGACCACGAGCATGTCGAGCACCGGGAAGGAGTAGTCCACGCCGGCGGCGATCTCCTCGTAGAAGTCGCCCTCCGCGGTGCCTTCAACGTGCAGGGCCGACTCGAGCCACCACCCGACGCCCCACGTGCCGCGGATGTCGAGGCCCGCGAGGCCGTCCTCCGATTCCTGGCGCCACGCCCCGACGAGCGACAGGTCCCAGAGCCCGATCTGCCACGTGCTCCGACCGGCCACGCGCACCTTGTCGAGGGCGTCGTTTGCGCCGACGACCGCCTTGACCTGGTGCGACTCCCCGATCGGCACGATCACCCGCAGCGCGTTGACGCCGGAGCGCGGGCGCCAGGGCTCGGTCATGATCACCTCCGGGAAAGGATCCGTGGGGTTGACCATCTGAGCCGAGCCCCAGTGCACCGCCTGGCGCCCGAATCTCACGTCCGCCCAGGGCAGGTAGGCGTCGAGGTAGAGGCGCTCCACGCTCAGGTAGTCGCCCGCCCGCGAGACCCCGAGGAGGTCGTTCTCCTCGCTCGGCCACTCGCAGCCCATCGTATCGAGGACCGGGCCGAGGGCCGACTCCTCGACGGTGCGCTGAAGCTCGCCCTGGATCGTGCGCCCCTGGTGCAGTCCCAGCTCGACCACGGCGCTGAGCACGAGGCGCTCGTGCACCTCGGCCTCGAGCTCAGGCCGCACCCGCTGGACGAGCTCCCACCGATCGCCGTCGACGCCGAGGTGGCCGTGGAAGCGCAGCTCCGCGAAGCCCTCGGCGGTCTGGGCGAGCGCGGCGACGGGCGCGAGGGCCAGGAGCATGGTCGCGACGAGAGCCTTCACCGTTCGTCCTCCGGCAACGCGGGCAGACCGTGGAGGTCTATCACCCTGCCGTCCTCGTGCTCGGTCTTGCCGCTGCCAAGGCCGCGACGCAGCAGGTCTATGACGCCGCTCACCAGCCCCTTCTGCTCCGCCTCGCCGAAGCCGGCGGCGAGCTCGGGCCGGGAGCAGAGATCTATGAGGTCGACTCCCAGGGTCCGCTCCAGCGTCAGGTTCATGGCCTGCTGGCCCACTGCGGTCAGGAAGTCCGCCGCGCTGTCGAGGTCCACGTCCTCGCGGACGTCTCCGGCCCGCTGCCCGTGCTCCAGGATGCTCCGGTGGTTGGCGAAGAGGCGGCTGCGCACCTCGGCGTGCAAGGCCCCGAGCGCAGGGTCGTCCGGCGAAGCGTGGAAGAGCCAGGACGCAACCCTGGAGAGGCGGGGGTAGGCCAGGCCGAACTGGAGCCCGGCGAGGAAGATGTGCTCGAGCTCCGCGAAGAAGCCCGAGCCCACGGGAGCCGTGCGCCCCGCCATGAACTCCAGCTTCTGCTGCAGGACCACACCCAGCATCAGCCAGCGGTAGAGCTCGAGCTTGTTCTCGAAGTACTGGTAGAAGCTGCCCTTGGCGATGCCCGCTCGGGCGACGATCCTCGAGATCGAGGCCTCGTTGTAGGGGCGCTCGGAGAACTCCTCGATCGCCAGCTCGGCGATGCGGGCCCGTTTGTCGGCCGGGAGGTTGAAGAAGGTGTCTTTGGGCATCGGTGTCGGGCGCGTGTGACCGCCCGGTCATATGACTACCCAGTCACACCGTCCTCGTCAAGGTTCTTTTTTCGGTCGTTGCCCGATCCGGGCTCCCCACGGGTCCTACTCTTCGAATCCCGACAACAGGGCGCTTCGCCTGCGAAACGCCTGCCCCGCCAAACGAGGCCCGCGGCTGCACCCCGGCAGAAACCACGGAGCCCTTGCGCGGGCCGCTCGAATGGGGATGAATGATGAAGAGAACGTTTGAGCTTGTCCCCAAGACCCTGCCGTTGATGATCGCCGGCCTCGAGTGGATGCGCGTCGACAGCGGCCACAGCTCCCTGGGCGGCGAGCTGCAGGGCTACGCGTTCGGCGACGGCTCCAAGGTCGGCGACCCGGACGACCTCCCCTACGGGCGAGGCCCGCAGGGCGACGCGATCCGGATCTACAACTACGTGCGCTGCGTGCGCACCGGCAGCTGACCCTGAGTTGACGACAAGCGCCCTGGCGGCGAGCCTGTCGCACGCCGCCAGGGGACGACGAGGAGACCGACGATGACACAGACGAGCAACGCAACGACATCTGAGAGCATGCTCCTGGGAGCGCTGGTGGTCACGTTGCTCGCCTTTGGCGGGTGCGGAGGCGCCGAAGGCGAAGGCGCCTCCGCCTCGCCC
>CAZQPP010000787.1:0-3088 GCA_964594295.1 uncultured Myxococcales bacterium | reverse complement strand
CGACGCCTGCGACGCGGACGACGACGGCGACGGCATCCCGGACGGCGAGGACAACTGCCCCGCCGTGCCCAACCCCGACCAGGCGGACTGCGACGGGGACGGGCTCGGAGATGTCTGCGACAGCGACGCCGACGGCGACGACGTGCCCGACGACGTCGACAACTGCCCCATGGTCCCCAACCCGGACCAGCTCGACACCGACGGGGACGGCGAGGGCGACGCCTGCGACCCCGACGACGACGGCGACGGCGTCCCCGACGACAGCGACAACTGCCCGCTGACCCCGAACACCCGCCAGGTCGACACTGACGGCGACGGGCGCGGAGACGAGTGCGACGAGGACGACGACGGCGACGGAGTCCCCGACGACAGCGACAACTGCCGCCTGGCTCCGAACCCCGACCAGGCCGACGCCGACGGAGACGGGAACGGCGACGCCTGCGACGAGGACAGCGACGGGGACGGCGTCCCCGACGAGGACGACAACTGCCCGCTGGTGGCCAACGCCGACCAGACGGACACCGACGGAGACGGCCTCGGCGACGCCTGCGACGGCGACGACGACGGCGACGGCATCCCGGACGGCGAGGACAACTGTCCCCTGCACCCGAACACCTCCCAGGTGGACACCGACGGCGACGGCGAGGGCGACGAGTGCGACGCCGACGACGACGCGGACGGCTGGGACGACGGCGAGGACTGCGCCCCGACGAACCCGTGGATCCACCCCGGGGCCGTGGAGCTCTGCAACGGCGTCGACGACGACTGCGACAACACCGCCGACGAGGGCAACGCCTGCGCGGCGCTGGGGACACCGCAGTGGACGGGCTCGACCCCGCAGTCGCCTTCGTCCGAGCCGGAGCCCACCTTCCACGGGCGGGCGGACCAGGCCGTCACGGTGGAGGTGTTCACCACCACCGACTGCTCGGGCGCGCCCTTGGCCACGACCACATCCAGCGCCGCCGACGGCAGCTTCTCGGTCGAGGTGGCGGTGCAGGAGAACGCGGAGAGCACCTACTACGCGCACGCCACCGACGGCGCCCAGAGCGTGTCGGGCTGCTCGGAGGGGCTGACCTACGTGCACGACGGCGAGGGCCCCACGGTGATCCTGACCGGCACCGACCCCCAGTCGCCCTCACCCGAGCGCCGACCGGACGTGATCGGGCGCACCGAGCCGGGCGCGAGCGTCCAGATATTCACCAACTCGGGCTGCGTAGGAGAGCCCGCGGCCCAGGGTGAGGCCGGGCCGAGCGGGGTGTTCCTCCTCCCGGTCGACGTGCCAGCCAGGACCACGACCGAGCTCACCGCTGCGGCCGCTGACGCGCTCGGCAACGTCGGCCCCTGCTCCAACGTGCTGGAGTACGTGAACAACGGCCCGGCTGCCCCGGTCGTCGTGCTCCGCGGCGCCCACGCCTGCGACGAGCAGCCGGGCACCGTGGCCACCCTCGTAGGCTTCGCCACGCCCAACGGGGAGATCGAGGTCTTCGCGGGAGCCGGCTGTCAGGGGACGGCAGCAGCCACCGGCCAGGCCGACGCGGCGGGGCACTTCGAGATCGAGGTCGAGTCCGCAGACCCGAGCGGAGGTGCCTGGAGCCTCCACGTGCGCGACACCGAAGGCCGGCAGTCTGCTTGCTCCGGGACCGTGCAGGCGGGCTCCCCCTCCTGCGACTTCACGCCCGTCGACGGGGAGAAGCTCTGGGTCGGCGGCGCGCCCGGGCAGGAGCGGGACTGGCACACGCGCATGAACTGGGAGCCCCGCGGTGTGCCCGAGAGAGAAGACGACGTCATCATCTGCGGAGCTCCCGGCGACCAGGGACCGGTGCTGAGCGAGGAGGTCGAGATCTGGAGCCTGCAGTCCCTCGGCGTTTTGATCGACCAGCAAGACAACGAGCTGAGCGTGCACGGACACCTCAGCACCGACGGCACCACGGGCAGCGACACCCTCTACCTGCGCGGTGAGCGCCGGCGGGCGCGGGGCTGCCGCGTCGCCAAGCTCGGGGTCACCGGCGACATCACCATGTCCGGGCGCCTCGAGGTGCTCGGTGACACGAAGCTCCACGCCGGAGGCACCCTCCTCGTCGGGCCGCACACCCTCGACCTCGGCGGAAGGCTCGACGTCGATCTCTCCAACGCCATCAACGACGGCTTGCGCCTGACGGAGCCCGAGGCCCTCGTCTTCGTAGGCGGGAGGGCCGGCTTCCGGACCATTGACCGCCAGGGTACGGCGACCTCAATGGGCAACCTGACAGCCGGGGAGATCCACCTCCGCGGCGACTTCCACGTGTCCTCGGGCTTTCAGTCCGCCCGCATGACCTTCGTCTCCACCGGAACCCGCGCGATCTTCGACGGCGAGAGCCCCCAGACGGCCACGATCAAGTACGAGGCCGAGGGCTCCTCCTCGCGCTTCTTCGGCCTCGACATCGCCAACCCGGCCGGGGTGACCTTCACGACCGACACGCGCGCGAGCGACGACGTGACCCTCCACCCCGGCTCCGAGGCGACCTTCCAGGCCGAGCTGAGCGCCGGCGGCTCGCTGAGCGTGGACGGCGGTACGCTCACGGCCCTGTCGCAGCACGACAGGACGACCGTGGGCGGTGACCTCAGGATCGTCAACGGCGGCTCGGTGTCCCTCGACGAGCTGTGGTCGGTGGGCGGCGACGTGGAGGTCTCGGCCGCCTCCAGCTTCTCCCACGACGGCAACGTGGGCTTCGGGGGCTCGGTGGAGGTCCGCGGCGGCTCCTCCTGGAGCAGCCAGCGCGACGCGAACATCCAGGGATCGCTGAGGGTCGAGGGGAGCACGGCCGAGATCTCCGCGAGGGCGATGGTGGCCGGGCGCGCTGACGTCACCGACGGCGGCTCCCTCCACATGGTCGGGAGCTCCAACATCGACGAGGGCACCGACGTGCTCGGCGCCTCCACCCTCTCCTTCGACGACGAGCTCGTCTTCGGCGGGCTCGTGCAGCTCCAGGGTGGCTCCACCATGACCGGAGAGCACGGCCGCTTCACCGAGCGCCTCCCGGAGATCAGCGACTCGACCTACTCCGTGGCCAACACCTACGCCTGGGGCACCCTCACCATGCCAGTCGAC
>CAZQPP010000786.1:0-3095 GCA_964594295.1 uncultured Myxococcales bacterium | reverse complement strand
GCTCCACGCTGCGCCGTGGGTGAGTCTCCGCCTCGCGCGGGGCACATGGGCCTCTCTCGCGCTGGCGCGGCTTTCGGAGGACTTCACGCATGGCTACGTCTTGACGGGGAGAAACGTCGCGTCCGGCGGAATGCCTCCTCTGCTCCTCAGCATGTGGGTGTCGCTATGAATGGCTCTTGGAGGGCAAACCCGCTGGGAGGAGAGCACGCCCACCAGATCTCGTCGTGTGGTTACGCATTGCTGCATGAGGCTGCTGCGCTGCTCTTCCTCGTGCTCGCTGGGTGTGCGTCGGACAGCGCCCACGAGCCGCCTGACTACGACACCGAGCCCATAATGGGGCTTCCGGCTGGGACCGTTGTCTGGCACATCAAGAACATCAAGTTCGACCGGATACAGATGCTGAGCGCATTCCCCGCAGAAGTAAGCGGGGATGGGTACCGCCGGGTCTGTTCCGGGCCCGCAGACGCAATCGAGCTCAACCTGGGCTTCAGATCCACCGCGCGCGAGACCAGCCGGCCGGAGGCGGCGCCGGACTTCGACCGATCCGTTCGACCGGGGGACCGAATCGACGGGAACGAGGTGACCGTCGGGGATTCCAACGCGAGCGTTTCCAAGGAGCTCTTCGACCTGAGCATCGACTGCATCGAGCCCTACCCGGACGATGACCTCCTCACGGGCCAGGAGTGCCAGGGCGTCAAGTCCCCGCCCTCGGACATTGAGACGCTGGTCTATGAACCCATCGCCGCAAGGCGCGGCGTCCCGGTGGCGGTCGCCCTGCTCATCGATCAGTCCGGCTCGATGAACGGGCTCGTCGACCAGGACGACAAGCAGGAGGACGAGCTCGACCTGATCGCTCCCGCGGCTAACCGGGAGCCGCTCAGCTCGGACAGCTCCTCGGAGCGGATCATTCAAGCGGCGCGCTTCATCAGGATGCTCAACGATCAAGACAAGCTCATCGTCTACACCTTCAACGGCAAGGAAGGCGTGGACGTTGCCTGCACGCTCCAGGCGGAGGACGAGCGGCAGCGCGCCGAGCTCTGCTTCCAGCAGGGCTCCCGCCGGGACATCTACACGGAAAAGCTCGACACCCTCGGCGGCTTCGCCAAGGGGCGCACCAACCTGTGGGAGGCCGTCGCAGAGGCCTGGGACTTCCTCAAGGACGGGGCGGCGGGAATCGAGTCCAAGCACATCGTCATCATCAGCGACGGCCCCGACACATGCTCGTCGCCGAGCGAGGTCTACCGCACCGGGCGTCCGGTGTGCTCGAGCACGGGCTTCGACCACGTCAAGCAGCTCGTCCACAACGACTGGGAACGCTACAAGATCCGCATCTCCTTCGTTCAGTTCCAGGCGCCCGGCTACCGGGAGCACGACGCACGCCAGTGGGAGATCGCCTGCATGAGCGAGGGGCAGTACCTGTTCATCAACTCCAACCAGCTCCCGACCGCCAAGGCTGATCTCGGCGCCGCGCTGAGCGAGGCGGTGTTGAAGCTCAGGTACGCGCTCGGAGGCGTCTGGAAGGCCTACGTGAACCTCCCCGCGTACACGACAGACGCACCTTTCGCCACCGGCGGCGTGCCCGCCGGTGCCGTCTACGCCCTCCAGGGCAGCCTCCGGCTGGGCAAGAGCATCTTCACGAAGGCGAGCGAGAGCCAGTCCTTCAGTATCGGCGGCAGCAAGAGCTCAGGCCTCAACAGGATCGAAAACCTCGACGAGCGCCTGCCCATCCGCAAGCCCTGCGCCAAGGAGGGGGACTGCAGCAGCAGCACCGGAGAGTGCACCGACGCCTGCAACGACCAGACCGCCATTTGCGGCGACTTCCCCGCTGCCGACGGCACCCAGTGCGGCGGAGGTCAGGGCATCTGCTGCGCCGGGAAGTGCGAAACCGGCGACACGTGCCCCTGAGTTGTCAGCCGTCACGTGTCGAGCGTTCCACGGCCTGTCGGGGAGAGAAAGGCTGGAGAAGAAGGCTGCGGCGCCTCGCTTGACCGGGCCGAAGCCCGTCTGCCACAACGCATCCTCTTTCGGAGAGGCAAGTGTTGGGCCGATGTCTCACGCTCCTTCGTCCTGCCCCCGCCTGCCGCCGCAGAGCCCGGGCGGTATGGGCCGCCTCGAGCGCACTCTCCGTGCTTCTGCTCGCAAACGCGGAGATCTCGTGTGGAGGCAGCCCGGTGCCGCGCCCAGATCCAGCTCCTCCCGCAAACGCCCTCGTCGCCGTGGGGGAGTCGAATCAAGGCCACGCCGAGGCGCTTGCGAACGCGCGGGCAGAGATCGCGCGGCAGGTCAAGGCGGCCTTGAGCTCGGAGCTCGTGGCGATCGAGGAGGTGCTGGTCGAAGGCGGCCGGGACCGGAGCCGCCAGCGCTACCGACACGACGTGCGGATCGAGGCCGAGTTCGGGCACGTGGAGCTCGTTCGGGAGGTGTCGTCCCGGGGCCCCGAGGAGACCGGAGGTGTCTACGAGGTGACGGTGGCCCTGTCGCGCGAGGAGGCAGACCGGGCTCTTGAGGCAGACTCCGCCGACCCGAGGCTTCGCTTTGAGGCGGCCGCCGCGCGTGCGCGCTCAGCGGTGGAGCGAGGCGACAGAGAAGCACTCGCCCTGGCCTGGACGGAGCTCCGCAGGAACGGCGTCGTCCTCGATGCAATCGACGTCCAGCGGCGCGCGTTGCGCCGATCTGCCGTACCGGGCCAGCGGGAGCGCCTGGACACGATCGCCGAGCTCCTGGCCGCGTCGACGGCGGTGCGGGATCGTCTCGAGGTCGTTGTTTGTCCCGAGTCGAGCTCGCCGGGCTACGCCGCGTTGGCCGAGGAGCTCATGCACGTGCTGGCGGATCTCGGGCTGCGGGCTCGCGTTGGCGACCGGAAGATCGCTTGTGCTGGGGCCGGAGCGTCGGAGACCGAGCTCCTGACCTTGGCGCTCAGCGTGCGGGTGAGCTGCCGGCGCGGGGGGCTCGGGCAGAACTGCGAGGTGGAGGCCAGGCTCTCCGGCCTGTTGTGTGGCTCGGAGAGATCGCTTTTCGACGGCGCAGCGCACGCGATGGGTGTCCACCCATCCAAGGTCGAGGTGGCGGAGCGGGATGCCGTGGCCGAGGTCACT
>CAZQPP010000785.1:0-3116 GCA_964594295.1 uncultured Myxococcales bacterium | reverse complement strand
GAAGGCATATCGTCGCTCATCCAGCAGTCGCCGCCGAACGTGCTGGGGGGGACTCGCATTGCGATGACCGGCCCAAAAAAGATCTACCGCGGCAATACTCGTTTGGATTCCACCGCCATGTGAGCGGAATCGTTGTATAGCGGCCGAGATTCGCGTGTCCTGACCATCTCAAAACACGTGCTCGAGGGGCCAGGGGCGGAGCGTTTTCGGGGGTTTTGTTGTTTCCAAGGGGCTGATTTGGCCCTATTATGGAATAGTCAGGATAGAGGAGGAGAGGAGTATAATCCGCGAAGGAGCATAATGGAGGTGGCGCCCATGGCCCGGCCACGAAGGGAACTCGCGCTCGTGAAGGCCTTTCTCGCACCGCGTATCCTCACCCTCGAGCAGCTCTCGAGAAAGCTCGACGCCTCGCGCTCGACGATCTTGCGAAGGCTCCACGAGCACGGCTACTACTCCAGCTACAACCACTCGGGTAGGTTTCTCACGATCGGGGAAGTCACCGAGTTCGATTCACGCGGCCTCTGGTCCTTCAAGACGGCGCGATTCTCCGAGCACGGGAATCTCAAGGAGACCGTGGCGCATTTCGTCGCCTCGAGCGAGGCCGGGCTGAACCACCAGGAGCTGGCCGCTGTGCTGGCCGTTCGCCTGCACAATCCGCTTCTCGAGCTGGTGGAGGACGGCCGGGTGTGGCGGCAACGGCTCGGGGGCCGTTACGTCTACTTCAGCTCGAAGGCGCGCGCTCGAAAGCAGCAGGTCAGGCAACGGATGGCGCTGGTGAAGGCCGCCGAGAAGCCACGACCGAGCAGCCGCCAGATCATCGCGACCCTCCTTGAGCTCATACAGGACCCCGAGGCCACACCGGCCGAGATCCTGGCGCGCTGTCAGAGCGCCGGGACATCGATCTCCAGTCAACTCATCGAGGTGATCTTCGAGCGCTACGATCTGGATAAAAAAAGGGCTCCATAGCGCTTCTCGATCTGCTGGCCGAGGAACGCGTCAAGGCGACGAGTTGCTGTCAGGCAGAGCCCGCCCCGCGGCCACGCTTCACGTTCTCCTGGGGCGACGCCGGATGCCCGAAGTGCGGCGACGCGCTCCGCGTCAAGCTGACCAAGACGCGTATCGTGCGCTCGGTGACCTACGGCGAGTTCGTCGCCAGGGAACGGCAGGGCTACTGTCCGCGCCATCCCCAGTTGCCCTCGGTTCGCTCGCCGCAACTGGCACGCATGGTGGCTCCAGGGGCCAAGATCGCCTACGATGTTCTCGCCCGCGTCGGCATGCAACGCTTCATGGAGTGCCGCCAGTGCGAGGAGATCGCCATCGAACTGGCGCGCCGCTACGGCATCGAGGTGCCGCCACGGACGGTGAGCCATCTGGCGCACAAGTTTGTCGCCTACTTCGTCGTCGTTCACCAGCAGAGCACGGCGCTGCTGCGAAAGGACATGCGCGATCGGGGCGGCTATATCCTCCACATCGACGGGACCTGCGAGGAGGGAAGCCGCGTGCTGCTGGTGTGCATGGATTCGATCAGCGGCCAGGTGCTCGAGAGCCGAAAGATCGGCTCGGAAAACGCCGCCGAAGTACGGGGCGTCCTGGAAGATGTTCGTCACCACTGGGGCCGTCCCCTGGCCCTGGTCCATGACCTTCGCCAGTCACTGATCGCCGCCGCCGGCGAGGTCTTCGAGGGCGTCCCCCAGTTTGTCTGCCACTACCACTTCGCCGCCGACGTCGGCAAGGACATCCTGCTGCCGCAGGTGGATCAACTTCGGCGCCTCGTGCGCCGCACCAAGGTCAGGCCGAAGCTCCGGGCCCTGGTCCGTTCGCTGAAGGACTCGGTGGTCGCCAAGGAGAGCGGCGAGCTCACCGTGACGCCTGTCCTCGGGCGCCGATCCGCAGCGAAACTGCGAGCAGAGTGCACGCCTGAGATCGCCCAGGGCACCGCTCATGCACTGGCTTCGTGGATCCTGGCATTCGACCGCACCGGCGACGGCTACGGCTTCCCCTTCGATATGCCCTATCTCACCCTGTACGAACGCGTCGAGGAGGTCTATGGGGTGCTGGAAAGCGCGACCAGCTCCTGGCCCCGAAGTCCGCACGGCCCGCTGGCCTCCCTCAAGCGCCTCCACGACATCCTGGCGGCCGTGACCGCCAGCGAGCACACCGCCGAGTTCCGCAGAATCGTCGCTGAGACCCGGCGAGATCAGCGCGTCTTCGAGCACTTCCGAACCGCGCTGCGGATCTGCCCCAAGGGCGGCAAGAACAGACGCAACGACGAGGGCGCGCCGTCCAGCTTGAGCCCCAAGCGTCACGAGACCGTGCTGGGGACACTGCGTGACCGGCTCCAAGGGCGAGCGGGGGGCGGCGGTCCGACGCAGAGGGCTTCAAAGATCGTCGTCGAGCACCTCGACAAGTACTGGGACTTCCTCTTCGGACATGTCCTCTCGAGGCGCTCGGGCAAGATCACCGTACCCAGGACGAACAACGTCGAGGAGCGACTCTTCCGGGTCGTCAAGGGCCAATGCCGCAGACTTCACGGCAGAGGGCGCCTCTCACGCGACCTCGACGCCATGCTCCCTGCCACCCCTCTGGTCCTCAACCTTCGCATTCCGGGCTACTGCGAAACGGTCTACGGCGGAATGGACGTCGACAGCATCGTCGCGCGCTTCAGCGTCGTCGATCCAGCCGAACCGGCCCAGCTCCTGGAGCGCTGGCGGCGAGAGAAGCTCGCCGCCAGGATCCCCCGAAAGCTTGAGACCCACAAGACCCTTCCACGACAACTTGCACCATTCATCGCGGTCGCCGCGCGCGAGCTTCAAGCGTAGGCAATGGTCCTGACCCAAACGAGTTTTGCCGCGGTAGGAAATAAGTGGGGGAGACGTCCTGCAGGTCCCGGAAGACGGTCTCCGGCGACTCGGCGAAATCCAGGGTGTTGCCGTATTGAAGCGATGTCAGCCACAGCAGACGTTCCGCGATGTGGCACAGAGGCATATAGCAGAGCAATTCATCGCTCGCGTCCATTTCCACCACAGTCTGCAGAAGCCGGATGCTCGCCTTGATGCTGCGATGCGAATGCCTGACACCCTTGGGTTCGCCGGTGGTCCCCGAGGTGTAGAAGAGGA
>CAZQPP010000784.1:377-3119 GCA_964594295.1 uncultured Myxococcales bacterium | reverse complement strand
CACTCGTCGCCGGTCGTGCAGGGATCACCGTCCTCGCATGGGCCGCTCTTGACGCCGTGGGCGCAGCCCTCGCCGGCCACGCAGGCGTCGCTCGTGCAGGGATCGCCGTCCTCGCAGGAGAGAGCGCCGCCTGGCTTGCACTGGCCGCCTTCGCACTGGTCGGCGGTCGTACAGGGGTCGCCGTCCTCGCAGGGCCCGACGATGGGCGTGCTCACACAGCCGGTGAAGCGCTTGCAGCGATCGAAGGTGCAGGGGTTGCCGTCGTCGCAGCCCTCGGGGTCGGCCTCGTGCAGGCACCCGACACCGGGCTCGCAGGTGTCCACGGTGCACGCGTCGCCGTCGTCGCATGTGTCGCTGGGCCCGCCCGTGCACGCACCCTGGCTGCACGCGTCCCACGCCGTGCAGGGGTCGCCGTCGTCGCACGGGGCGGAGTTGGGGACGTGGCGGCACGCGCCGGCGGCGTCGCAGAGGTCGTCGGTGCAGGCGTTCGCGTCGTCGCAGGCGAGGGACTCGCCGCTCTTGCAGACTCCGCCCTCGCAGCGGTCGTTCAAGGTGCAGGAGTCGCCGTCGTCGCAGGGCGCGTCCATGGGCTGGTTCACACAGCCGGCCTCCGCGTCGCAGCGGTCCTCCGTGCAGGGGTTGTCGTCGTCGCAGTCGAGGAGGCTGCCGCCGGTACAGGCGCCGAACCTGCACACGTCGCTGTCCGAGCAGCGGTCGCCATCGTCGCAGGGCAAGGCGTTGGGCGACCACGAGCAGCCGGTCTCCTCGGAGCAGGTGTCGTCAGTGCAGACGTTCCCGTCATCGCAGTCTTTCGCCTCTCCGGGCTTGCACTCACCCTCCGCACACCGGTCACCTTCGGTGCAAGCGTCGCCGTCCTCGCAGGCTTCCTCGTTGGGCTCGGCGACACAGCCTTCGTCCGGTGTGCAGGAGTCGTCGGTGCACGGGTTCGAGTCATCGCAGACGACTGCCTCGCCGGAGGCGCAGCTCCCTTCTGCGCAGCGGTCGGCCTCCGTGCACGGGTCGCCGTCGTCGCAGCTGTCGGTGTTCGGCTCGGCGACGCAGCCCTGGTCCGGTTTGCAGGAGTCGTCGGTGCACGGCTCGCCGTCGTCGCAGGCCACGGCGGCGCCGCCCTGGCAGAAGCTCGCCTCGCAGGTGTCTCCGGTGGTGCATTGGTCACCGTCGTCGCAAGGGCCTGCTGCAGGAGAGACCACACAGCCCGTACCGCTCACGCACTTGTCCTCGGTGCACACGTTGTCGTCGTCGCAGTCCCTGGCCTCGCCCGTGCAGACGAGGACGGCGTCGGCCCCGGCGGCGGCGCGGGCGCAACGATCTCCTTCGGTGCACTCATCGCCGTCGTCGCAGGGCGAGTCCGCCGCGCGCGCGCGCAGGTCGCAGAAGCCGTCGTCACAGACCGCCTCCACGCATGGCCCGGCCTGTTGACCGCCCGCACAGTCGGCGGCGGTGGAGCAGGGGATGCAGACCTCGCGCTCGCAGACGACTCCGGTGACGCCGCCCCCGTCGTCGGATGAGGGCACCTTCCCGGGGTCGCCGGAGGGGGAGCCGCCCGGGTCGCCGGTCGGCCCGGCATCGCCCGTCACGGGGGGTTGGCCCGTATCCTTGCCCGACATGCTCCCATCCCCGCCGTCGCTGCCGCAGCCGGCAAAGGCCATGGGCAGGAGCGCGAAGATGAGGGTCAGACCGTTGGCCCAGGGTCTCTTCGACATTGCATCCCTCTAGGTGACCGACCCAGCGTCGGCGATAGGGCCGGCGCATCCAAGTTTTTTCGGGTCTCAGCAGTGAGCGATCAGGGCTCCGTCCCCCAGACAAGAGAGCCCTGGTAGTAGACCGTGACCTTGGACCAGTTCGCGTAGGTGGTGCGCGACGTGGAGAAGGAGTGGTCGCCGTACTGGGTGAAGTTCTGCCAGCTGCTGTTGTTGAAGCGCATCTGGATCTCACCCGTGTTGCAGCCCGCCTGGATTTGGTTGGACGCTCCGTTGCCGCAGACCCAGGTCGGAATGGTGGAGCTGCTGTAGAAGCCCACCTCGAGGTAGCGGCGGGAGGCTGGACCACCGGTGGTCTTCGACACGTTGCCGACGGCGGCGTTGTCCAGGTGGGTTTGCAGGCTGCCCGCGGGCTCGTCGGTGAACCAGTAGCGGATCTTGATGTCGGTCAGCGCCAGGGTGGTGCTGCCGTCGTTGTAGATCTTGAACTTCGGGCGGATGGTATTGGTGACTGCGCCGATGGTGTCCGTCTTGTATTGCGCCCGCAGGTTGGCGGAGGACTGGCAGGAGCCGCTCACGCAGTTCTGGCCGACCGAGCAGTCGTTGCCGCAGGAGCCGCAGTGGTCCTCGCTGGTGTTGGTGTTCGTCTCGCAGCCGTTGGCGTGGTTGCCGTCGCAGTTCCCGTAGCCCGACGAGCAGGAGCTGACGTTGCAGCTCCCGCTCAGGCAGATCTCGGTGGCGTTGGCGAGGTTGCAGACGTTGCCGCAGCTGCCGCAGTTGCTCTCATCGGTGCCGCCGTTCTTCTCGCAGCCGTTGGCGTGGTTGCTGTCGCAGTTCAGATAGTTGCCGAGGCAGGAGCTGATGTAGCAGTTGCCGCTCGTGCAGACCTCGTTGGAGTTGGCGAGGTTGCACACGTTGCCGCAGGAGCCGCAGTTGCTCACGTTGTTGCCCGGGTTTATCTCGCATCCGTTGGGGGGGTAGCAGTCGCAGTTCTCGTAGCAGCAGTAGCATGAGGGGATGC
>CAZQPP010000784.1:0-319 GCA_964594295.1 uncultured Myxococcales bacterium | reverse complement strand
TCCCCGTGCGGCAGACCTCGTTGGCGTTGGCGAGGTTGCAGGCGTTGCCGCATGAGCCGCAGTTGTAGACGTTGCTGTTGAGGTTGATCTCGCAGCCGTTGGCCGAGCTCCCGTCGCAGTTGGCGTAGCCGCTGTTGCAGCTCCCCATGCCGCAGGTGCCCGAGGAGCAGACCGTCGAGGCGTTGGCGTAGGTCTGGGTGCAGTCGTTGCCGCAGGAGCCGCAGTTGAAGGAGTAGGTGTTGGTGTTGACCTCGCAGCCGTTGGCGTCGTTGGCGTCGCAGTTGCCGTAGCCGGAGTTGCATGTCGCGAGCGAGCAGGT
>CAZQPP010000783.1:0-3129 GCA_964594295.1 uncultured Myxococcales bacterium | reverse complement strand
CAGTGTGCGACAACGGCAGGTACGACAGAGGTTTGGGGATCGCTGCCGGCTTAGAAGGCTGGGCGCTGGTCACAGGGCATTTCACGAACACCGCTACCTTCGGAGAAGGCGACGAGAACGAAACAGCTCTGTCGAGCGATGGGACGAAGCAAGATGCTTTCCTCGCGCGCTACGACGCGGCCGCTTCCCTGGCGTGGGCGAGGCGAGTCGGCAGCAGCGGTGGTGATGCGGGTGTGAGCGCCTCGGCTCTGCCGGACGGCTCGACACTCGCAACTGGGAACTTCGAGGGAACGGTGGTGTTCGGCGAAGGCGAGCCAGATCAGACGACCCTCACCAGCGCCGGGGCAGGAGACATATGGGTCGCGCGCTACGACGCTCTCGGGACGCTCGTCTGGGCAGTCCGAGCTGGAGGTACCGGTGGCGAGGGCGCCGGGAGGATTGCGGCATCGCCGGACGGTTCTTGTCTCGTCACGGGTCGCTTCGCGGGTGACGCGACTTTCGGAAAGGGCGAGGCGAACGAGACCGTGCTCACGTCGGCCGGAGAGCTAGATGTCTTCGTCGCCCGGTACGACAGCAGCGGACGGTTGTCTTGGGCCAGGCGCGCCGGTGGCTCCGGTTTCGACGGAGGGGGAGACTGGCATTCCTTCCTGGACCTGGCACGTCTGCCGGACGAATCGGTCGTGCTGGTCGGGGCTTTCTCGGGCGTGGCTGACTTCGGTGATGGGCATCCCCAAGCGATCGAGGTATCGAGCGCAGGCGGCGAGGACGCGTTTCTCGCGCACTACGATCAAGACGGGGAGCTGTTGTGCGTGCGGCGCTTCGGCGGCAGCGGCGATGACCGAGCAGCCGGTGTCGCGTACGCTGGTACCGATGCTGTCGTCGTCGGTGGTGAGTTTCATGAGACCGTGATGCTCGGTCTGGGCGAGACGGGCGAAACGCAGCTAACCAGCGCCGGCTCGACGGACGCTTTCTTGGCACGATTCAGCCCGTAGGAAACGTAGCCTCACAGACACCCGCAGTCCACCTCTTCAGCGCGGCCCACGAGAACCAGCCCGGGTGTCTGTTGATTGCCGGGCATCGGGCACCGGACCGGGGCCCGCCAAACTGTCGAAGATGAGCCTCACGTAGCGCGCGGTATCCCAACCAGATCTCGGCGGGTGCGCCTCCGATCCCGTTCGGGAAGGGTCGATCGCGGTGCGTCATCGGTGCGTCACGCGTGCACGCGGTTGGATGAAAAGCTGTATAATTCCATTGGGTTGCGCGAATGCGTCGGGTCAAGCGCCTTGTTCGACCTGTGCTTTCGTTGCAATATTCCGCGGTTGCGTGAGGTCGCCCGTTGTTCCGATAGTCCCGTCTGCGCCCTTCTTCTTGTCCGCCGCAGCAGCAGGCGCGACGTGACGAAGACACGCTTGCTCGGTTGACTACGGGTCCTTGCGACGGGGAATGGCTGCGATGGCTCCCAAGAAGACGAAGCGGTGTCACGTCCCGTGCCGATGGCTGCGTGGGTACCGTCGGGATGAAACTCCCGGAGGTCTTCTACAGCTCGGTGCAAGATTCGCTGACCGGCTCTGCGGCATTGCAGTTTTCGGCTGGACTCTGCCCGTCAGTAACGTCCTGGGCGGCCTGTTGGACATGGTACATCCGGCAACCGAAGGTGTCTCCGCTTGTCTCCTCGATCGTTCCGATGGGCCAGTCGGCGCATGCTGCCTGACAGTCCGTCATGTCTATGTACGCTTGGCTGTATTCGTCGCAGTGGGCCAGGAACAACTCGCAGTAGTCACCGCAATCGGGCTCCTCGGTGGGCTCGCCTGTGTCGTCTCCCTCCGGCGGCAGGATCTCGACGGGCACCATCGTCGTCGCTCGCAAGCCACCGAGATCGGTGACGGCGATTGGCACAAAGTAGTTGCCGGGCAAGGCCGTCTCTGCGTTGATCGCAAGGCTCGCGATGCAGTTGGCGGGCTCGAAGCAGTACTCCCCCGGCGGCTGGCCCCCAGGCTGGTCGACACAACACCACTTCTCGACGACCGTCACGAGCCCACTCGGGTCCATGACTTCAAACTCCAGGGCGTCCTTGTAGGGGTCCGGATCTTGCTCCACGTCGGGGTCACGAGCTTGGATCAGGAAGCCAGCACTGACGTGGCTCTCGCCGGTCCGAGCGCTCAAGTTCGTGGGGACCGAATCGAAGTAGGGCGGGCTGCCCCTGGATACTCTGATGTTGTCGATCGCGATCGTGCCTCGCGCAGTGTCGCTCAGGGCTGAGTACAGGAGGAGATCCAGCTGCCAGCCACTGGCGTCATGCTCTGTCTCGTCCTCATATGCTGGGTCGAATGGATCCCACCCGTCATCGATGGTGATGGTGTAGTCACGATAGGTCATCGACCCGATACCAAGTACCAGTTGATGCAGTTCGGAAGCCTCCTGTGCGCCTTCCACTGAGGTTGTGTACGTCGCATCCACGTACATGGCGGCTTCCGCCCCTGCTACCTTCGAGAGATCCGACACCAGGTCAAACTGGACAGATAACCCGGGTGCCGACGTTCCAGGGATTACGATGTAGTAACTCGGATTGGTGTAGATTGTGGGCGACGATGCCAAGGCAGTGATGGGCCCGTCGGACAGCTTGGTGAAGGCCATCACTGCACCGGGCCTCGGTTCCATCATCACGCTCGCGGTGTGCCACGTGTCGGACACCCAACCGCGAGATTCGAGGGCCTGGAGAGAGCCCTCATCGTAGTAGTTGAAGGTCTCGAGGTAGGGCACGTGGAACTCGCAGCCGGAACCCTCAGTGCAGTCGCCGCCAAAGCCGGTATTGGTGCAGGTGCCGGGCTCGCCGTTGTCGCCCAAACCCAAACACACGTCGTTCGTCAAAGGTTCGTAGTCGTGGCAGTCGGAGTCGCTGGTACAGCATCCGGCGTAGGCATCCGCCACCTGACAAGTGTAGAGCCTGTTGCCATGGGAATCATAGGGCCCATACGGGGCGCACCAGCTCACCTTGCATGGGTCATCGCTGTGGCAGCTGTCTTCGAAGACACACTGGCCTACCTCCTCGGCGCACGTGTCCTGCGTGCACCACTTGTCATCATTACACTGGCTGTCTTCGGTACAGCCCCCACCACACGTGGTTGAATC
>CAZQPP010000782.1:0-3135 GCA_964594295.1 uncultured Myxococcales bacterium | reverse complement strand
GCGAAGAGACAGCGGTAGCAGCCGTCGACCTCCGGATCGTGGAAGCAGGGGCAGCTCGTCATGCGGTCGAGCGCGCGCTTCAGGATCTCTGTGATTGGATGCGGTGTATCAGCGTTGGCGGGGGCTCTCGTGAAGTCCTTCAGGTAGCCGGTGCCTCCAGGCACCGTGTCGTACAAGACCAGGTACTGCCGCCTCAGATCCCCGTCCTTCTCGGGCTCGCTGTAGACCAGGGTGTGGAGGTGCTCGACACGCCCGCCGTACTTGTCTCGCAGGCCGAGCTGGAATGCCGCCATGAAGGAGTTGAGCTGCCTCTCCGATCCTATCTCGGAGAGCGGCAGGAGCAGCCTTATCGCCTCGGAGAAGAACTCCCGGTAGAGGTAGACCGCCCTCTTGTAGTCAGCGGGATCCGCCTCCTTGCTGCGGGCTGGGCACCAAAGGGTGTGCTTGGGCTCCTTGGGTGCAGCCCTCTTCGACACGGGAGGCTTGGGCTGGACCGTGCCGCAGTGCCTGCAGATGACGAAGCCCCGGCGCACCTCGTCGCGTCCCGCTACGGAGAAGCGCGCTCCGTCGTCAGAATGCTCGCCGAAGTTGATTTCCCTGAAGCAGGCTTTCTTCAGGTACTCGAAGCCGAAGGGTAGGGCCTTGTGGTCGATGTGCCAGGCGCCGTCGCGGTCTTCGTCCCTGAAGCTCAAGAGCATCAGCTTGTTGAAGTGGCGAGGCTGGCGCTCCTCCTGGTCATCTCGGATGCGGCTCCTTCGATCGTTGGTGTTGGCGAAGACCTGCTCGAGCCGCAAGAGGTGACCCTTCTGGCTGTCCTCGCCCCACACCGGGCTGCCGCAGGAGGGGCAGTCCCTTGCCGGGTCCTCGTGATCGATGCAGGTCGAGTAGGTGCATTGGTCGCAGAAGCGCCAGGTCTCCAGCGTGGAAGCAGCCACGTCGATGCGGTCCACCGAGACGCGGCGGCCTCCCGCGAAGAAGCGGTTCTCCGGAGCGAGCTCCGAGATCGCCGCCATGGCCGGCCGGGCGTACTTGTAGGTGCGTGTCTCGTAGGCGGTCTTGTCCTTCTCCGAGGGCTTCTCCCTCTTGCGCCAGATCACCGAGCGCAGGCGGATCGGAGACTCCGGGAAGGCGTAGTTTGGCAGCAGGCCGTGGTCGGTCAGGAACTGCAGCACCTGGGTGCGTTCAATCTCCCGGACCAACCGGTCGATGGCGCTCTTCTCGCGGCGAAGATCCTGAAGCTCCTCGTCGTGGTCTTTGTTCTTGGCCTTGGCCTGCTTCAGCCGGTCGTAGGCCTGCTTCACCTTTCGGGCCTGGCTCCGCAGCGAGTCGCGCTGCCTCCGCTCGCCGTGGAGCGCGTTCAAGACCTTCCAGCCAAGGCTGCCGTGCTCCCCGCGGTCGCCGAATAGGAAGGCGCGCAGGTGCTCTCGCGATTCATCACCTATGTGGTAGCCGAGGAGAGAGAAGAAGGCATCGAGGATCTCCTTGTCGCGCCGGCGGACGAATTCCAGCCAGTTGTAGGGGAAGCGCCCCTCACCCGTGTCGTCGAGCTGAGCGAAGACCTGGGAGAGGTACCCGGGGATTGCGTCCTTCGGCACTCCTTGAGCGTTCCAGCAGTCGAGGCAGAAGGCCGCGAGCTGTCTCTCCAGCACCGCGCTGGCGTTGAGGAACACACCCGGCGGGTCGACTCGCCCAGCGATCATCTCCCCCGGTTGCGCGTAGAAGTAGAGGTCGTGAGGCTTGGCCTGCGCGACGGTCAGCAGCAGCGAGTTGCCGTCGCGCCTCCCCGCGCGGCCGATTCGCTGCAGGTAGCTCGCCTGGGTGGGAGGCACCGAGCAGAGCAACGCCGAGGAGAGCGCACCGATGTCGATACCCATCTCCAACGTGGGCGTGCATGACAGCAGGTTCGCGAACCACGGCGCCCGCTTGCTCGGCTCCTCCTTGAACTCACGCTCCACTTCCTCGCGTTCGCCGCGCGTCAGCAAGCCGGTATGCTCGGCCGTGAAGACCCGCTCGACCTCACCCTGGTTGTAGAGTCGGCCGAAATAGTCCACCGACGGGCCGGGAGCCGGCTCGTAGCCGCCGCTACACCGGGCCGTCAGGCAGGGCATCCCATCCCATGCCGGCAATTCGTCTGTGGCGACGATCTGCCAGTGGCCGCAGCCTGTACAGCGGAGCCTGCGCGTTGCGCCGGTCACGAGGAGGGCGGTGGGAGGGACTCCCCAGACGCGGCCGTGCTTGCCCTCGCTCTGGCTGAGCAAGCCGTGCTTCACCAGCCCCGGCAATGTGAGATCCCAGACATCCGAGGGGGCGCCCATGAGCGCCGACACGCCTTCGAAGCAGACTCGGGCCCAGCGTTCGTACCAGCTCCCCGTGCCGGACTTGTGGACGACGTTGTCGAAGCGCGTGGATCGTGGGTCGTTGGTGAGAAAGGCCGGCAGTCGGCTCGTGCGCCCGAAGGCGGGCAGGTGCAGCCACAGCGTGAAGGGATAGACGTCCCGGCCACCCGAGAGCACGAAGTCATCCGGGAGCTCCCGGTGGTGGATGCCTCCTCGCTCGCGCAGGTGGTGCAGCGCGCCAAGTAGGAAGCACCTCAAGGTGCCCCGGTCGAGCTCGCGCAGGCCCCCGACCTCGTTTCGGAGAGGCTCGATGAGCGCGCCGGCGGCCGCGTCGAGCCTCTCCGGGTCCACGCGCACGGTGGCACAGCCCGTTCGGGGCAACGAGCGACCGATGCGCGCCTGGTGTCCAAGCTCGTTGAAGATCTCGAAGGCGATCCGCCGGTCCACGTAGCGAAGCAGCGAGCTGTCCTCGGGGATGGCTCCTTCTTCCTTGAGCCTCTCGTAGTCCCGGAGCCAGTCCATGCTAGGGGCGAGGAAGGCGGCGACGTAGGCGCGGTCCGCCCGGCCCGCGGGAGCGCGCCAGCGCCGGACGAAGGCGCCCGGCAGGTCCTCCAGCGCCATCCCCTCACAGCCGGCGATGACCTTCTGCAAGGCGACTCGAATGTTGAAACGCCAGGTTCGAGCACCGAAGAAGCCCGCACGGTGCGCCGCATCCTGCACCGAGTCCGAGAAGGCGAGCAGCTTCTTGTCGTCGTTATAGGCCGACGCGAAGAGCTGGTCGATGTAGACGCTGCTGAGC
>CAZQPP010000781.1:0-3153 GCA_964594295.1 uncultured Myxococcales bacterium | reverse complement strand
CGACGATGTCCTCGTCGGACTTGTTCTTGCCGTACCAGGAGCTCTTGAAGTTGAAGAAGCCCACCATTCGGCGGGTGTCCTTCTCGATCTGGTCCAAGAGCCCCTGCTCGACGCGCACGCCTAAGATGTTGTCCCACCACTCGATGCAGAGCTTGTCGGAGGGGAACTTCTCCAAGAAGTGCTCGTAGAGGGCGATGGCCTCCTCGTCCTTGTCCATGCCCATGAGCAGCTCGCCGAGCTTGCGCAGGCGGAGGTAGGTCTTGTCCTCGTCGAGCACGGACAGGAAGTAGCGGCGGGCCTCCTGCCAGCCTTCCTCGATCTCGGCGTAGACCCTCACGAGGTCGTTCAGGGCCTGGTCGCGGAACTCGATCTTGCGACGGGAGCCCGTGGCGCCGATCTTCTCGACGACGTCCTTGAAGGTGTCGATGCCCTTCTCGTACTCGCGCAGGTTGTAGTAGACCCACGCCAGCTTGTAGAGGGCGTAGTTGAACATCGACGAGGTCTTGTGGTTGTTGATGATCGCCTCGTACCTGTTCTTGGCGTAGAACATCATGTTGCGATCGAAGTAGTACTCGCCGAGGGCCAGGTAGGACTCGGGCACGTACTCGCTCTTGGGGTAACGCTGGACGACCTTCTTGAGGTTGGCGACCCCTTCCTTGGTCAGGTTGGGGTTCTTCTTGTTGGTGCCCTCGAGCAGGAGCCCCTTGGCGAGGTGGTAGGTGACGACGTCGATGCGGTCGTAGTTCGGCAGCTCACGCTGGATGCGGCGGTAGTACTCGAGGGCGGCTTCGTAGTCCTCGATGGGCATGTTGGGCTCTTTGCTGAGCGTGCCCGCGTCGAAGTCGTCCATCTGCTTGCGGTACTTCTCCATCTCGAGGAGGAAGCGGTACTTGGCCTCGTTCCAGTGCGCCTCGGCGAGGCGGTGGTAAAGCTCCGCCTTGCGGTCGTGGTAGGGGTTGCGCGAGAGGATCTGCTGGATGGTCCCGATCTTCTTCTTGCGCAGCTCGGACTTCTTGCGCTGCAGCGCCTTGACGCGCTCGTCGAACTCGGTCTGCTCGAAGTCCTGAAGAGAGGCGGGGCCGGCCGGCTCCTCAACCTTCTTCTTCTTCTTGCCCATCTCGCCCTTGGGGAGCTGGGGCGGGACCGCTGACTTCTTGTCCTTCTGCGCGTAGGCGGGCGGCGCAAGCAGCGCCAGCCCGAGCAGCAAGAGGAGAGGGAGGCGGAAGGTCATCGTTGACACCTGTCGCGGAGCATCGAGCGGAAGTAGGGGATCTCGTCGAGCCAGTACTCGCCCTCGAAGGGCCAGGCCATCGAGTCGGAGCCGACGATGGCGATGGCCCCCTCGGTGGTGGTCTCGGCTTCGACGGCGGCCTCTTCTGTCTCCTCTTCCATCAGACGCCTGGTTTCTTCGTCGATCGCCTCGATCTCGATGTCGCTCAGGTCGACCTCGATCTCGGAGACGTTGACGCTGTAACGATCGAGCTCGGCCACAAGATCCCGGAGCACTTTTTGAGCGCGGATGCCGGCGCGCACGACGGTGTTCTGCCGTGCCGTGGCGAGCTTGGCGAGGAGGGAGCGGCCGAGGGGGCCGAGCTTCTGCTGGACTGGCTGGAGGCGCGACTCCTCACGCTCGATCTGGCGGATCGTGCGGTAGAGGTTGTGGAAGTCAATGTCGGCCAGCAGCGGCTTGGTGAGCTCGGAGGGCACCCCGTGGGTCTTGTCCCCGCCGATCGTGGCGATGATGGCCTTGTGGGTGTCCATCGGGTTCCGGGCGCGCTGCAGGAAGTGCTTGAGCGGCTCGGCGTGAACCAAGACCTCCCCCTTGAAGCGCTCGAGGGCCGCGCGGCTCTCCGTGTAGTGGCAGAGGTTCAGGTAGACCGTCGCCTCGAGGATCCAGAGCTCCGGGTAGAACAGGTGCGTGAAGTCCGGCGAGTGCAGGGCATGGAACATGCCGAGGGCACGGACGACGTCGCCGTTCAGGAAGTAGGCCCAGGCTGACTCGTAGAAGGCCGCCGGCGCGCGCGTCGAAGACACGGCGATCTTCCGGTAGTAGAAGACTGCCGCGTAGTAGTCGTTGTTGGCGTAGGCGATTCGCGCGAGGGCGAGGTAAGCGAGCTCCACGATGGTCTGCTCGGCCTCGAGGCGCTCGGCGGCGAGGATAGCGCGCTGCAGAGTCTGAACCGCGGAGCGGTAGAGCTGGTTCTGCACCTGCACGAGGGCCGTGAGGTAGAGGCCCTTGGGGTAGTCCGGGCTCTGCTCGGAGATCCTCTCGAAGTAAGGCAGCGCGCGCTCGTAGTTGCCGCCCTCGTAGAAGAACTCGCCGAGCACGTAGTGGTAGCTGTCCTGGAAGGACTGGCTGAAGGACTCCACCGGGAAGTCGGCGAGGCGCTCGACCTCGGGCGGGCTGTAGCCCACCTCCCGGCGCAGCTTTCGCAGATCGTGGAAGGCTGGCTGGAAGAACTGGCTCCCGGGCCCGACGAGCAGCACCTCCATCAGGGTCTCCGCGGCGGACTGGAAGAGGCCGGCGCGGATGAGGGCGTTGGCGATGCCGTAGCGCGTGATGACGTACTCCTCGCTGCCCGGCGCGTATTTGCCGTCCTGCAAGAAGCGCTGGAAGGTCTGGATGGACTCGACGAACTTGCCCTGGTCGGCGAGGTCCTTGCCCTTCTTCAGGATTCCCTGCGCGTAGGCCTTCTTCTGGGCCTCACGTGCCTTGCGGGCCTCCTCGGCGAGGCGCTGAGCCTCACGCTGCAGGCGCTCCTCCTCGGCAGCCCTCTCCTCGGGGGTCATCTCGCGTGGGGCCCTGGGAGCCACCGCCTTGGGTGCGGTCTTGGACGGGGCCACCTCGCCGCCTTGCTTCTTGCCGAAGGTCTGCGGCGTCTGGAGCATGAACTTGATGACGTCGGAGTGAACGCCCGCTCGACGCAGCGCGAGGATGTCCTGCACCCCGAGCTGGAAGACCGTGCGGTCCTTCTCGATGGCCTTGATCACCTCGGTCTTGTCGATGCCGAGGCGCGTCAGGGTCATCACCTCCTCGAGGGTGATCGCGCTGGCCGTCGGGGCCGCGAGACACAGGCTCACGGCTACCCCCAACGCGGCCAGGTAGATGCGACGGTTTGCACGCACCATCACTCGGGCCCCTTGGTGAAGAAG
>CAZQPP010000780.1:0-3159 GCA_964594295.1 uncultured Myxococcales bacterium | reverse complement strand
GCGGGGGCGGGCGTTCTGAAGCAGAACGCCCCTACCGCGGGAGTTGGCGGGGCGGGCGTTTCGCAAGCGAAACGCCCCTACGCTGGGTGTTTCGCAAGCGAAACACCTTGTTTGCGGGGCGGGGATCGCTCGCACCGAGGCACCCCTCGCGGGTTTGTTGGCGAACTTGCGCGAAACCGCTCATCGGTTACGCTTGCCCTCGCTGATGATTGTTCGCTTCCATGGAACGCGGGGCAGCATGCCCGCGCCAGGACGGGATCGAGTCCGCTACGGGGGAAACACACCCTGCGTCGAGGTCATCTGCGGCAAGCGGCGCGTCATCCTCGACTCGGGGACGGGGCTCCGCACAGTCGGCGAGGCGCTGCCGCACGGGAAGCCGCTGCACCTCGACATGATCATGACCCACTACCACTGGGATCATGTCCAGGGCTTTCCCTTCTTCTGGCCGATCTACGACCGCCGGAACTCCCTGCGCATCCACGGGCTCGCGACCTCCGACGTCTCTCCCCGAGACGCCCTCAGCCACCACATGTCCGGACCCGTCTTCCCGGTGCAGATCGGGATGCTGCCGTCGAAGCTCTACTTCAACGCGGTGCGGCCGGGCCAGGAGATAGACCTCGGCGAGATCAGGGTCTACACCGCCCCGAACATCCACCCGGGCGGCTGCCTCGGGTTGCGCATCGAGCACAAGGGCAAGGTCTTCGTCCACCTGACCGACAACGAGTGCCCCGGCGCGGGCTCGCCCAAGTTCCACAGGCCGAGCCTCGAGCTCGCCAGGGGCGCGGATCTCGTCTCATTTGACGTGACCTTCACCGAGGACGAGTACCACGGCAAGATCGACGGGGTGTCGCGCCACGGCTGGGGCCACGCGCACGACGCCTACGGTGTCGCCTTCGCCGAGGAGTGCCGGGCGAAGCGTTTCCTCTTCTTCCACCACGACCCCGAGCACGACGACGCCTTCCTCGACAAGATGGCCGGTGTCGTGCGGGCCGCGAGCCCCCGCGTCTTCATGAGCGTCGACGGGCTCGAGGTGGAGATCCCCGAGGACAAGTCGCGCAACCCGCGCTTCAGGTACCCCATCGGGGGCCGGCCGAAGTACCCGCCCCCAGGGAAGTAGAGGCGCGATCCCGATCGGGGTTTCGGTCGGCCGAGGAATGCGCTTTACTCCACCGGTCGCCGCCGGCGCGGGAGTGGGATCAACGCTCGGCGGTGCGCAGGCTGAAAGCTGCCCGAACCGAGGTGCACCAATGAAGCGAGCCACCACCGTCGCCGCCTTCCTCTCCATCTTCGCGCTCTGCGGGTGCGACAAGAAGACCGACGGGGACGCTCCCCCGCCCGCCGAACCGGCCGCGCAGCCGGCCGCCGCCGGCGGGACCGCGACCGGCACGGTGAAGGTCGTGAGCCCGGAAGGCAAGGTCGAGGTCGGCCCGGGCGGCGTCAAGGTCCAGGGCCCCGGCGGAGAGGCCAGGGTCGAGGTGGGCGCCGGCGGCGTCAAGGTCCAGGCGGCCGAGGGCCAGGGAGCCGTGAACGTCGGCCCCGGCGGAGTCGAGGTCAAAGGACCTGCCGGCACCGTGAAGACGACGGGCGGAGCCGCGGCGGCAGCAGCCGCGGGCGGCCAGAACCACACCTGCGCGGTCGGGAACTGCACGGTTGCGTGCCCCGCCGGCGCAGCCTGCAACTCATCCTGCGCCGGAGGTGAGTGCAAGCAGACCTGCGAGGCGGGGGCGACCTGCACCTTCACCTGCGCGGGCGGCGACTGCACCCAGACCTGCAAGGCCGGGTCTACCTGCGTCCTTGCCTGCGCGGGCGGCGACTGCGTGCGCGCGGTGGACAAGGGGGCCACGGCGACCAAGACCTGCGCCGGCGGAGACTGCAAGGGCTGACAGCTGAGGGCTGACAGCTGACAGCCGACGGCTGACAGCTCCAAACCCCACCGTCGGCACCGGCCCTGCGGTCTGCTAGGGTAGGCTTCCCCGTGGAATCACGCGGCCCAGCCGCGCCTTCCACAACGACCTCCCCTCCCCGGACCCACCTTGTCCCCCGCTGTCCAGACAGCCGTGCAGTGGTGCCGCCAGCTGCGGCGCTCGGCGCGGACCAACCACCTGCTCGCCCGGCTCTACGCGGCGCTGCAGATCTCCTTCGTGCTCGTGGCCGTGGCGGCGGTCCTCCATGACGCCTGGCACCCCGGGCCGCACCTCCGCACGGTGGTGCTGGCCGCCCTCGCGGCGGTCGCCGCGTCCACCCTCCTCTCCGCCCTCGTGCGCATGCGCCGGGACGCCGACCTCGAGCAGGTCGCGGTCAAAGCGGAGGCCGCGGGGAGGGGCTTCCGCTCCGCCCTGATCACCGCGGTGGAGATGGGCCTCGGCCGCACACCGGAGCCCGCCGGCACGCCCTGGATCCTAGAGGCCCTGCACCGCCAGATCCGGACCGGCATCACTGAGACCGACACCTCCGCGGTCGTCGAGACCGAGCTGCGGCGGGGCAGCTCGCGGGTGCTGCTCTGGACGCTGGCCGGCCTGGCCCTCGCCGTCGCCTCCTGGCCGGACAACTTCCGCTCCGGGCTGCGCTTCTTCGCCCCCGCTCCCCCGGCAACCCCAGCACCGGCGGGTCCCCTCCGGGTCGCGTCGGTCGTGGAGGACCTCGACGTCCGCGCCACCCCCCCGGCCTACACCGGCCTCCCGGCGCGCAAGCTCCCCGGCTTCTCGGGCACCGTGACGGTGCTGGCGGGGACGGAGCTCAGCATCCAGGGGAGGGTCACCCACCAGGACACGGCCCACCTCTACGCGAGCCTCCCCACCCGCGGGGGCGAGGAAGATCGCCAGACCCTCCGGCTCGAGGACGGCCGCTTCGAGCTGCGCTTCTCGGCCATGCACGACGGGCTCTTCCACTTCGAGGCGGAGCGCCGCGGCCGCCTGCACGTCCAGCAGATGCCCTACCGCCTGCTCGTGTCCGCCGACGAACCCCCCTCGGCGCGCATAGTCTTCCCTGCGCAGGATCAAGAGGTGCGCCTCGACGACGAGGTGCGCGTGCTCTTCGAGGCCAAGGACGACTTCGGGGTCGCCGCGGTGCGCCGCGTGACGCGAATCCTGGGCCCGGGGATCGAGCGCATGCGCCCGGTCGGGCTCCCCGAAGGCAGACCGACCTTCTCGGGCAGAGACG
>CAZQPP010000779.1:0-3170 GCA_964594295.1 uncultured Myxococcales bacterium | reverse complement strand
GGCCAGCAACCCCGAGCTCTGCAACGGAGTCGACGACGACTGCGACAACCTCATCGACGAGGGCTTCGAGGCCAAGGGCGGCCCCTGCGACGGCGACGACTCGGACCTCTGCGCCAACGGCACGTGGACCTGCTCCGAAGGCGGGGCGGCCCTGGAGTGCTTGAACGAGACCATCCGCAACATCCCCGAGATCTGCAACCTGCACGACGACGACTGCGACGGCGCCATCGACGAGACCTTCCCCGAACAGGGCGCCCCCTGCGACGGCCCCGACCTCGACGAGTGCATCGAGGGCACCCTGGTGTGCTCCAAGGGCGGGCTCGCCTGCAGCGACGCTACGAGCACCAACCAGGAGCTCTGCAACGGCAAGGACGACGACTGCGACGAGGAGGTCGACGAGGGCTTCGGCCAGGTGGACGAGCCCTGCGACGGGCCCGACATCGACTTCTGCAAGAACGGCCTGTGGACCTGCGCCCCCGACGGCCACGGCGTCGTCTGCCAGGACGACTACCCGGGCGATCTCGTCGAGCTCTGCAACGGCAAGGACGACAACTGCAACCTGTCCATCGACGAGGACTGGGCCGACCAGCTCGGACAGCCCTGCGACACCGACGACCGCGACAAGTGCGCCTACGGCACCTGGGTCTGCGCGGATCACGGCCGCGGCGTCGTCTGCGAGGGTGACTCCCCCTCGGACATCGTCGAGCTCTGCAACGGAGAGGACGACGACTGCGACGGCGAGACCGACGAGGGCTACGACCTCGGCGGCCTCTGCGACCGGCACGACGACCAGGACTCCTGCTCCCACGGCTACCTGGCGTGCGACCCCAACGACCCCAAGGCCCTCGCCTGCCTCGACGACATTCCGATCACGAACAGCGAGAAGATCTACAACAACAGCTTCGAGGAGGGCTCGAAGGACTGGATCGTGATCGACGCGGGCATCGACCCGGCCGTGCTCCACCGCAGCCAGACCGAGTTCGAGCCCCGCACCGGCGACTGGCTCATGGTGCTCGGCGGCCAGAACGCCTGGACGACCCGCGTGCGCCAGATCATCGACGTGCCCGAGAGCAACACCATGCTCAGGCTGCAGTTCTACTGGCGCATCGTGACCGAGGACTCGAGCCTCACCGACTACGACGCCTTGAGGGTGCAGCTCCTCGACATCGCCAACGCGAACATCTTCAACGTCCTGGACGTCAGCAACCTCGACGCCTCCGACGAGTGGGCCATGGTCGACATCGAGTTCCCCCTCGCCTACGCGGGCCAGATCGTGCAGGTGGAGTTCCGGGGCGCCACGGACCAGACCGGGGTGAGCTGGTTCCTCGTGGACGACGTGAGCGTCACGGCCAGGCACTGCGACGACTGAGAAGACGTCCGGCTTCCTTCTCCGCAAGATCGAGGAGAGCCCGGACCGGCTGAGGCCGACCGACCTGGTCAAAGGCGAATTGCGGCTGCGGGGGTCCTCCCGTACAAAGGACAGCGATGACTTCGCCGTCACCGGCCTCGGAGGGAGAGCCACCCAGCGCCAGCGACGCCCGCGGTCAGGCCGCGCTGGATGCCTTTTTTGCGCGCTTTGCCCACGCGCCCGCCTCGGTGCTCCTCGTCGACTACGACGGCACGCTCGCCCCCTTCGTGCAGGAGCGCGACAAAGCCGTGCCCTACCCCGGCGTCACGGAGCTGCTCGGCGCAGCGCGGGAGGCCGGCACGCGGCTCGTGGCGGTGTCGGGGCGCCCGTCGCGAGACGTGGCACGTCTGCTCGGCCTCGAGCCGGCGCCGGAGGTCTTCGGCAGCCACGGGCTCGAGCGCCTGACGGCGAGCGGAGAGCTGCTACCGGCGGAGCTGCCGGCGAAGGTGCGCGATGGCCTCGAGGCCGCGCGCCGGTGGGGAGAGCAGCGGAGGCTCGGCGGGGCCCTGGAGATCAAGCCCGGCTGCGTGGCCGTGCACTGGCGCGGCAAGGCCGAAGACGAGGCCCGGGCTCTCGATTCGGCCGCGCGGGAGGCATGGGCCGAGCTCGCCCGGGGCGGCGCGCTGCGGCTCGACCCATTCGACGGCGGCCTCGAGCTTCGCGCCGCCCTCGCGACGAAGGCGAGCGCCGTGAAGACCGTGCTCGAAGAAGCCGGCGCTGCCGCCGTGGCGGCCTACCTCGGCGACGACCGAACCGACGAGGAGGCCTTCTCGGCCCTGCGCCCGGAGGACCTGCCCGTGCTCGTGAGACCCCGGCGGCGAGAGAGCCGCGCCCGCGTGTGGCTCCGCCCCCCGGGTGAGCTCACGGCCTTCCTTCTGCGCTGGCGACGAACACTGGAGGGAGAACGATGACCTACAGGCCCAAGCTGGTCGTGGTGTCGAACCGCCTGCCGGTCGTCATCGCGCGCGACGGGGACGAGTGGTCCGTGGGAGCCGGATCGGGAGGCCTCGTGAGCGCCCTCGCGCCGATGCTGAGCCGTCGTGGCGGCCGCTGGATCGGGTGGCCGGGCATACCCGAAGAGGAGGGCGCCGACTGGGACCGGCTCATGGCCATGGGCGGTGAGGAGAGCGGTTACGACCTGCACCACGTCCTGCTGAACCGGCAAGAGGTGAGCGACTTCTACGAGGGCTTCGCCAACGAGGTGCTCTGGCCCCTCTTCCACAACCTCTTGGGCCGCTGCGTCTACCGCCCGCGCTACTGGCACGCCTACCTCGCAGCCAACCAGAAGTACGCGCGCGCCGTGGCCGACCTGAGCCACCCAAAGGACTTCGTCTGGATCCACGACTACCACCTGATCCACCTCGGCCAGTGCATGCGGAAGCTCGGCGTCAAGCGGCGCCTCGGCTTCTTCTTGCACATCCCCTTCCCGCCCCTCGACATCCTGCTCCAGCTCCCCTGGCGGGCCGAGATCCTGCGGGCCCTGCTCTCCTTCGACCTCCTGGGCTTCCAGACCTTCGGCGACCGCAGGCGCTTCCTGCTCTGTGTGGAGCACCTGCTGCCCAAGGTGAAGCTGTACAAACGCGGCGCCCTCGCCGAGGCCCAGGTCCGCAACCGAACCGTCCGCATGGGTCACTTCCCAATCGGGATCGCCTACAAGGCCTATCAGCAGACCGCCCGGAGTGAAGCGGTGGCGAAACGCGCCGCGGAGCTGCGCGAGGAGCTCGGCGACAGGCAGATAATCCTGGGCGTCGACCGCCTCGAC
>CAZQPP010000778.1:0-3171 GCA_964594295.1 uncultured Myxococcales bacterium | reverse complement strand
CATCGAGCACCCCCCCGAGGATCCCGGCCCCTTCCCCGTCGGCTTCGCGAGGATAGAGACCAACGACGTCAGCGTCCTCCCGCCGCGCACCCGCGTCATCGGCGTCTGGTACCCCGCCCGGCCGGTGGGCACGCGCACCAGCCACATGGTGGTCATCGAGGCCGGCTCCTACTCCAACGCCCCGACCGACGCCGCCGGCGCCCCCTACCCGCTCATCATGTTCTCCCACGGCAACAAGGGCGTCCACTTCCAGTCCTTCTCCATCTGCGAGCACCTCGCGAGCCACGGCTTCGTCGTCGCCGCGCCCGACCACAAGAACAACACCCTCTACGACGACCCCGACGACGAGGAGACCGCGGCCGTGGCCATGCGCCGTCCCGATGAGGTCGTCTCCGCCATGGCATCCGTCCTCGCGGACGAGCGCTTCTCCTCCCTGACCGGCGGCGGCGCCGTCCGCGGCATCAGCGGGCACTCATTCGGCGGCTTCACCGCGCTCCTGCTGGCCGGCGGCGAGGTAGACGTGAGCGCTGCGCAAGCGCGCTGCGAGGCGGGGGTGCCCGGAGACGTCTTCTGCCCCTCGATCCCGCACTGGCCGTCGGGGGAGACCGTCATCCGGCCCAGCGTCGCCGAGACCTTCAAGGCCGCACTCGCGATGGCGCCGGGGGGCTACGCGGCTTTCGCCGACGAGGGCCTCGCCACCATCCGAATCCCGGTCTTCCTGATGGGGGGCACCAAGGACGAGTACACGGCCAACGACATCGAGCCCATCTACGCCGCCCTATCACCGCCGCGCTACAAGCTCGTCGTCGAGCGCGGCGGGCACATGATGTTCACCGACATCTGCCGAATCCCCTTCGTCTCCTCCATCCCGACGCTCGGCGATCTCTGCGACACCGGGGTCCACATCTCCATCGAGCGCGGCCTGCAGATAGTCAACACCTACGCGGCTGCCTTCTTCCGCTTCTACCTCAAGAACGATCCCTCGATGCTGCCCTACCTGAGGAACCCGCCCGTGGTAGCCTACCCGGAGGCGGACTTCCAGGTGGAGGTCCAGTAGGTGCGGATCATGGGAACGGCCAGGACCGGTAGGGGAGCTTCTCGCACGGCGCCGCGCCTGCTGCCGTTGCTCCTCCTCGGTGCGCTCATCTCCTGCAAGTCGCCGCCGGCGGGGGGGGTGCTCCCAGGCGGACCCGCGCCGCCGCCGTCCGCGCCCGTGCTCGCCGACCTCAAGCTGCACCCCGGGGATCTGCCGCCCTACACGCGGGTGCTCCGCTTCGGCGTAACCCCCTTCCTCGACGAAGAGGCGATGCGCACCTACTTCGGCCCGGTGACGCAGCACCTCGAGGAGGTGCTCGGGCTTTCGGTCGAGCTGGTGATCCTGCGGGACTACCTCGAGCAGATAGACGCGGCCGTCGCCGGCAGGATCGACATCTTCAGCCTCTCGCCCCTGTCCTACGTGCTCGCGCGCGAGCGCATGCCGGACCTGAAGCTGCTCGCGACCCAGCTCGGCCAGGGGGCGAGCTCCTACTCGTCTTTCGTCATAGTGCGGGCGGACGACCCGGCGAGGGGCCTCACAGACCTCGTCGGCCGCCGCATCGCCTTCGTCGATCGTCTCTCGGCTTCGGGCTACCTCTTCCCCTGGGCCGCCTTCATCGACGCCGGCGTCGACCCGGTGAGCGCCTTCTCACACTCGCGCTTCTCGGGGAGCCACTCCCAGGCCCTCGCGGATCTCGTCGCCGGCGAGGTCGACGCCGCTTGCACGGGCTCGGCCCCGCTGGTGGGCTCTCGAGTCGGCTGGGAGAAAGAGGGCGCCGCC
This sequence comes from uncultured Myxococcales bacterium, assembly GCA_964594295.1. Classification (GTDB taxonomy): domain Bacteria; phylum Myxococcota_A; class UBA9042; order UBA3505; family UBA3505; genus CAZQPP01. Next base: position 1,355 of record CAZQPP010000778.1, on the reverse strand, counting down.
TACCGCGGCGGCCTCCGCATCCTTCACAAGGCGGGTCGCATCCCTTACGACGCCATCTGCGCGAGGGTGGGCATGTCCAGGTCCGGGACCGACAAGATCGCCGCCGCTTTCACCTCGCTCAGCACTCGAGAGCCGAGGGGCAGGGCGGTCCTGTCGAGCGCGCTGGGCATCAGCGGATGGATCCCGGGTGAGGACTCGCGCTACGACTCGGTGAGGAGGGTGCGGGTCAGGGTGGAGCGCTCGCTCCTCGGCCGCGCCCCGATCCCCGAGCAGCGAGAGCCGTCGCCGCCCGACGAGGCACTGACCACGCCGCCGGGGGCCGGTCAGGCCCCGCCACCGGACGCGAGCCAGGCCCCGCCGCCGGGTGAAGAACCGACTCCGCCACCGGACGCGAGCCAGGCCCCGCCGCCGGATGAGGAACCGACTCCGCCACCAGGGGCGGGGCAGAGCCCTGCTCTTGAAGGGGACGCACCGTGAACCCCCACGTGCCGGGTCTCGAGCCCGCCCGCCTCGGCCTCCGCGCGCGGGTGGTGTTGTTCGCCCTCGTGCCGGTCCTCGCGATGACCCTCGCCGGCGGGGCGCTCCTCCTCGGCGCCTGGGCGGACCGGGCCCACGAGGAGGCTCGCCAGCGAGCGGCCGCGCTGGTGGAGGCGCTCGCCGTGCCCTGCGCCATGGCGCTGGCGGAGAACGACCTCGTCCGGCTCGACGGCTACCTCGAGGAGGCCGCTCGGGCGGGCGAGAGGCGTATGGGGCTCCTCTACATCTCCATGCTCGACCACAAGGGCCGCACAATCGCCCGCTCGAGCAACGCCGCCCACGGCCCGCCCGCCGACTTCGAGCGCGACGCCCTGGCCTCCGAGCGCCCCATCTGGCGGCGCCGGAACAGCGACGCGGGTTTCCCGGTGCTCGAGGTCTCCATGCCCGCGGTCTCGGGGCTCCGGTGGGGCACCCTGCTGGCCACCTTCGACCTGCGCCCCGTCGTCGCGCGGGTCGACGTGCTCCGGAGGACCTTCGCGGGGGCCGCCATGGTCTTCGCTCTCACCCTGCTCGCGGCTCTCTATCTCGGCCTCGCCCGGGTCGTGTTGATGCCCGTGCGGGAGCTCGCCGTCGCCGCCAGGGCCATCAGGCGGGGAGACCTGAGCTCTCGCGCCGTCCCCCGCTCCCGCTGCGAGATAGGCCAGCTCGCCCGCACCTTCAACCGAATGGCCGGCGAGCTGCAGGAGTACACCCTGGGCCTCGAGCGCAAGGTCGCCGAGCGCTCCGCGGAGGTCCGGGCCAAGAACGAGGAGCTGACGAGGCTCAACGCCGAGCTCGAGCGCCTCGCCACCCAGGACCCGCTCACCGGCCTCCACAAC
>CAZQPP010000777.1:2776-3173 GCA_964594295.1 uncultured Myxococcales bacterium | reverse complement strand
GACGGCTACGGCGACGAGTGCGACCCCGACGACGACAACGACGGCGACGGCGACGAGGAGGACTGCGAGCCCCACGAGAGGAGCGTGCACCCGAGCGCCGTCGAGGCCTGCAACGGCGTGGACGACGACTGCGACGGCGAGGTGGACGAGAGCTTCGAGGACACCGACGGCGACGGGAAGCCCGACTGCCGCGACCTCGACGACGACAACGACGGCGTCGCCGACGACCTCGACAACTGCCCCACCGCCCACAACGCCCACCAGCTCGACACGGACGGGAACGGCGACGGTGACGCCTGTGACGACGACGACGACGGCGACGGCGTCCTCGACGGGGCGGACAACTGCCCCCAGGTCCCCAACCCGCTGCAGACGGACACGGACGGCGACGGGCAGG
>CAZQPP010000777.1:0-2766 GCA_964594295.1 uncultured Myxococcales bacterium | reverse complement strand
GCTAGGACGTGTTCGACTACTGCGAGCCCACGCGGAACGAGGACCAGGCCGACACCGACGGCGACGGCATCGGCGACCTCTGCTCCCACGACATCGACGGCGACGGCGTGGGCAACGAGAGCGACAACTGCCCGGACGACAGCAACGCCTCCCAGGCCGACATGGACGGGGACGGGGCCGGCGACGCCTGCGACCCGGACATCGACGGAGACGAGCACCGAAACGAGCTCGACTGCGGCCCGGAGGACCCCGCCCGGCACCCCGGCGCGCAGGAGATCTGCAACGGGGTCGACGACAACTGCGACGCCAAGGTCGACGAGCGCGACGCCGTAGGCTGCGAAAGCTGGCACCGCGACGACGACGGCGACGGCTTCGGCACCAGGGACGTGCGCTGCCTCTGCGAGGCGGTGGGGGTGTACCGAGCCGAGGTGGGCGACGACTGCAACGACGGGGACGCGGCGATCCGCCCCGGGGTCGGCGAGCAGTGCGCGACGGCTTACGACGACGACTGCGACGGGCTGAAGAACGTCGAGGACGCCCTCGGCTGCACGCCTCACCACCTCGACGCCGACCGCGACGGCTTCGGCACGGCCGACTCGCGCTGCCTGTGCAGCCCCGACGGGCGCTACGCCGCCGCGAGCGCGGACGACTGCGACGACAGCAACGACCGGGTGCACCCGAGCGCGGGCGAGGCCTGCAACGGGCGCGACGACGACTGCGACGGGGACACCGACGAGCCGGGCTCGAGCGGCTGCGTGACCTACTTCCACGACGGCGACGGCGACGGCCACGGCACGGCCGGAGACACCGCCTGCCTCTGCGCTCCGACGGTGCCCTACACCAGCCGCGACCCCGACGACTGCGACGACGAGCTGCCCGCGGTGCACCCCGGCAGGCCCGAGCGCTGCGACGGCGCCGACAACGACTGCGACGCGGACACCGACGAGGAGGACGCCGAGGGCTGCTCGCTGCACTACCTCGACGCCGACAAGGACGGCCACGGGTCGACGGACTCGCGCTGCCTCTGCGGGCCCGGCGAGCTGTACAGGGCGCCGGCGGCGGATGACTGTGACGACGGCAACGGGGCGATCCACCCCGGCGCGGGGGAGTCCTGCGCCACCGCGGGCGACGACGACTGCGACGGCGAGGCGAACACCGAGGGCGCCACCGACTGCGTGCCCTACTACAGCGACCTGGACCGGGACGGCTTCGGCAGCGACTCCTCACGCTGCATGTGCGGCCCGGAGGGTCCGAACCGGGCGACCGAGACCGGGGACTGCGACGACGAGGACGACAAGGCCCACCCCGCGGCCCGCGAGCGCTGCAACGGCAGGGACGACGACTGCGACGCCGAGGTGGACGAGGAGGACGCCGACGGGTGCACCACCTACTTCCGCGACGACGACGAGGACGGGCGCGGCCGCAGCGGCGACTCGAGGTGCCTCTGTGCAGGGCAGAAGCCGTACACGGCACGCCTCGCCGGCGACTGCGACGACTCCGACCCCGGCGCGAGGCCCGAAGACGAAGAAGCCTGCGACGGCACCGACAACGACTGCGACGGCCTCACCGACGAGGAAGGGGCCAGCGGCTGCCGCTCCTTCTACGAGGACGGCGACGGCGACGGCTACGGCACCAGCACGGCCAAGTGCCTCTGCGGGCCGGCGCAGGACTTCAGGGCCGACAGGGCGGGAGACTGTGACGACTCGATCAAGGAGGTGAACCCGGGGGCGAAGGAGAACTGCGGCACGGTAGTGGACGACGACTGCGACGGCTCCAAGAACGCCGACGGGGCCACCGGCTGCCGCGACTTCCACCTCGACAAGGACGGCGACGGCTTCGGCCTCGCGGAGACCCGCTGTCTCTGCGCCCCCGACGGCAAGCACAGCGCCGGCGGCGCGGGTGACTGCGACGACGACGACCCGCGAGTGCACCCGAACGCCACCGAGATCTGCAACGCCAAAGACGACAACTGCGACCAGGTCGTCGACGGCGAGGGCGTCGGGGACTGCTCGACCTGGTACGCGGACATCGACGGAGACGGCCACGGCGTCCCGGGCGACTCGCGCTGCCTCTGCGCGCCCCAGGGGGACTACCGCTCCACCGTGCCCGACGACTGTGACGACCGCGAGAAGCGAGCCCACCCCGGCCGCGCGGAGGTCTGCGACTACATCGACAACGACTGCAACGGCACCACCGACGACCAGGACGCCGAGGGCTGCTTCCCCTACTTCATAGACAACGACCAGGACGGCTACGGCGGGGAGGCGGCGCGCTGCCTGTGCCGCCCGGAGGGGAGATACACGACGCAGCTTGGCGGCGACTGCAACGACTCGAATCCGGCGATCAAGCCCAGCACCCTCGAGACCTGCAACACCGCCGGCGACGACAACTGCGACGGCGAGACCAACATCCCGATGGACGCCAGCGGCAGCATCTTCTACGCGGACCGCGACCGAGACAGCTTCGGCACCTCGGAGTCGATGCACCTGTGCGACGCCGAGGAGCCCTACACGGCAACGCGCATCGGCGACTGCCGCGACGACGACGACGACATCTTCCCCGGCGCCACCGAGCTGTGCAACGACATGGACGACAACTGCAACTACCAGGTCGACGAGGGCTTCGCCCGGAAGAACCAGCCCTGCGACGGGGCCGACGCCGACGACTGCGCCGAGGGCACGTGGATCTGCGACGGGCGGACCCTCATCTGCAACGACGACCCCAGCGCGGCCACCGAGATCTGCAACAACACCGACGACGACAGCC
>CAZQPP010000776.1:0-3176 GCA_964594295.1 uncultured Myxococcales bacterium | reverse complement strand
GGCAGCTGATCCGGGCGGTGCGAAGGACCCCGGCGCAGCCAGGGACCCCGGCGCCGCAGTCGATCCAGGCGGCCAGAGCGATCCCGGAGCCGGGAGCGACCCGGGCAAGCCGGACCCTGGAAGTGAGAGCGACCCCGGCACGAGCGAGAACGATCCGGGCGGCCAGGAGGATCCGGGCCCGGCGAATGATCCCGGCGACACCGGCTGCGAGGGCCCGATGACCGGTGAGATGATCGTCAACGAGTGGCTGCTCTCGCCTGCTCAGGGCGCCACGGGTGACGCCAACTGCGACGGCACGCGCAACGCCGTCGACGACGAGCTCATCGAGCTCGTGAACGTGACGAGCCGCTGCCTCGACATTGGCGAGGCGACCATCGCCACCTCGAGCGCGGGCTTCGGGTCGCCGCGCTTCACCTTCCCGGCCGGCACGACGGTCCCGCCCGGCGGAGCGGTCCTCGTGTTCGGAGGTGACACCCCGACCTTCGACGGCAGCTCGTCTGTCGCCGAGGCCCACTGCACCGACCTCGGCGACTGCTCGGTGCAGGTCTTCTCCGCCTTCCCCGGCTCCCTGGCCTTCGCGCCGGAGAAGGAGTGGGTGGTCGTCAACAGCCGCTTCGGCATAGAGATCTGCCAGGCCCGCTGTGGGGAGGGCGCGACCGTCGAATGCCCGAATGGTGAGAGCCTGACGCGCTCGCCCGACGGCGACGGCTCGGGGGCCCTCGTGCCTCACACCGGCCGGTCGACCAACCCACAGTCGCCGGGGCGCAAGGCGGACGGCGCTTGCCTGTAGGCGCCTGCGGCCCGCCGCTCGTTCAGAGCTGGGCCGGCTCGAATTCGAAGCCGGAGATCACGACCTCGATGTGAGAGCCCTCCGGTGGGGCCTCACCGTCGATGAGCCAGAGGTTCATGCGGACGGGGATCTCGCCCCCCGCCGGCACGTCAGGGCCGGTGTAGCTCCACTCGGCGAGGGTGGCGTCCTCCGAGCTCGTGGTGCGGAACGCCACGCTCGTCTCCGTCCAGGTGAGCTCGTGGGTGTGCTCGGCCGGCAGCGGCACCTCGAGGGAGTGGAGCCTGCTCCGGGTCGCTGCCGGGGTCGGCGCTCTCTCCGGCGTCCTGCGTGTCGGGCTCGTCCCCCGTGTCCGCGGACTCCCCCGCATCCGGTGTGTCCGGAGTCGGCTGCGAGACCTCGTCGGAGTGCTCGATGTAGCCGAATGGGGAGGCGTAGGCGTCGAAGGCCTCCGAGGCGAGCATGGCGTCGCAGTCTTCGAGGCCGGCGACGTGGCGCAGCAGGAAGGCAGAGACCGCCGCTCGGGTGAGTCGCTGCTGGTCTTCGAAGGCGAGCTCGGGCTCGTCGTCGGGGTCGCCCATCATGAGCTTCACGAGGGCCTTGTAGGCGCAGTCGGCGGGGAGGCTCTTGGTGAGCTCCGTGGCGCCCTCGTAGTCGACGGTCCCGAAGTTCGCGTGGTTGCCCCCTTCGAGGGTGAAGAAGGCCTTGGGCGGGGTCATCACCGGGAAGGCGGCGACCGGGCCGGACTCGTAGATCACCTGCTCGTCGGTGGTCGTGTAGATGAGCAGCTTCGGCGACGCGACGGCGGCGAGGCCTTCGAAGCCGGCGCCCCAGATGATCTCGGCCGGCGCTGCGATGTTCACGACCGCCGATATCCGCGGATCTGCCAGATCGGGCCCGCCCTCCATGGCCTTCGCGGAGGTGGTCGAGAAGAGGGAGCAGATGAGGAACTTCAAGGCGGAGCCGCTGCTGAGGTCGCTCAGCTTTGGGCCCTCCGCGCAGAGCCCCTTGATGGTCTCGGTGTCGAGCAGGGCTCCCGAGGCGGCCATCACCGAGTAGCCCCCGAAGGAGTGGCCCACCGCGCCGATCCTGGTGGAGTCGACCATACCCTTCAAGAAGCCCTCCTCGCCGCTCATGGCGATGGCGGCGTCGACCAGGGTCTTCAGGTCTTTGGGCCGGCGCAGCGCATGATCGGGCTCGAAGAGCCTCGGGATTGCCTCGGCGAGGCGCGAGAGCTGCTGCGCGGGCGGGATCTCCTCGCAGGCTTTTACGAGGCGCTCCACGACAAGCGGCGCGCTGTCCTGGTGGCGGGTCGCGATGGTCACGAAGCCGAGGGAGGCGAGGTGCGTGGTCAGGTGATCGTAGGTCGTGGGGTCCATCAGGAAGGCGTGGGACAAGACCACCAGGGGGTAAGGAGCGCCGCTCGTGTCGGGCTCGGTGTCGGCGCCGTCCTCGGTAGCCGGGTAGACCACCCGCGCGTCGAGCTTCCCGTCGCGTTGCGGGTCCTCCAGCATGAGCGAAGCGATGCCCGCCTTGAAGGGGCCCCGCTCGCCCAGCTCGGGGCAGGTCGCCACCGACCTCCGGGTGTCCGCGGGCGCGGTGTCCTCCGTCGTGCCGCTGGTGTCCTTCACCTGCTCGCCGGTGTCGCTCGCGGTCTTGCCCGGGTCCTCCGCGGGCGAGCTCTCGGAGCTGCTCGAGCAGGCCGACCACAACAAGAACGACGATGCCAGGGCGAGGGCGAGGCGGCGGCTCATGGGCGGCTCCGGGTGCGTGGAGCCGGCAGACTAACTCTCGCTGCGTCGCGATTCCATAGCCGCGTTGCCGGCGAGGGCAAACCAAGATGGCTTGGTTTTTTCGTGACTCCCAACTAACCTCCTCCCCGTGCCGGTCTCAGCTTGGAGAGCGAGGGGCCCATGCCCCGCCGGCCGGGAGCCGCACGGAGCAGCACGATGAGACGGATTGGCAGAGCATCCCGGAGTCCGTGGGTGCGGGACCTTGCGCTGGCGTTGGCGTTCTTGACCCTCATCTTCGCGGCGTCCTGCGGGGCGGGTGAGGAGGGCACAGCCGAGCCCGAGGGGCCGCCGCCCCTGACACCCGGTGAGCAGGCGGAGCTGGACCAGGTCCTCGCGGACGCCAATGAAAAGGCGGACGGCTTCGGCCTCGTCTTCTTCGAGGCGAGCTACGTGAACCTCGTGCTCGCAGGCGTGAGCGATGCCGGGGACTTCGCCCTGGTCGCGGGCAGCCACGACGCCGACTTTCCCTACTGGCAGACCGAGCCCTGGGACAACGGGCTGCTGCTCGTCGGGGGCGAGGGCTACCACTTCACGCACCGAAAGCAGGGGACGGCGCTGGCCCTGAAGGTGGACCTCGAGGCCGACGCCTCGACCGG
>CAZQPP010000775.1:0-3177 GCA_964594295.1 uncultured Myxococcales bacterium | reverse complement strand
CCTTGCCGGCGCTCGCCGGGCCGCTGTCCTTCGAGCTGTCGCCTTCCGAGCTGCAGCCCACCGTTCCGAGGCCGACCGCGATCACGGCAGCCAAGATGACCCGACCAGTGTAGAGCCTCATCGCTTTCCCTCGTTGTTGATCCCTTGTTACGCGACCTGCCCTCCCCATGACATCAACAGGTTACCACGCCACCGCCTGAGCAACCACCAGACCCGGGGGCCCGAATCCACCGCTTTGGGATCCAACACAGAGGCACGGAGGCGCGGTGTCACGGATGTCCTGGTACGTCACGGCAGGTGCACGCGCAGGTGAGGGAGGACGTGCACGTGGACGAGCACCTGGACCGGTAGCCACGGGAACACCGATACCTCCCGTTTACAAAACACCCGCCCTGCCCCGCGTTGCACCCCTGACCCACCAGGAGATGCGCCATGGGGCGAGCCGCCGTCATCCTTCTCTTCCACGCCTTGCTGCTAGCGCTCGCCGCACCCGCGGTGGCCCAGGCGCACAGGCCGTGGTCGGCGAACGTCGTCGTCCCGCAGAGCCGCGCCTACATGCCCGCCGAGCCGAGGCGGGTGGCGGCCGTGGAGGTCGTCGGGGTCGACTGCCGGGTGGGAATCACCGAGCAGGTGGCAACGACGACGCTCGACCTGCGGCTCCACAACCGAAGCCACCGTCAGCAGGAGTCGGAGGTGCTCCTGCCGCTGCCTGAAGGCGCTGTCGTCCGGGGCATGTCCTTCGAGGGCTCGGCCAAGGAGATCAAGGTCGAGGTGCTCGAGCGAGCGCGGGCGCGCGACATCTACGACCGACTGGTCGGCCGCACCCGGGACCCGATGCTCGTGGAGTTCGCCGGCTTCAACCTGGTGCGCTCGAGCGTCTTCCCGGTCCCGGCGGGGGGGCGACAGACGGTGCGGCTGGTCTACGAGCAGGTCCTGCCGTCCTCGGGGTCGCGCGTGGACTACGCGCTGCCGCGCTCGGAGTCGGTGGACTACCGGGTGCCGTGGTCGGTCGAGGTGGACCTGCGCAGCAAGCGTGGGGTCAGCACGGTGTACTCACCGAGCCACCCGTTGGAACAGCGGCGGCTCGGGAAGGGGCACGTGCAGGTTCGGGTGCGGCCGGGGGCGCGCTCGGCGCCGGGATCCTTCAGGCTCTCGTACCTGGTGGCCAGAGAAGGGGTGTCGGCCTCGCTGTTCGCCTACCCCGACCCGCGGATGGGCGGAGGCTACTTCCTGCTGCTGGCGGGGCTGCCTACGGAGGAGAAGTCGCAGGGGCCGCCCATCGCCCGTGAGGTCACCGTGGTGCTCGATCGCTCGGGCAGCATGAAGCGCGGCAAGATGGCGCAGGCCAGGGCCGCGGCGCTCCAGGTGGTCGGGGCCCTGTCCGAGGGCGAGGCCTTCAACGTCATCGCCTACAACGAGGTCGTCGACTCCTTCGCGCGCCGGCCGGTGGACAAGGAAGAGGGCACCCTAGCCGACCTTCGGCGCTGGCTCGAGGGAGTGCGCCCGCGAGGCGGCACGAACATCGGAGACGCCCTCGTGGAGGCGCTGTCTCCCGAGCCGCGGGCGGGGGCGCTGCCCATCGTCTTGTTCCTGACCGACGGGCTGCCGACGGTGGGGCGCACCTCGGAGGTGGCCATCCGCGACTCCGTGCGCGCCGCCAACGCCGCCGGCCGGCGGGTCTTCACCTTCGGCGTGGGCTTCGACGTCAACGCGCCGCTGCTGCGGAGCCTCGCCGGCGACACGCGCGGCGCCGCGAGCTTCGTGCTCCCCGGAGACGACATCGACACGGCGGTCCAGCGGGCCTTCGCCCGCCTGAGCGGGCCGGTCTTCGCAGATCCCGAGCTGGCCGTAACGGGCCGCGGCGGGCGCAGCGGCCACGGGCGTGTCCGGCAGCTCATGCCTTCGCGGCTGCCCGACCTCTTCGCGGGCGACCAGCTGGTGCTGCTCGGGCAGTACGTCGGAAAGGAGCCCCTGCGCTTCGAGGTCAAAGGGAACTTCCGCGGCGAGCAGAAGAGCTTCAAGTTCGACTTCGACCTCGACCGGGCGACGACCAGGAACGCCTTCGTCCCGCGCCTCTGGGCGAGCCGGCGCATCGCGGTGCTCGTCGACGAGATCCGCAGGCTCGGCGCAGACGCGGATCGCCTGCCGATCCACGGCCAGCCCCCTGACGACCCGCGCGTACGCGAGCTCACCGAGGAGATCGTGCGCCTCTCGGCGGAGTTCGGGGTGCTGACCGAGTACACGGCCTTCTTCGCCCGGGAGGGTGAGGCCATGGACGTTCCGGACCGGGTCGTCTTCGAGGCCGAGCGCAACCTGCGCGAGGAGGCCATGAAGAAGCGCTCGGGCAAGAGCGCCGTCAGCCAGTCGATGAACGCTCAAGCGCGCCTGAAGCAGAAGAGCCTCAACCCCCGAAACGCCTTCTTGGACGGGAACATGCAGAGTGTGGAGGTGCGCTCGGTCAAGCAGATGGCCGACCGCGCCTTCTTCAAGCGCGGCAAGCGCTGGGTCGACGGGCGCCTGCTCCTGAAAGGCAAGGACGCAAAGCCGCGGCGCGTCGTGCGCTTCGGGACCAGAGAGTTCGACCGCCTCGTGCAGAAGCTGGCTCGGGCAGGGCAGCAGGCCGCCGTCGCCCTCGACGGGGAGATCCTGCTCGAGCTCGAAGAAGGGCCGGTCCTCGTGACCGGACTGACGAAATGAATACCCGCGCGCGCAGGGGCGTCCAGGCAACGGTCGGCGTTGCTCGGACAGATCTCAATCCGCCCTCGAACGTCCAAGACAGCATTGAACCTACCAGGGAGCCGCTGAAAATGAACACCGCATCTCGTATCGTCCCTCTCCTCCTCCTCTTCGCCCTGCTGCTCGGGCCCAGCGCCCAGGCGCAGGTTGCACCACCCGCGGTCGCCCGCACCCCGAAGATCCAGATCGCCCTGCTCCTCGACACCTCGAGCAGCATGGACGGGCTCATCAACCAGGCCAAGAGCCAGCTCTGGAAGATGGTCAACGAGCTCGCCGACACCCGGCAGGAAGGGCACAGGCCCGACGTCGAGGTCGCCCTCTACGAGTACGGCAAGAGCTCACTGACCCAGTCCGAAGGCTACATCCGCCAGATCCTCCCGCTCTCGACCGACCTCGACAAGATCAGCGAGGAGCTCTTCGCCCTGACCACCAACGGGGGCT
>CAZQPP010000774.1:0-3186 GCA_964594295.1 uncultured Myxococcales bacterium | reverse complement strand
CGGTGGACACGTAGGGGACGAAAGGCGGCGGTGGCAGCGCAGCGTGCACGAAGGACTGGACACAACTTCGGGGATGTGGCAGAGATGATCGCGTGGAAGCAGCAGCAACCAGGCAAGCGACGCAAGACGAGCCGGCAGGTCGAGGTGGCGAACCGACTGGCGTGGAGCGCATCGAGCTGTCGATTGCCGGCAGGGACCCGACGCCGCTGGAGCGCGAGCTCATCGGCTTGCGCAATGAAGTCGGCTGCCGGAGACGACTTCACCACGATGCACTGGAGCGGGAGCGACGGCTCCGAGAACGGGTGGCAGAGCTTGAGGCAAGAGTCCGTGACCTGGAGCGGAAGCTGTATGGACGGAGGACCGAACGAGGGTCGAAGGGGAAGGACTCTGCGGGTGGGGCCCCGCCAAAGAGCAGCGGTCGCAAGAGAGGACAGCAGCCGGGTGCGCCGGGCCACGGACGCCGGCGGCACAGACACCTACCGGCGAAACCGGAAGACCGCGATCTCAGCCCGGACGAGTGCCGGTGCGGCAAGTGTGGGAAGCCCTTCGAGCCCATCGCTGGGACGGAGGACTCCGAGGTCGTCGAGGTGGAGGTGCGGGCGCACCGTCGGGTGATCCGGCGCCAGCGCCATAGGTCGACGTGCGACTGCGACGAGACGCCGCGGATCGTGGTCGCGCCGCCGGCACCGAAGCTCTTCAAGAAGGGGGGGTACGGTGTCTCGTTCTGGGTCATGGTGCTGGTCGACAAGTTCCTGTTCCAGCGCCCGACGCACCGCCTGCTCGAGGACCTTTGGCTGACTCTCGGCTTCGACGTGTCGCAGGGCACCGTCACCGACGGGCTCAAGCGGCTGCTCCCCATGCTCGAGCCGCTCTACGATGAGCTGCTGGCGGTCAACGCATCGGGCAACCGCTGGCACGCCGACGAGACGCGGTGGCTGGTGTACGTCGATGGTGGAGGCTTTCGCCGGTGGTACCTCTGGGTCTTCCGCTCCGAGAGCACCGTGGCGTACCGCGTGGACCCCTCGCGCTCCTCGGAGGTGCCCAAGAACCACTTCGGACCGGACGCGGAAGGAATCCTGAATGTCGACAGGTACGTCGCCTACAAGTGCATGGCCAACGACGAGGGCTGCAAGATCCTGCTGGCTTGGTGCTGGGCGCACGTGCGGCGCGACTTCCTCGATGTCGCGAAGGCCTGGCCAATGCATGAGTCCTGGGCCTTCGAGTGGGTCGAGCTCATCGGGAACCTGTACCACCTGAACCACCAACGGCTTGATCTGATCGATGCGGACGAGCCCGTCGATGAAGCACAGCGGCGACTGGAGCGTGCCGTCGAGCAAATGAAGAGCAGGTGCGACCGCGAGCTGAAGGACGACGACCTGCACAGCGCACGTCGCAAGGTGCTCGATAGCCTCGACCGTCACTGGCCAGGTCTCGAGCTCTTCGTCGAGCACCCTGATGTCCCGATGGACAATAACCAAGCCGAGAGAGATGTCCGGGGTCCGGTCGTTGGGCGCAAGAACTATCGAGGTTCGGGATCGACCTGGAGCGCGAAGCTCGCGGCGGTGATGTTCTCGCTGCTGCAGACCGCGCTGCTGTGGGACCTCAATCCGAAGACGTGGCTGACCGCCTACCTCGATGCGTGTGCGGAACACGGGGGCAAGGCTCCGCCCGACGCGGTGCGGTGGCTGCCGCACAACCTCGACGACGAGGAGCTCGAAAGGCTGCGTGCGCCGCCACCCCCACTTTTCGAGGACAGCTCGTGAATGAGCCACGCCGCTACTGCGGCCGGGACTTCCAAGGCGACGAGCTCGAAGCCATCTCGCGTTTGATCGAACGGACCCCGGAGGCGAACCGATCACGGCTGTCGCGCATGGTCTGCCAGCACCTCGGCTGGCTCAAGCCCGACGGAGGGCTGAAGGACATGAGCTGCCGAGTCGCCATGCTGAGGATGCAGGCAGACGGGCTGATCACGCTGCCGCCACCAGGCAACCGCAACGGCAACGGCAAGGCCTACCGCCGCAGGACGCCACAGGCCGACCCGCAGCTCTTCACCGTCGATGCGCCGGCCGGTCGCCTGCAGGACCTCCGACTCGATCTCGTCTCCGGGCGTGCGGACTCCCACCTGTGGAACGAGCACGTCGACCGGTACCACTACCTCGGCTACCAGCCCCTGCCGGGTGCTCAGCTCCGGTACTTCGCCCGCGCAGACGGCCAGATCCTCGCTCTGTTCGGCTTCGGGGCCGCCGCGTGGAAGACCGCCCCGCGTGACCTCTTCATCGGCTGGACCCACGCTCGGCGCGAGGCCAACCTCCACCTCGTCGTCAACAACGCCCGCTTCCTCATCCTGCCGTGGGTGCGCTCGAAGAACCTCGCCTCGCGCCTCCTCGGCATGGTCGCCCGGCGCATTGCCGCCGACTGGTACGACCGCTACGGCTACCGCCCCGTACTGCTCGAGACTTTCGTGGAGCTGCCGCGCTTTGCGGGCACCGCCTACAAGGCCGCCAACTGGACCTACCTCGGCGACACCAAGGGCCGCGGAAAGCTCGACGTCAGAAACGAAGCCCGCCTCCCGCGCAAGGCCATCTGGGTCTACCCCATCGCCAGGACCTTCCGGCGGACTCTCTGCGCCTGACATCGCTCTGCGGGCGCCCTCACCTCCAGTGACACGCACCGGCGCCCGTCTCGCGTGCTGTCGACTCGCCCCGTGAACCACGTGGGTCACGGGCGATGCCCTCCTGCTGACTTCTCGCACCCGCCGCGGAAACAACTCCGGAGGGGAGCATTCACCCCGCGACTTGCTTCCTCATGGAGAAAACAACTCGGACGGTTCCGGCGCATCACACGACTTGCTTCCTCATGGAGAAAACAACTCGGGAGATGAGGACTCACCTCGGGGTTTGCTTCCCCCGCACGGTACACGGACCTGGGATCTCGCCGACAGGGCTCCCGCCGCTCAGCCCGTGGCGCGCACCCCAACCGCCAGGAGCACCCCAGGCCACTCTTGCCACCCAAGTCCCGCGATGACCCACGTGGGCCTTCGCTACAGCTCCCTCATCCCGCCTACGTGTCCACCGAATGTGTACGGAGAAGAGGGAACTTGGTGTGCAATTACAAGGACTTCCTCGTTGTTCGGTGGTGTCCTCGCATGAGGGCAGCGGTCTTGCGTGCCCGTGCCCGTGCCCGTGC
>CAZQPP010000773.1:0-3223 GCA_964594295.1 uncultured Myxococcales bacterium | reverse complement strand
GCATCCGCTTCAGCGCATGCTGCCCCTCGCTCGCCTCCGGCTCGCTGCGCGCGTTTGGGCCAAGGCCCAAACGCTTGCGGATCTGGATTCCGCGGGTCAAGTGGGACACACCCAAAAATGTGGGGCCTCGCGCCGAGCCTCGGCTTCAGGGGAGGACCGTTCTCGCCGGCCTGAAGCCGGTCCAGTGCGGGCCGATCGCCGGATCGAGGCGCAGCCGCGCGGCAGACCGGCAGTGGGCGGCCGAGGTGCTCCACGAGCCGCCGCGCCACACTCGCTCGCTCCCCCGGCCGCCGCCGAGCGGGTCCGTCGCCGGTCCCGCCGGATAAGCTCCGTAGAGATCCCACACCCACTCGTTGACGTTGCCGGCGGCGTCGTGGAGGCCCCACGCATTGGGCAGCTTGAGCGCCACGGGCTGCGGGCCGCAGCGCTCCGGCCCTCCTCCGCCCGAGCAGTCGTTCGCGTCTTCGTAGGTCGCCGCGCTGTTTCCGCCGTACCAACCGATCAGGTCGAGCAGCGGATCCAGCGGAGACACCCCTGGCTGGGTGATCTCGCCGTTGTAGAACGCCGCCTCGGTCCCTGCCCGCGCCGCGTACTCCCACTCCGCCTCGGTGGGGAGCCGGTAGCCCTCGCACTCGAGTGGGTTTCCACCCGTCGCGTTCACCTGCAGGGTCGTGCAGAAGTAGCTGCGTCCCGGCTCTCCGGTGCAGCTGGACAGGTCATAGCACTCCGGCAGCGCCTCGCTCCTCGACTTCGCGTTGCACCACGCCAGGGACTCCCACCAGTCGACGCTGTCGACCGGGCAGTCTTCGCCGCAGGAAGGGAAGGCGGAGGGGTTTCTCGTGCCGCCCATCGAAGGCAGCAGCGCGTTCCACTCTGCCTGGGTCACCTCCGTGGTCTTGAGCCAGAAGGCGCGGGTGATCTCCACACGTCGCCGCGGCCCTTCGTCGTCCTGCCGCCCTGGCTCTCCCACGAGGGTCCCCATCCAGAATTCGCCGGCCGGTATGTGGGCGAAGCCGTCCGGCCCTTGTGTCGGTGGGCAGTCACCGACACCGGCCGGGATCGAGGTGTACACGCAGCCCAGCGCCGGGTCGCAGCTGTCCTGCGTGCAGGGGCTCGAGTCGTCGCAGTCGACGGACGCGCCGGCGCGGCAGAGCCCTCCCGCGCAGGAGTCGGGGAAGGTGCAGCGGTCGCCGTCGCTGCAGGGCGCCGTGCCGTGGCCGTGCACGCAGCCGTCGGCTTCAGCGCCCGCCGCCGTAGGATCGCAGGCGTCGTCGGTGCACGCGTTGTTGTCGTTGCACGCTGCAACGTTCGGCAGGTGCAGCACGGCGTCCGCCCACTCGTCGCACAGGTCCACCGTGCACGTGACCTCGTCTTCGATCTTGGGGGGAGAGCCCGGTCTGCAGCCGAGGCCGGGTGCGCAGGTCTCGAGGCCGTTGCAGAAGAGCCCGTCGTCGCACGGGAGCGGGCGACCTCGGCAGCTGCCCCGGCCGTCGCAGGCGTCGGCCGTCGTGCAGGTGTCGCCGTCGTCGCACCCCATCCCGGCGGCCACCGGCTGTTCACGGCAGCTCCCGTCCTCGGGCACGCAGAAGGAGCGCACGCAAGGCCCGGACGGGGTGCAGCTGACGGTGCTGCCCGGGCGGGCCCGGCAGGTGCCCTCGTGACACTCTATCTCGCCGGCGCAGGCGGCGCCGTCATCGAGGCAGTCGGAGTCGGTCTCGCAGGTGCAGGCTCCCGGCGTCCCCGTGCAGCGCCCCTCTCTGCAGGCGTCGTCCTGTGTGCACGGGTCGTTGTCATCGCACGCCGCAGCGTTGGGCTGGTGCACGCAGCCGGAGGCGCCGGTGCCGATCGCCGTGGGGTCGCAGCGGTCGTGGGTGCAGGGGTTGCCGTCGTTGCAGCCGTCGTGGTCGGGCACGTGGCTGACGCTGTCCGCCTCCTCGTCGCAGCGCATCTCGGCGCACGGCGCGGCGGCGCCGGCGGCGCGCGGCGGATAGCCCGGCGCGCAGCGCCCCGTCGACTGCTCGCAGCGCTCCGGTCCGTTGCAGAAGTGCCCGTCGTCGCAGACCTGGAGGGCGCCCACGCAGCTACCCTCCCAGTCGCAGCGGTCGTCGTCAGTGCAGTGATCGCCGTCGTCGCAGGTCACCTCGGGCCCCATGGCCCGCTGCTCGCACAGGCCGGTCGCGACGTTGCAGAAGCTCCGGCGGCAGGCCGTGTCCGCGCTCGTGTCGCAGACCACGTGGGTCCCAGCCACGGGCACGCACCAGCCCTCGAGGCAGGCGTAGCTCGGAGGGCAGACGTTGGCGGAGTCGGGGCAGTCGGAGGCTCTCTCGCAGCGGCACTCCGGGGTGTCGTTCGGCGTGCCCGTAGAGCAGCGTCCGGCTTCGCAGCGATCCCCGACCGAGCAGCTCAGCCCGTCATCGCAGGGGGCCGCGTTGGGCGTGTGCACGCAGCCCAGCTGCGGATCACACGAGTCGTCGGTGCAGGGCTCGGCGTCATTGCAGACACGCGGGCTGCCGGCGCACACGCCTTCGACGCAGACGTCGCCGACGGTGCACGGGCTCCCATCCGAGCAGAGCGCGTCTTGCGGCGTGTGGGTGCAGCCGGCCTTGGGATCGCAGGAGTCGAAGGTGCAGATCTCGTTGTCGTCACACCTCAGCTTGTCGCAGGCGCTCACGTCCGCGCCGGGGATGCACACCGAGGTCTGATCCTCGCCGCCGCCGAGCCTGACGAGCTGGCAGCTCCACCCCGTGGGGCAGTGGTCGACGCAGTCCACGGTGCAGAGGTTCCCCTCGGCGGCTTCGACGCACCAGCCTCCTTCACACTGCTGGTGGCCGGTGCAGGGCAACCCGAAGCTCGGCCCGCCGAAGCCGGCGTCCGCCGGGCCCGGGTCCGTGGAGGCGGCCTCGCCGGGGTCGGTCTGGCTCCCTGGGCCTGTGTCGGCCCTCACGTCGCGACCCGTGACAGCTCCTCCACCGCCCCCGTCGCTGCCGAGAACGTCGATGGTCGCCGACCCGCTCTCGCTCGAAGAGCTCCCCGAGCAGGACGCTGCGAGTCCTGTGATCGCGAGCAGGGTGGGGACTATCAGAGAGACGCGGTGCACGGCGCTGCTCCTGCTGGAAGCTGATAGCTAACAGCTAACAGCTAACGGCTGTGTCCCGAAACGCCAGTTTGGCGGGGGCGGGCGTTCTGAAGCAGAACGCCCCTACCGCGGGAGTTGGCGGGGCGG
>CAZQPP010000772.1:0-3226 GCA_964594295.1 uncultured Myxococcales bacterium | reverse complement strand
CGCGCCCTTCGTGTAGTCGAAGGTGGTCGCGTTGAGGCCGGGGAACATGCCCTTGATCTGGCCGAGGATGCGGTCGGAGTTGCAGGTCTTGCAGCGGGCGTCGGTGAGCACGATGGCGTTGACCTTCTTGGGCTCGGGGATCGACGCGCAGGGCTCGGGCTTGGCGCCCTTGATGCTGTTGCAGACGGCCCGCATGAAGTCGTTCTCGGTGCGGCCGCCGCTGTAGCGCTCGTTGTTCATGTAGATGGTCGGGCTGCCCGTGGCGCTCCTCGCCTTGGTCTTCTCCATGGAGGCCTTGAGCAGGTCCTTGCCCTCCTGGCCCTCGGCGCAGGCCTTCATCTTGGCCGCGTCGAAGCCGTCCTTGCCGGCGCACTCGTCGAGGCCGGCCGGGATCTGGCGCCACTGCTTGTTCGTGCAGGCCACGTAGTCCATCCACTTGTAGTTGTCCGGGTAGTGCTTCCGGGCGCAGAGCTGCCAGATGTTCCCCTTCACCTCGGCCTCGCCGTGCATGGCGGAGAAGCCGGTGGGCTGGTTCGGGTCCTCGTTGACGATGAAGTCGAGGTGGAAGTCGATGCTGCCGCCGATCTTGTCGAGCACGGGCTTGAAGGCGTCCTCGACCTTCACACCGAAGGGGCACTTCGACATGACGTAGAACTCGACCTTGACCTTGTCGCCGGTGGCGGCGGGGGCGGCGGCCTTGGCCTGCTCCTTCTTGGGAGCTGGGGCGTCCTTGACGCAACCTGCGAACGCGAGCAGGGCAGCGACCGACAGTGTAATGAGCGCGGTCGTGCCGCGTCGGATCGACAGATGGGACATAAATGCCTCCGGTGGGATGGTGCCCCCTCGTACCGGGGGTGAGGGGCGTGGTCCCTAGCAGACGCGCCCGGAAAGACGCAAGGACGCCCAGAGCTTGTCGGAAGGCTCGGCGCGGTGTCACTATTCCTCGATGAGCCGCCGAGAGTTCACAGCCGAGGCCGCCTTCGGGCCCGGCCCGGCCAGCCGCGATCTCGCCGCGCGCCTGAGGGCGGTGGAGTGCGCCGACGTAACCTACGTCGCGCCTGACTTCCCGGTGTTCTGGGTCTCGGGCGAGGGCTGCCACGTCGAGGACGCCGACGGGCGCCGCTACCTCGACCTGAGCGCGGCCTTCGGGGTCGCGGCCCTCGGTCACGGCCCCACGGCCGCCACGCGCGCGGCCGCACGGCAGGCGGAGTTGCTGACCCACGGCATGGGCGACGTGCACCCGCCGGCGGTGAAGGTGGAGCTGCTCGAGGCCCTCGCGCGCCAGCTGCCAATTAACAACTCGCGCGTGACCCTCGGCACCAGCGGCACCATGGCCGTCGAGATAGCCCGCAAGGCCGCCCGCCTCGCGACCGGCCGCCCCGGCATGCTCGCCTTCGACGGCGCCTACCACGGGCTCAGCCTCGGGGCGCTCGAGGTCTGCGGCCACGACAAGTTCACGGCCCGGCTCGGTGAGCTGACCGAGCGCCGGCTCCCGCTGCTCCCCTTCCCCGACCCCACCGAGCCGCCCGCGGGCGTGACGGTCGAGGCTGTCGCCGAGCACGCGCTCGAGAGCGTGGAGGCCGCGCTCCTCGCGCACCCCGAGGCCGGCGCGGTGATCGTGGAGCCGATCCAGGGTCGCGGCGGCGTGCGGGTGCCGCCGGCCGGCTTCCTCAAGGAGCTTCACGGGCTCTGTCGCTGCCGCGACGCCCTGCTCGTGGTCGACGAGATCTTCACCGGCTGGCACCGGACGGGGCCGCGCTTCGCCTGCGAGCCCGAGGGCGTCACCCCGGATCTGCTGCTCGTGGGCAAGGCCACCGCCGGCGGCATGCCCATCGGAGCGTGCGCCGGCGGTCGTGAGGTGATGGAGGCCTTCGGTGAGTCGAAAGGCGAGGCCCTGCACACCGAGACCTTCCTCGGGCACCCGTTGACCATGGCGGCGGGCGTCGCCGCCGTCGAGTGGCTGAGCGCGGAGGGGCTCGAGGCCCACGTCCTGGAGATGGGCGCGCGGGTCGAGGCCATGCTCGCGCGCGTCTTCAGGCCTTGGGGCGAGCGCGTCGCTGCCGTCCGCGGGGCCGGGCTCATGTGGGCCGTGGCCCTCGTCGACCCCGCGACGGGAGCGCCCGACCAGGCGAGCGCCTCGGCCGTCGTCCGGGCGGCCCTCGCGGAGGGAGTCATCCTGCTCGGCGGGGGGCTGCACGGGAGCACGGTCCAGCTCACGCCGCCGCTCTGCATTGGACCGGAAGATCTCGTGGAGGCCGAGGAGCGCCTGACGAGATCTCTGGGACGCATCTGAGCCATGGCTGACGATCCAAGGCCTGCGTTGAGGCGGCGGGTGCTCGCGGCCATCGCGGGCGACCACACCGCCCTGTGTGAGCTCATCGGCGACCTCTGGGCCTACCAGACGGCTCGCTGCCCGGTGATCGCGGCCCACGCCCGGGCCCACGGCCTCCCGGTCGGCGGGCCGTGCCGGGTCGAGCAGATCAGGCCGGTGCCGACGAGCACCTGGCGCTTCGGCGACCTCGTCACCTGGGATGATGCGCGGGAGGCGCCCGCCCTCGAGCTCCGCTCCAGCGGGACCGGCGGAGGTGGGTCGAGCCTGCACCGCTTGAGAGAGACCGGCCTCTACGAGGCTTCCCTGCACGCCGGGCTCGAGGCCGTGCTCCCGGAGGTCACCGCGCGCGGGGCTTCTCGGTGGATCTCCCTGCTGCCGAGCCGAGAGCAGTGGCCGTGGTCCTCCCTGGTCTTCATGCTCGACGCCTGGATGGAGCGTTGGGATGACGGCGGAGGTGCACACGCGGCCCACCCCGACGGCGCCCCGCACCTCGACTCCGCACGCCGTGTAGTTGCGCAGGCGAACAGAGACCGGAGCCCGGTCTTGCTTGCCGGCGCGGCCTTCAGCCACGTCCTGCTCCTCGACGCGGCCGGACGCGACGGCCTCCCCCTCCCGGAGGGCAGCCTGGTCATCGAGACCGGCGGCACCAAGGGCCGCAGCCGGAGCGTGGGGCACGCCGAGCTGCGCGAGCTGCTCCGAGCCGGCTACGACGTCCCGGCCGAGGCGATCTGGAGCGAGTACGGGATGGCCGAGCTGGGCTCCCAGGCGTGGGGTCGCGGCGATCTGAGCTCGGCTGGCGCGTGGGAGAGGCCGGTGCTCCGGTTTCCGCCGTGGGTGCGGTGGGCGGCCGTCGACCCGGACACGGGAGAGAGCGTGACTCCCGGCGAGGTGGGC
>CAZQPP010000771.1:0-3235 GCA_964594295.1 uncultured Myxococcales bacterium | reverse complement strand
TGCCGCCCAGCCCCGAGACCTACACCCAGACCCTGGAGCTCTCCGGGGCCTCCATCCGGAGCATATTCTCCATCCTGGCCGAGCCGAACACCCTGCCCGCGCTCTACCACTGCGTCATCGGCAGGGATCGGGTCAACGTCGTCACGGCGTTGATCATGCTCGCCCTCGGAGCCTCCCGGGAGACCGTGCTCGCGGAGTATGCCTTGTCGAACGACATCGGCATGAGCGTGGACGCCGACTGGCTCGAGCCGGTCTTCGAGAAGGTCAGCGGGGCCGGCGGCATCGACGCCTACCTCGGCTCCCTCGGCGTCACGGCAGACGAGCTCGCTACCCTGAGGGCAGCCGCCGTGGAGTGAGCAGCGCGCGCAGGGCTCGTCAGAGCAGGAAGAACCACACCACGAGGTTCGCGACCGCCAGCGCCGCCGCCGCCGCGTAGAGCGGCACGATCGCCCTGCGCAGGAAGCCGCGAGGCTTCTGGTGGTGGTGGGTCGGGCTCTCCGCGAAGGCCTGGCCGGTGTCCTGGGCCGGGCGCAGCTCCGGGTCGGTGGATCTCTCGAGGGGGATGATGTTGGTGCTCTCCCTGGGCTCGGCGACCGCGATGGAGGCCGGAAGCAGCACCTCGCTCTGCCTGGACTCGCCGGCGGAGCTCGGCTCGGCGCCGGGGAGGTCCGCCTTGACCTCGGGGACGAAGAGGCGCCGCATGTACTCCCGCAGGTGGAGGCGCGTCGGGTGCAGGCCAGCCGACTTCAAGAAGCGCATCAGGTCCCAGGCCATGTCGCGGGCGGTCTGGTAGCGCTTGTCCGGGTCGCTGGCCATGGCCTTCAAGACGATGTCCTGGAGAGCCTCGGGCATGTCCGGGCGGTGGGTGCGGGGCGGCGGGAAGTCGGCGTTCTTCACCTTCTCGAGCAGGACGGCGTTGTCGTCCTCGTCGTAGCAGGCGTGGGTGGTGAGCAGCTCGTAGAGCAAGATGCCGTTGGCGAAGATGTCGCTGCGGTGGTCTACCCTCTCGCCCCGGGCGTGCTCGGGGGCCATGTAGTAGAATTTGCCCTTGATGACGCCCGACTGGGTGCGGGTGGAGCGCATCGCGGCCTTGGCGATGCCGAAGTCCACGACCTTCACGTCCCCCTCGTAAGAGAGGAGCACGTTCTGGGGGGAGACGTCTCGGTGCACGATGCGGGCGGGCGCGCCGCTCGCGTCCCTGACCGCGTGCGCGTGGTGCAGCGCCATGGCGACCTCGCCCGCGATGTGGCAGGCGAGGGCTATGGGGAGCACGGTCTTTCGCGCGTAGACGGCGCGCAGGAGCCCGTAGGCGCTCTGGCCGTGCACGTACTCCATGGCGATGTAGTAGTGGGAGCCCACGACCCCCGCGTCGTAGATCTGGACCACCCCCGAGTGGTTGAGGAGCGCGGCGATGCGGGCCTCGTCGAGGAGCATGCGCACGAAGTCCTCGTCCTCGGAGTAGTGCGCGTGCAGGCGCTTGATGGCCACGGTCTTCTCGAAGCCCCCGATGGACTCGGTCTTGGCCTTGAAGATCTCGGCCATGCCGCCCACGGCGATCCTCTCGAGCAGGACGTAGCGCCCGAAGCGCCGGGGTTCTCCGCGGGCCACTACAGGGAGCCGCCCAGCACCAGGGCGGCGCGGCCGGGAGCGAAGACGGGCCTGATGCCCAACCCGCCCGGCAGATCGATGAGCATGTGGCCGCCGGACACGGGCTCGTCGGGGCTCGCGTTGAGGATGAACAGGGTCACCCCGCCGGCGATGGCCAGGACGCCGCCGACGCCCGTGACCCAGGTCATCGTCCGCGCGGAGTTGGCCTTGTCCGCCTCGTCCTGCCGGATGCGGGCCGCCTCCTCCTGCTGGGCCTGGGTGGAGCCGGGGCCGGTCAGCTCGGCCGGGTAGCGGTCGTTCTCGGCGTGGCCGCGAGCGGTGTCGAACTCGGTGTAGAAGTAGATGCTCGCCCCGACGCCCGCGGCGCCGGCGCCCACGAGCACCCAGCCCGGCCAGTAGCTGGCCCAGCCGCCCTTGCCGCCGGCCTCATCCATGCCGGCGGGGGTGGCCACCTTCACGGCGAGCTCACGCACCTTGGCCATCTCGACCGTCGCGGGATCGACGTGCACGCCCTGGGCGCGCACCAGCCTCCCGGTGCGCACGTCTATGACGTGGGCCACGAGCTCGTCGGAGGTGCCGCGATCCATGAGCCCGGTGGCGACGACCTGGTCGACGGCCATGCGCTGGCCGATGGTGGTGCCGTAGGTCGAGAGCTTGGCCTCGAGGTCGGTCATCGTGGGGAAGCTCAAAGCCACGCGCTCGTTGTGCAGGGAGATCGACCCCTCGAGCTCCAGGTCGGCGACGACGCGGGCCGGGCGCAGGCCGTCGAGGCGCACGCGGTGCACCACCCCCTTGGCCTGTGGGTGCCGGACCTGGACGTGGTAGGTGCCGGGCAGCAGGCTCCGGAAGAGGTAGGGGGTCTGGGCGTCTTGCTTCACGCCGTCGACGTAGATGTCCCCCCCGGGCGGGCCGGAGCGGACCTCGAGCACGCCAAGGCGGTCCCCCTCGAGGTCTCGCAGGGCGTCGTGGTAGAGGTCCACGAGGCGCGGGTGATAGCGCTCCGGAGAGATGTTGTCGTCCTCCCCCCTGACGCGGGCGGTCTGCTTGAGGACCTCGGCGGCGCGGTCGATCTCGTCGGTGTCGAGGTAGGCGCGGGCGAGGAGCATGTCGGCCTTGAACAGGGCGTCCCGCAGGCGGGGGTCGCCGGGGTAGGAGTCGACCGCCTCCAGCACCCGCTGCCGCGACGCGAGCAGCACTCCGACAGCCGACGCGGGGTCGTTGAAGACGAGCCGGTCGGCCTGCTGCACCATCCCGTCCACCCGCGCCATCAGCGCGGCGTCGGCCTCGTCTCCGCCGATGATCATCTCCCTGCCGAGGCGCCGCAGCGCGTCGGGTGCGCGCACGAGCGCCACCGACTTCAGGTCGGAGAGGGCGCTCTCCATGGCGTTGGCGTAGGAGGAGGTGTTCGGGTAGGCGTGATCTCTGACGTGGACCTCGACGACGGCCACGGAGGGGCCGCCGATGCCCAGCCCGCCGGCCGGGGGCATGCCGTACTTCAGCGCGGTCACATAATCGGTGTCCACCACGCGCAGCTCCCCTTCTCCCGTGTCCACTTGCTCGCGGAACCGCGCCTCCTGCTCGATTGGGTCGTTGAGCTCGGTGTAAGCGTTGGCCATCTCCATGGACG
>CAZQPP010000770.1:0-3235 GCA_964594295.1 uncultured Myxococcales bacterium | reverse complement strand
GCCCGAAGACGAAGGCGCTCCTCCGGCCGACGTGCCCGAAGACGAAGGCGCTCCTCCCGTCGACCCGCCCCTGACCTACCCCATCGTCGATACCAGCCAGTCCGCCTGCTACAGCGACACCGATCGCATAGCCTGCCCCGCCGCCGGCTCGTCCTTCTCGGGCCAGGACGCTCAGTACGACGGCAACGTGCCCTCCTACGAGGACAACGGCGACGGCACCGTGACCGACCTGGTCACCGGCCTGATGTGGGTCAGGGAGCACGGCGAAAAGGCCACCTGGGCCGACGCGAAGGCCGGCGCCGCCAGCTTCTCCCTCGGAGGCTACGACGACTGGAGACTACCGACCATCAAGGAGCTCTACTCGCTCATCGACTTCGACGGCGGCTCCACCCAGACCAGCGCCGCCTCGGTGCCCTACCTCGACACCGACTACTTCACCTTCAGATACGGTGACGAGGCACAGGGTGAGCGCCTCATCGACGCGCAGTACTGGTCCGCCACCGAATACGTGTCCACGACCATGAACGGCAGCCACACCGTCTTCGGGGTGAACTTCGCCGACGGCCGCATCAAGGGCTACCCCGGCACGAACCCCGGCCGCCGCACGACGACCCAGTTCGTCAAGTACGTGCGCGGCGGCGACGGCTACGGCCAAAACGACCTCGTCGCCGACAACGAGCTCACGGTCGAGGACCGGGCCACCGGGCTCGTCTGGCAGCGAGGCGACAGCGGCACGGCGATAGGCTGGGAGCAGGCGCTGGCCTACTGCGAGGATCTCACCCTCGACGGCCAGGACGATTGGCGCCTCCCCAACGCCAAGGAGCTCCAGAGCATCGTCGACTACTCGCGCTCCCCGACCACGACCAGCAGCGCGGCGACAGACCCGGTCTTCGAGGTGTCGGACATCGAGTCATACTACTGGACGAGCACCTCCCACCTCGAGGGACCGCCCGACCGCGCCGGCGACGCCGCCGTCTACGTGGCCTTCGGCCGGGCCATGGGCTTCATGGAGATACCTCCCGGCTCCGGGCTGCAGGAGATGGACGTGCACGGCGCCGGTGCCCAGCGCAGCGACCCGAAGACGGGGAACCCGGCGGACTACCCCACCGGCCACGGCCCCCAGGGCGACGACATCCGCATCTACAACTACGCCCGCTGCGTCCGCCTCGGCGCCCAGCGCCACCCGGGCACCCTGCCGAGCTGCGGCGACGACACCTGCGCCGGCCGCGAGACCTACCGCAACTGCGAGCGCGACTGCCCCGACAGCGGCTGGACCGACGACGGCGGCGGCGACAACGGCGGCACCACCGACCCGCCCCCCGGCCCGACCCCGTGCACGCTGCACGTCGACTGCGAGGCAGCCGGCGCCTGTCCGCCCGACGCGGCCAGAGGCTGCCAGTGCCTGATGACACGCGAAGGCACGCTCGGCTGCATCCCCGTCTGCGTCACCGCGGCCGACTGCCCGACGATCGGCGGCACCACGTTCTCGTGCAACCCCCAGGGAATCTGCGTGCCCGCCGGGCCTTGAGGATTGTGGCGCAAACATCGCCCTGAGCCTTGGATCGTAACACGCCGAGTGCTACACTTCGCGGCCACGTGCTCGCACAAGAGGGCGCGGGCGCGATCCTGGAGGACGGCGAATGATCGCGACGCTTGGAATGGCCCTCGTCGCCTTGATGGCGGCGGTGGGGGCCGAGGGTGGTGACGTGATGGTGGCCTGGGGCCAGGTCACCGATGTTTCGATGGGGTATCGCTGGGTCGGGTGGCACCAAGGCTCCGTGTACGGGGGCCTGCAGCCACAGCTCGAGGTGACCCTGCACGACGGCACCACCTGGCGCTCGTGCTGGAATGCGCCGGTGATGCCCACGCGAAAGGCCTGCGCAGGAGACGAGGACGTCACGGGGCGCAAGCCCTCGGCCACCTACGTCGGCTGCCAGCTCTTCGAGTACACCGGGATCCCCGGCGACACGAACCAGATCAAGAACACCCTGGGCTCGCAGGTCGAGGGGATGCCCAACAACCAGCAGCTGCACACCACGCGCCGGCTGGCCCCTCTGCTCGCCATGATCTCCATGGCCGCCATGAAGGGCCTGCCCATCCAGCTCCAGGCGTGGGGGGAGCACCCGGGCTTCTTGCAGCCCGACTGCTTCGACGCGGTCAAGGTCTGCTTCACGGGGACCTGTCTATGAGATCCCCCGCACCGGCTCTCGGCTGGGCCGCCACGCTGGCCTTGCTCGTCGGAGCCTGCACCGCCGACTCGGGGAAGCTGAAGCAGACGGGTCAGGATCCGGGCGGCTCGGGCATCATCACGGTCGACCCCGGCGAAGCACCGCAGGACGACGGCGCGGTCGCCGTGCACGATCCGGGCGACTCTCCACCCGCCGACCCCGGCTCCTCGCCGCCTACCGATCCGGGCGACTCACCGCCTGCCGATCCGGGCACCTCGCCGCCTGCCGATCCGGGCGACTCACCGCCTGCCGATCCGGGCGACTCACCGCCTGCCGATCCGGGCGACTCTCCACCCGCTGACCCGGGCCCGCCTCCCGAGTGCGAAGTAGACGGCGACTGCGCCGAGCTGGCGGAGGTCCTGAGAGACTGCCACGTCGCCAGGTGCGTCGAAGGCAACTGCAAAGCACGCACGGCTGCCGACGGGTCTGCCTGCGATGACGGCGACGCCTGCACGACCGAAGATGCCTGCACGGAAGGCGCCTGCACCGGCGGCCCGCCACCCGATTGCGACGACGGGGAGGTTTGCACCGACGACGCCTGCGAGCCCGCCACGGGCTGCACGCACACCGACAACGCCGTCGCGTGCGACGATGGTGACGCCTGCACGACCGAAGACGCCTGTGTGGAGGGCGCGTGCACCGGCGGCCCGGCCAGGGACTGCGACGACGGGGAAGCCTGCACCGACGACGGCTGTGATCCCGGCAGCGGGTGCACCCACGTTGACAACGAACAGCCTTGTGAAGACGGCGAGCAATGCACCGTCGGCGATCGTTGTGCCGGCGGCTCCTGCGCTCCAGGAGCCCCCAAGGACTGTGACGACGACGACGTGTGCACGCACGACGCCTGCGATCCGGACACTGGCGAGTGCACATACGCGCAAGCTCTCTGCCTCGACGGCGATCCGTGCACGATCGACAGCTGCGAGCCTGGCTCGGGCGCGTGCTCCTACCCGCCGGCCTGCAACGACGACGACCCCTGCACCGTCGACGCCTGTGCCCCGGACACA
>CAZQPP010000769.1:0-3236 GCA_964594295.1 uncultured Myxococcales bacterium | reverse complement strand
AGGCATCGCCGCCTTCCTCAACGAGCACTTCGTCTCGGTCAAGGTGGACCGCGAGGAGAGGCCCGACGTCGACCGCATCTACATGGACGCGGTGCAGGCGATGACCGGTCGGGGCGGGTGGCCCCTGAGCATCTTCCTGACACCAGGCCGCGAGCCCTTCTTCGGCGGGACCTACTTTCCGCCGCGCGAGGTCCCCGGTCACGCCGGGTTTGCGCGAATCCTGGAGGCCATAAGCGAGGCCTGGCGCGAGCGGCGCGGGGAGCTCAGGGCGAACGCCGACAAGCTCACCTCCCACCTGCGCGAAGCCGCAGACAAGCTCTCGCAGGCGGCCGCGATGGCAGGGCGCCCCGAGCTCGAGCGGAGCGACCGCGCCGTCGCGGCCATGGGGCGCTACTTCGATTCCACCTACGGAGGCTTCGGCATGGCGCCGAAGTTCCCCTCGCCGACCACCCTGGAGCTGCTGCCGCTGTGGTGGTCCAGGGTCGGGTCGGGGCGCGGCGGCAACGCGCTGACCATGCTCATCCGCACCCTCGACGGCATGATGGACGGGGGCATCTACGACCAGCTCGGAGGCGGCTTCTGCCGCTACTCGACCGACGAGCGCTGGCTGGTCCCTCACTTCGAGAAGATGCTCTACGACAACGCCCAGCTCGCGCGCCTCTACCTGCACGCCTGGCAGATCACGGCGGACCCGCGCTACGAGGGCGTCGCCCGGGCGACCCTGTCATACATGGAGAGGGAGATCCTCCAGCCCGAAGGGGGCTTCGCGAGCGCCGAGGATGCGGACTCCGGGGGCATCGAGGGGGCCTTCTACGTCTGGACCCCGGGGGAGCTCGACGAGCTGCTCGGCGACGAGGCCGCCCTCATCGCGGAGCACTACGGGGTCACACCCGAGGGCAACTTCGAAGACCCCCACCGTCCGGAGCACGGGCGCCGATCCGTCCTGCACATCGCCACACCCCGGCAGGTGCTGACGGAGACCCACGGCCTCCCCGTCGACGAGATCCAGGCGCGCATCGACCGCGGCCGCAGGGTGCTCCTCGAGGCCCGCGCCGGGCGAACACGCCCGGGCCTCGACGACAAGGTGCTCACCTCCTGGAACGGCCTCGCCCTGGCCGCCTTCGCGGAGGCCGCCCGCCTGCTCGACGAGCCGCGCTACCTCGAGATCGCCCTGGCCAACGCGCGCTTCGTCAACGACAACATGCGAGACCCCGAGGGCGGGCTGCTCCACACCTACAGGGCAGGAAGGGCCCACGTGCGTGGTCTGCTCGAAGACCAGGTCTTCTACGCCATCGGGCTCATCGAGCTCGCCAGGGCGACCGGAGAGCTCGAGCACCTCCATCGGGCCGCCGAGCTCTGGGACGTGGCCGTGGCCCGGCACTACTCCGAGGAGCAGGGCATCTTCTACAGCTCCGCGACGGGAGCCGAGGACCTGCTCGTGCGCCCCACCTCCTTCTTCGACGCGGCCGTGCCCAGCGACAACGGAGCCGCCGCCCTGCTCGCGGTCTGGATGGAGCGCTACGGCCTCCGCCCCGGCGCCGCCGCCAGGGCCGAGTCCGTCCTCCGCACGGCCGGCCCGCGCATGGCAGGTGACGCTTCCGGCTTCGGCAGCCTGTACCAGGCGCTGGAGCTCCTTAGAGGGGAGCCGCAGGAGCTGGTAGTGATCGGCTCCACTGAGGAGAGGGCGCCCTTTGAGCAGGAGCTCGCGAGGCGCTACCTTCCGGGCTTGGCCCTGCTTTCCGCCAGCGAGCCCGGCGGACACCCGCTGCTCGAAGGCCGTGAGGGCGGGGGCGTGGCCTACCTGTGCAGCGCCGGATCCTGTGCGCTCCCGGCCCGCTCCCCCGGCGAGTTGGCACAGCAGCTCGACGCCCTCACCGACAAGGGAGAGTCCGCGCCCCAGTTGGCCCGCGAGCACACGACGGCAAGTGTTCAGGCCCCTGGCCTGAACGCGCGCAGCGAGCCGGAGGCGAGCGGAGAAACCCACGCGGATTAGCCTCAAGCCTTCGGGGTGGCCCCGAAGGCGCGCGAGCCGAAGGCGAGCCCGTGCCTGCGTCCGCGCATTGCATTGGAGGCTCAGCGCAGATAGTCCCAGCGGGGTGATGCATGCCTCCCCAAGCTCAAGCTGATGCAGCGAAGAAAGCTCCCCCGCAGCCTGGCGCTTACCCTATATGGAGACCTCGATCTCTCGGTCATCGGCCTCGGCTGCTGGGCCATGGGTGGGCTCTGGTGGGGAGACGACGTGCGGGACGAGGACTCCGTCGCGGCCGTGCGGGCCGCTCTCGAGGCCGGCGTCAACTGGTTCGACACGGCGCCCCTCTACGGTCACGGTCACGCCGACGAGGTCCTCGTGCGCGCCCTCGGGGAGCGTCGCAAGGAGGTGCTCATCGCGACCAAGGTCGGCATCCGGTGGGACGGCGAGGGCAAGCACGCCCAGAGCGATCTGAGCCCGGAGCACATTCGCTCGGACACCGAGGCCAGCCTGCGCCGGCTCGGCCTCGAGCGCATCGGGCTCACCCAGGTCCACTGGCCCTGCGAGCTCGGCACCCCGCTCGAGGACAGCCTCGGAGAGCTCGTGCGCCTGAGAGAGGAGGGCAAGATCGCCCACTTCGGCCTGTGCAACTACGGCGCCGCGGAGCTGGAGCTGGCCCGGAAGCTGGCCCCCGTTGCCTCCCTCCAGACGCCCTACTCCATGGTCCGCCGTGAGCCCGAGTCCGGCCTGCTGCAGACCTGCGCGGCCCCCGGCGCCCACCCCGGGCACGAGGCCGAGCTGGGCGTCCTGGCCTACGAGACCCTGTGCCGCGGCCTCCTGAGCGGGCGCTTCCGGAGCATCCCGACCTTCCCCAAGAGCGACCTGCGCGCGAGGGACGACAGGTTCAAAGGTGGCATCTGCCTCCGGATCCTCGCCCTCGTGCGCAAGCTCGAGAAGGTGGCCGAGCGTGTGGGGGTTCCGGTCTCCACACTGGCCGTCGGCTGGGTCTGCAGCCGCCCCGGCGTGACCTCGGCCATCGTCGGAGCCAAGCGCCCCGAGCAGATCCGCGAGAACGTGTTGGCCGCGAGATTGCTGGGCCACACGAAGCTCTGGCAGATCGTCCAGAGGGTGGTTTTGAGCTACACGGGGTAACCCTCCCGGGGCCCCGTTTTTCCCACAGCCTTCCTGTGGAAAACCTGTGTGATTGTGTCAGCGCCGGCACGCCGCGAAGACAAAATTCCCGCGCGTTATCTGGGCGCTTTGGGTC
>CAZQPP010000768.1:0-3244 GCA_964594295.1 uncultured Myxococcales bacterium | reverse complement strand
CTACATTCTCTTTCCTCCTTCCCAGGCTTGACCTGGCGCACTAGCTGTTAGCTGTTAGCGAGACGGACGGAGCCAATGGCCAATGGCTAACGGCTAAACGCTAAGCGCTAAACGCTAAACGCTAAACGCTGGCCCGGAGGGCCCACGTGGTCGACCTGAGCAAGCCCCGCAGCATCCACGTAATCGGGGTCGCGGGATCGGTGATGGGCGGGATGGCCTGCCTGCTCAAGGAGCGCGGCCACGACGTCCGCGGCTCCGACCGTGACTGCTACCCGCCGATGTCGGATCGCCTCCAAGGCGCCGGCGTGCAGGTCCGCATAGGCTTCGACGCGCGAAACATCGAAGAGCGGCCGCCCGACCTCGTGATCGTCGGCAACATCACGAGGCGCACGAACCCCGAGGCCGAGGCCATGCGGCGCCTCGGGCTCCCCCACGCGAGCCTGCCCGAGGTCCTCGCCGAGACCTTCCTGCGAGAGCGGCGCTCGCTGACCGTCGCCGGCACCCACGGGAAGACCACGACCACCTCGATGATCACCTGGCTCTTGACGGCGGCCGGCCTCGACCCCGGCTACCTCATAGGCGGCATCCCCATGGGCTTCGACTCGGGCCTGGCTGCCGGCTCGGGGCCGCACTTCGTGTTGGAGGCCGACGAGTACGACACGGCCTACTTCGACAAACGCCCGAAGCTCGTCCATTACCTGCCGGACGCCGCCATCCTCACGTCGGTGGAGTTCGACCACGCCGACATCTACCCGAACTTCGACGCGGTTCGGAGCTCGTTCAGGACCTACGCCCGCCTGTTGGAGCCCGGCGGCACGCTCTGGGTCCACGGCGCCGACGAGGAGGCCCTGGCCGCTGCCTCGGTTGCCCGCTGCAGCGTGCGCACGTACGGCATCGAGGGCGAAGCCACGTTAAAGGAAGTACACGCGTGCGCGCGCGTGAAGGCGCTCGCCCTCGGTGACGCGCCGTCGGTCTTCGAGCTGAGCGTCGGCGGGCGCGACATGGGCGCCTTCGAGCTCGACCTGCCCGGCCTCCACAACATCCGCAACGCGACCGCGGCGCTGGCGGTCTGCCTCGGTGAGGGGGTGGACGCAGACGAGCTGCGCAAGGGCCTTGGCAGCTTCCGGGGCGTGAAGAGGCGGCAGGAGCTGCGCGGGCGGCCGCGCGGCATCGAGGTGATCCAGGACTACGCCCACCACCCGACCGCCGTGCGCGAGACGGTCGCCGCCATCCGCGCGCGCTTCCCGGGTCGCAGGCTCTGGGCTCTCTTCGAGGCCGAGTCGAACACCAGCCGCCGCAGGACCTTCCAGCAGGCCTACGTCGAGGCCTTCATGGGCGCCGACCAGGTGATCTTCGTGAAGCCCCTCGAGAAGGACGACAAGCTCCCGACCGACGAGCGCATCGACGCAGCGCGCCTCGCCGCCGACCTAGCGGAGCGTGGCGTTGCGGCCCGCTTCGTGCCCGACGCCGACGAGATCCTGAAGCTGCTCAAGGGCGAGCTGCGCCCGGACGACGTGGCTCTGTTCATGAGCGGGCGGGACTTCCTCGGGCTGCCTGCGCGACTGGTGGAGGAGCTGTCCTAAGGGTCGGTAATCCTTGATTTCGGCCCCGGCGTTCTTGCACTTCCGTCTGAGTGAGGAAGGTCCGGACGCTGAAGGGGCCCAGGGCGGCAACAGCCTCGCCTGCCGCGCGGCATGGCTCGCGGACTCCGAGGACGTGGATCTCGCCGCGCTGTGCCCGATTGCGGGACCTTCCGGCGGTGATGCCTGCGTCGACCTGTAGCGGAAGCTGGCGAGACCGGCCCGGCGCCCCCGTCGGGCCGGCAGCCCGCACCCAGGTCACGAAGCTCCGAAGCCCCGCAAGAAAGGCAAGACCAGCGGCAGCCCGTCGTGAGGCCAGGCGGGAGGCGGCGCCTGCATCCTGCCGGGCTCGCTCAGGCGGCTCGCGCCAAGCGAAAGAGCGGACGCTTCGATCTCTGAGGCAAACGCCCTCTCGCGGGCTCGCGCGCTCAAGCCCAACGTAGACAGCTCGGAGGCGCCGGCCGGCCACCACGAAGCCGGGGCGGCGTCCTCCGACACAGCGGCGACGACGGTGCCGCGCCGTACCGCCGGCGGCTCGACGGCCAACCCGGGGCAGCCGGGCGATGCTGGCGCCAGGATCAGCACCCAGGCTGTGGCGTGCCGGGTCGCCGACTCCACCGGGCGGCCGCTCCGACCCAGGGCGGCCACGGCCTCGTCCGGTGCGGCCAGGCCCGACGGCCGCCTCGCAACGTCCGGGTGCGGCGGCAGCGCGGCCGAGCGCTCGGCCAGGGCCTCCCCCAGCGCTCGGGCGAGCTTCGCGGCCTCCGCCTGAGAGCCCGGCACCAGGACGGCCCGCGGGCTCATGCAGCCGAGGGAATCATGCAGGAGCACGTCGTCGGCGAGCCCGCGCAGCAGGGCTTCGTCAGCCGCGTCTTCAGGGTCGAGCAGCGCTACGGACCAGCGCGGCCCGTAGGCGACCACCGCCGCGTCCGGACGAGCGCCCCGCCGGATCTCCGAGACCGTCGAGCGATCGCCGTGAACGACCAGGGTCTCGGCCTCGGCCAGGGCCACCCCGAACGCGGGAGCGTCACCGGGAGAGAGGACCTCCAGCAGCTCGGCCAGCCCGGGTGCGTTCCGAGCGAGCGCTCGCGCGAAAAGCTCCACCTCGACCGGGTTGCGTGACGAGGGCCGCACGCTCACGCCGGCTCCGGCCAGCAGCCCCACGGTCAGCGACTCCAGCCCCACGAAAGGCACGGTGGATGCCGGGAGGACCAGGCTTCGCGCGACCGGGCTCGGCCCGCCTGCTCCTCCGCACAGCGAGCGCAGCTCCATAGCGAGGATCTCGCCCATGGCCGCCGCGTCCCAGCGCGCCGCCTCGCGCCGCAGAGCCTCACGGACCTGCGGGAGCGAAAGGCCCACGACATCGGCGACGAGGGCAGCCGCGTCGCCGGCCGCACCTGCGGGGTCGCGCAGCTCCGCCCAGGCAGCGGCGAGGGCCTCTGCTCGCTCCTCGAAGGTCCCGAGGGAGGAGCCCGCGGTCTCAGGCCCGGAGCGTCGCACCGGTCGCGGCGCGGCGAGGGAGGAGGAGGGCGGACGCTCCGGCACGGCCAGCGAGCACCCGCGCACCTCGGCTTGCGGCGCACGCCCCAACACGGAGAAGGCGTCGTGCCCGACCCGGCGCACCAGGTCGAAGGTGGCCACGAAGGCACAGGTGTCGAGGTTCA
>CAZQPP010000767.1:0-3244 GCA_964594295.1 uncultured Myxococcales bacterium | reverse complement strand
GCCCCCGGCCCCCTCCTCGCGCGCCTCACCCGCCGTCTCCTGCACGCTCGGCATCGGGGGAGGCGCGTTGTCGACCACCTTCTGGAGGGCCTCCTTGGCGGCTTCCTCCTCGGCCTTTCGGGCGTTTGTCTCGGCCTCCTTGACCGCGAGCTTGCCGAGGGGGACTCCGCCCGGTACCGGCAGGGCGTCGGCGTCTCCGAAGTAGCGGTCGAGCAGGGTGCGGACCGTCGTGTCGTCGCCGCCGACCTGGAAGCGGATCCACGCGAGGCCGTAACCAGGGAAGGGGCCGCCGTCGCCGGGCTGGCGGACCGCCCGGACGACCCGCGCGTAGGCCGAGATCTCGGCGGCGGCTCCCTCCGGGACCTGGAACTTGACGGGGAGGCTCGAGCCGAGCGTCAGCTCCTCCTTGGTGCGCACGAAGGCGCCCGAGGGCCCGATGTCGGCCGTGACGGCCTGTACGTTCTTGCCCGCGTGCTCGATGGTCACCCGGACCAGCTTCATGTGTCGGGGATGAGCCCGGCGATCTTTGAAGCTAGCAGACACGCAAACCCTTGATGGTCATTGGCGAAGACGCGCACTACAACGCTACGCGCACATTGACAATGCCCGAATCGGGTCGTATGAACAAGATCTCGCACTACGGAGGGTGCGCATGGACCGCGGCTCGCCCATCCACCTCTTGTTGGCGGAGGACAACGCCAACGATGTAGAGGTGTTCCGAATCTGCTTGCAGCGCGCGCGAATCCTCAACGAGGTGCACGCGGTGGCCGACGGTACTGAGGCCCTGCGTTATCTTCGCGGAGAGGCGCCCTACGAGGACCGCGAGAAGAACCCGCTGCCGGGTCTCATCTTCCTGGATCTGAACCTGCCAGGGAGGAGCGGCCTGGAGGTCCTGCGCGAGATCAAAGACGACGACGCCCTAGCGGACATCCCCGTCGTCATCCTGACCATCTCGCAGGAGGAGGACGACATCCTCCAATCCTACCAGTACGGCAGCCACGTCTACATCCACAAGCCCGTGGATCCTGTGAACCTACGCGATGTCATTCTGGGTCTGCCGGGCATAGCCGTCCTGTTGGCGCAGGGGGGCACCGAAAGCTACGAGTAGGGCTCGGCATGAGGTGGGGAAGAGCCGCGATCGCGGTGACTACGCTTTGTGTGGTCCTGGTACCGGCCTGCCAGAAGCAGGCGCCCGAAGAGGCCAAGCCGAAGGC
The DNA here is from genome assembly GCA_964594295.1 of uncultured Myxococcales bacterium. GTDB lineage: Bacteria > Myxococcota_A > UBA9042 > UBA3505 > UBA3505 > CAZQPP01. Next base: position 2,030 of record CAZQPP010000767.1, on the reverse strand, counting down.
CGCGCCGGCCAAGCCCGTGGCGGCCAAGCCACTGCCGCCCCCGGAGCCGACCTTCTCCGAGAAGGCAGCCAAGGTGGCCAAGACCGCCGCGGACGCTGCGCGGGCATGTACCGACGGCTTCGTGTCGAAGATCGACCTCGAGGCCTACAAGAAGGGCGAGCTGGCCGTCGACCTCGCGAAGATGCACAAGACCTGCGGCAGCGTGAGCGATGACCTCCTCCGCAGCCTGAGCAGGTGGATCCTCATCGACCGCCGCCTCGACCGCGTGCTCTTCGAGGTCTCCCGTTACCGCGACACCTACAAGCGTGTTGAGCTCTACCTGAAGCGGGTGGGCGCCAAGAAGAAGAGGACCCGGAAGAAGAACGCCAAGAAGCTCGAGCGCTTCGCCGCGGAGGCGAAGGACGCCTCCCGCGCCCTGTCCGCGGCCGCGGCCGACCTCAGGGGCGTGGACCTCGAGGCCGCCGGCAACACCATCTCGGCCCGGCGCTCCTTTCTCGAGGCGCTCCCCGGCACCTTCGAGCGTTTCCTCGAGAAGCCGGTTCGAGACCGCAGGGCGATGTACCACGCGGTCGGGCGCTACCTCGCCGGAGGAGCGCAGAGGCTGCGCGCGATCGCCGCCCAGAAGCCCGGCGGCTCGCTCGCCGCTGCCGTCAAGGAGCTCGAGAAGGAGCTGGACGACGCCCGGGCCTTCTTCAAGGACTTCGAGCTGGCTGCGGACTCCAAGAAGAAGCTGACCCCGGTGATCGAGGAGCTCTCGAAGAAGGCGCTGGCGGCGCTGGGATCCTAGTCGGGCCTAGGTCCCCCGGACGGAGCCCTTCGAGGCGCTCAGTCCTCCAACCCGCCCGGAAGGCAGACGTCCTTTTGCACGCCGGCCTCGGCGAAGCGTGTCGCCTCGACGCAGCCAAAGCCCTCGCGGCAACCCTTCGTCTCGGGGAAGAGCGCCTCGTCGCACCTGGAGACGCAGAAGCCCGAGGGCTCGCCTCCGAGCGTCATGCCGAGGGCGGCGCAGAAGGTGCCCGAGGTGTAGAGGCTCGTGCTGTCCGGGCAGAGCCGGTCGCAGGTCTTGCTGCAGAGGCCGACCTCACCCGAGCGCAGGCAGATGGATCCCTCGAGGGAGCAGTCGTCCTCGGTGGTGCAGGGGCCCCCGAGCCAGCGGTGGTTCGGTTTGTCGGCCAGGATGTGGCGCGTGTAACGGCGCAAGACATTCCAGAAGAGCCAGTTCCCGCCTTCTCTCTCGAGCACCCAGGGTGTGTAGGTGTAGAGCGCAGCCGTCGCACGGTTCGCCGGGGTGACCTTGACCTCGTCGAGGGTCTCCTTGGTCTCCTCGACCGCCCAACCCGAGATCGTCGACCCGTCCTCGTCGAGGTCGTCGAGGTAGCGGCGGAAGACGCTGGCGGCGCAGTCGACCTGGGCCGCGAAGCCCTGCTTGGCGGGGTCGCAGGGCGCGTTGTCCGGGCACGCACAGCCCAGCGCCCGGTCGACGAGGCGCTCCGAAGGGCGCTCGGTCTTCGAGACGATGCCCGTCTCTACCTGCAGCTTTACGAGCAGGATCAGCGGGTTGATGCCTCGAGCCCGCGCTCCCTCCACGAGGGCCTTGGAGGCCGCCACGCCGCCGGGCTTGAAGTCGGCGAGGAAGCTCCGAGAGCCCCTGTACGGGGTCTCCTCGAAGAAGGCCTGCACGTCCTCCGCGCTCAGGTAGCCGACGTCCTCGAAGACCGCGTCGTCGACGAGGCGGTTCGGGAAGAAGAAGGAGCCGTCTCCCTTGCCGATGTCGACCGGAACCAGGTCCTCGGCGGGCACGTCGACGACCGGACGCTGGTCGCCGCTCTCCTCCGGACCGCAGGCGGCGAGGGAGAGGGCGAGGGAGAGTGCGAGAAAGGAGGAGAAGAGGCGGTACATGGCGAGCCCCGCGCGAAGCTGACGACCGAGCCTACCCCAGCGGGCACCGCGTGGCCATGCCCCCGCGTCTAGGCTCGTGTGCATCCTGAAACGAATAGCGGATCAGCGGAACGGCCGCCGACGATGGTAGC
>CAZQPP010000766.1:0-3251 GCA_964594295.1 uncultured Myxococcales bacterium | reverse complement strand
GTCCTCCACGACGGCGGCCTCGAGGGGCTCGATCATCGCCATCAGGTCCGCGGCGGCGCCGGCCTCCACGCCGGCAACGTTGAGAGCGACCCGCAGGTGCCCCATCAGGTTGGCGAAGTCGGCCGCGGAGATGCCGAGGCCTCCGTGCGCCTCCCCCATGTTTCGGCACCCGCCTGCGCCGGCGGGCTCGCCTTCGCTTGGGTAGGCGTGCTCGGGGTCGCCGGCGCGCGCGGAGATCATGTTGACGAGGCAGGCGGCGATCTTCCGGGTGTCCACCGAGCTGTTGAGGAAGTAGGCGTTCACCCGCGCGTCGGCTTCGACACGGGCTAGGAGGTTGTCGACGAAGGCCGTGATGCCCTCGGTGCGCCCGAGGCGGTGGAACAGGGTCGCCTCGATCTCGTCGGGTGGGATGTCCCGAGGGCCCTCGTCGGGCTCACCGGGGTCGGGCGGTCCCGGGTCGGCCGCCGCGCCCGCGTCACCGGGGTCTTCCGAGCCCGGATCTTGCGGTCCGGGGTCCTGGGGACCGGGATCTTGCGGTCCCGGGTCTTCCGGTCCGGGGTCCTGCGGTCCGGGGTCCTGCGGTCCGGGGTCCTGCGGTCCCGGATCTTGTGGTCCGGGGTCTCCCGGTCCGGGGTCTCCCGGTCCGGGGTCCTGCGGCCCCGGGTCTTCAGGTCCGGGGTCTCCCGGTCCGGGGTCCTGCGGTCCCGGGTCGTCCGGCCCGGGGTCGGCAGACCCGGGGTCGGGCTCGACGGCGCCGCCGTCGTCTTTCGCGACAACGCCCCCCGGCTCGGGGAAGTAGCCCTCGTCCTTCTCGTCGGACGCACCCGGATCGGCTCCGCCGTCCTCCGGGCCCTCGCCCGTGTCCGCGCCTGAGTCCCTGGGAGCCTCGGGCTCCGACTCTCCCCCGCCGCAGCCCGTCGCCGACGCCAGCGCGAGCAGTAGCGCCGCCAACACACAGGTGCACGGCCTCAACGAAAAACCGACCTTCATCTCGGGCTCCGGTTTTGTCCCTCTCGACATCCTCACGCACCCGCGCGCGGCTGCCTCGCAGACTATCACCTGCTACGGCGATGTCAGCCCTCGGGGAGGTCTTGGAGCTACTCGCAGACCCCGTACTTCAGGGAGACCGAGTCCAGCAGGAAGTGGGTGCTGGCCGAGTCGTCCGTGTGAGTGAAGAAGAAGAGCTTGATCGGGAGGCCGGGGTAGGTCTGGCCCGTCAGCGTCAGGTCGACGGTTTCGTGGCGCCACTCGAGCAGCTCGGTGAGGCCCACGAAGGCGTCACGGTTGCTGTAGGTCTTCACGATGACGACGGTGTTGTCGGCGGCGTCTCGGATCTGGATCTGCAGCGTGTCCGCCACTTGGGTCGAGGAGGACTCATCGGTGTCGATGAGGTAGGCGTAACTGAGCTCTAGCCGGACCATCGACTGCGGCAGGGTTACGGTCTGCTCGAGCCACTGCGCATATGGCACGATGTTCGAGTAGCTCCCGAGGATGGCGAGCCACTCCGGCGTGTCCGGGTCGTGGAAAGGTCGCCCGAAGAGCATGGGGTGGCCTTCGTTCACGATCACCTGCACGGCGCTCTGGGAGCTCCAGGACGTGTCGCCCTCGTCGAAGCCCGGGTTGAAGAGGATCTCGTACATGTCCGGGGGCGCCGTGCCGGTGCACTGCAGCTCGATGCCGTCGTTTCGGCAGGCCCACCTGCGGCAGAAGCCGTCCGAGGTGTCGCCCTCGTAGCAGGCCTTTCCGAGCAGGGGGAAGTCCTCGTCGGTCTCACCGTTGCAGTTGTCGTCTTTGCTGTTGCAGCGCTCCGTACGAGTCGGGTTGATCTGCGCGTCGTCGTCGTCGCAGTCGCCGCCCTTGGACACGGTGTAGTAGGTGGCCGGATCGGGGTCGCAGAGGCAGCGCTGGGGGTGGATGCGCGAGCCCCAGGTGTCTCCGTCCTTGTCGCGGTTGTACTGAGCGCAGTGCATGGCGTCTTCCTCGTCGGTCTGCCCGTCGCAGTCCTCGTCCCCGCCGCCGCACTGCTCGGCGAAGTTGTCGGTCTCGTTGGCGCACTCGAGGCCGCTCTGGTCCGCTTTGCAGGTCCAGGTGCCGCTCTCGCACTTGTCGAGGTCGTCGCCGTCGCAGGCCTCTCCCTTGTCGGCGAAGTCCTCGTCGGTCTCGCCGTCGCAGTCCTCGTCCTTGCCGGAGCAGAGCTCTGCTACCGAGGCCGAGTCGTCGTCGCACGCCAGAGCGACCCCCGCGCAGTAGTAGTGCCCGTCCTTGCACTCGTCGGCGTCGTCCCCGTCGCAGGGCTGGCCCAGCTCGGTGAAGTCTTCGTCGGTCTGCCCGTCGCAGTCGTCGTCTTCACCGTTGCAGAGCTCGACGAGGTCGGCGGGCAGGTCGTCGGCGCACACGACGCTGCTCCCGTCGGCAGAGCACACCCACATGCCCTTGCGGCAGAGGTCCGAGTCGTCTGAGTCGCAGGCCTCGCCGACCGTGGCGAAGCCCTCGTCGGTCTGCCCGTCGCAGTCGTCGTCCGCGCCGTTGCAACTCTCCACGATGTTCGCGGGCTCGTCTCCGGAGCAGAGGACCGAGAGCCCGTCTGCCGAGCAGCGCAGGGTGCCGTTCTCGCACTTGTCGCTGTCCTCGGAGTCGCACTTGTCCCCGAGGCCTGCGAAGCCTTCGTCGGTGTCACCGTCGCAGTCGTCGTTCCTGTAGTTGCAGAGCTCGGTGGCCCCCGGGTGCACGTCCTTGACGTCGTCGTCGCAGTCGCCCGCCTTGTCCACCTTGAAGCGCCCCTCGGGAGCGCAGAGGCAGGATGACTCGGTGCCGAGACCGAAGCCGTCGCCGTCGCCGTCGGGGTAGTAGTAGCTGCAGCCTTCGGCCGGGGCCTCGTCGGTCGCGCCGTCGCAGTCGTCGTCCGTGCCGTTGCAGCGCTCGGCGATGTTGGCCGGGAGGTCGTCGCCGCACTCGGTGCTCAGGCCGGAGGCAGCGCAGCGGAGCGTGCCGTTCTTGCACTGGTCGCTGTCGCCCGAGTCGCAGGGGTCCCCGAGGCCCGGGAAGCCTTCGTCCGTCTGGTTGTCGCAGTCGTCGTCCTTCGAGTTGCAGAGCTCTTTGATGTTCGAGGGCTCGTCGCCTCGACACTCCGTCCCGAGGCCGTTGTCCGCGCAGGCCACCTGTACGTTGGAGCAGTCGTCTATGTCGACCGAGTCGCTTGGCTCGCCGTGCGCCGTGAAGTTCTCGTCGTTGTGGCCGTCGCAGTCGTCGTC
>CAZQPP010000765.1:0-3257 GCA_964594295.1 uncultured Myxococcales bacterium | reverse complement strand
CGAACGCGATGCGGGACTGTGTGCCCAGACATAGGGAGTATCCCGAACCCGTCGGTCCCATCCTGTCTCTTGAGCCTCCTCGTGTCGAGATTGGCCTCGCCTCAGAGAAGATCGTGAGATGAGATTCACATTCTGAACCTCGCGCCGTCTCAAGGGCCGCTTACCACTGTCGCTATGTCTCATTCGTAACCTATTGTAATTCCCTTAGTTAGGCCGTCTATCTCGACAACAGACGGCCTTTCGCTTTCCCAAGCGCGAAGCTGGCACGGTTTTCTCATCCAATTCGCGTCCACAGAGGACATGACGCAGCTCCCGAAGAGAGCGCGTGTATGAGAGGCAATAGACCAGGTTGCCGGATATGAATCGAATTCTCTACGGCGTCAGGATCCGGTTGGATTGACCCCTCCGGAGAACATCGTCACCGCCGTGGAGCCCGGCTCCGGGCTGCCGCATCGATACGCCGTCCCATCTGCTGGGTCCTGACGAGGCGACGGTCGGCCGGCGACAGGGACGCACTGGCGAGCTGAAGAATGGTCCGCAGGTCCTTCTCCTGATCTTTCGGCGGTTCGCCGTTTAGCCTTGTCTCCCGCTCGAGTTGGTCCAACTCGGCAAAAGCCGCCGGCAGTCGGTCCAGCGAGCCGCAGACGATTCGCACATAGTCGTCGTGTTCGAGGTTGTGGACCAGGGCGGCCTCGGCGGGCAGGTGCTCGAGCTCCTGGCCGAGGTTTTTCCGTCCACTGCGTCGGCGCTCGCCGTGCTTGAGCCTCTTGAAGAAGTTTTCGGCCAGGGCATTGGTCCTGGCGACCAGCCGGACGTCACCGCCAGCGCTTTCGGGCAAGCGGATGGCATGGCCCCAGAGGTTTTTGCCGTGATGGTCAAGGTGCGTGAGGATGACATCGATGGCTTCGCGGACCTCCTCAGCCGGACCGCGAGCCGGCCGACGTGTGGCGAGCGAGGCGACCAAGGCGTCGAGCTCGCCGCGCATCTGCGAGAGCTCTGGTTCGGTCTCGCCGTTGGCATCCACGTTCGCCAGGCGCAGTACCGTACGGAGCTCGTCGACCAAAACGGCGCGGCGGCGCAACCGCGTCGCCACTGGGTGGAACGGCACCTGGCCGTCCACGGGAGCAAGGGCGCGGTGAAGCCGGTTGAGCGCGCTGGTGACCTGTCTGTCCCGGGGCGGTGTGCGCAAGAAGGCATCAATCGCGCGCCGCGCGATGAGGCAACGGTCGTAGAGATCCAGGTAGGGCCGGTCGAAGGGAAAGTCGAGGCCGGTGGCCGCCGCCTTGAAGTCCAACGTCCACTGCGCCAGGGAGCGGACCACGGCCAGACCGTCTCGGCCTGCGGCGATCTGGTGCTCGGCCTCTTTGCGCACTTGCCAGTCGTGTACCGCCTGTCGGGCCTCCTCGACGTTGGGTCCCAGCTGTCGGCCAAGGTCACGGACCAGCGCGCTCAGGTGGGGGCGCACCTTGACTTGCCGGAACAGACGGCGAAGCTCCGCGTGGGAGGGCTCGAGCAGGTCGTGGCCAACGTCGGCCACGAAGTGCTGATGGCAGGCGATCACCGGGATGGTCAACTCGAGCTCCGCGATCAGGTCGTCGAGCGCCGGCGTCACGGCCTTGCCCAGGTCGCGGATCGCGGCGCAGGGAGCGCCGAAGCGGCCCACCACCTCTCGCAGACAGGGGAGGACGAGGTCGGCGCGCTCGGTGGAGATCTTCCAGGAGCCCAGGACCCACCCTCGCCAGCCCGCCAGCACGATCAACAGCGTGCCGCGGCCAGCCTCCCCCGTCGCATCGACCTGCAGGGGCCAGCCCCCATCGGCTGCCAAGGTGGCGGCGAGCGGCCCGGAGCGGGCCCCATGCAGCCGGGCCAGATACGTCGTAAACCGCCGCGACAACTCACTCACCTCGCCGGTGGAGATGGTGAGACCGTGCTCGTCACGAAGCCTCGACTGGATCTCTTCGCGTTGCCGATGGCGCCGGAAGCGCTGGTGGCCCACCCAGACCATCACGTCATAGCCGAAGTTGCTCTGGGGCATCAGCGCCTCGCCAAGGCAGGCCGCTCGGCGCCTCACCAAAGCACCCGAGGGCCAGCGACACTGCGAGGCACAGACATGGATCGTCTCCTGCGCCTCGAAAGGGCCGTGGGCCAGGGTTTGGCCGCGGCGCGGTGCCGTCTTCTGGACCACCATCGGCCCCTGGCACAACGAACAGGTGCCGCGGTCCCCGGCCACCACCACCGGCACCGGTCCCAAGCTGCGGCGCTGGGCCCGACAACGCTCCTCCAGCGCGGTCAGCCGTATCCTCAGCGCCGCGAGGGCCGCGAGCTGGACGCCGCCGTTTTTTTTCCCGGAACCAGACCGTGGTCCTCGTAGACCTGCTGGACGTGGTGCAGCTCCAGCGACACGCCCCGGGCGCGCAGACGGCCGCTCACCAGGGCCGGCGCCGGGATCTCGGGGGCCGCGCGCAGCGCTTCGACCAACACCTCGACGACCTCCTCGTCGGTGGCCCGGCGCCCCCTCGCGGCCCGCTGCCGGCGTGCGGCCACCTGCTCTGCCGCCCGTCCGGGATCGGCGCTGACGTAGAGGTACACCCGCTGCCAGCGCTGGCGCCCGATGGATCCTTGCTGCACCAGGTCCAGCAGCGTGTTGTGGACCCGCACCCGCAGCCGCTGCTGAAGCTCGCTATGGGTGCGGCCCTCGGCAGCGTCCTCGACCTGGAGGACCACGGTCTGCTTGAGGGTGCCCGCCCGCGAGAAGCCGATATCCCGGTAGAACCACAACCCCTGCGGGTCGAACTGGGGAATGTCGGGCAACGTGTACCAACGGCCTCCGTGGGTGAAACTCGAAAGGTAGCCCACCTGCCGCAACCGCCGGAAGGCCGTCATCCGGGATCGGGTACCCAGGGTAGTGAAGAGGGTTTCCAGGGTGACGACCGGCACTCGCTGCACCAACGTGTGCAGCGCCTTGATCGACTCTTGACTGGACCGCATGGCTCCTCTTGATACACTTAGGACTTATCTGACCGAATAGTCCCAGTTATAACACATCAGAGCCCAGTTGTCCAGTGCGTGCTTACCTATTCTCGAGGAGTTGGGGGGCCAGAGCTTCCTGTATCTGATACAGATAGGACCTATGAGAGGCAGATAAACCTTGTTAAATCAATGTGTTGGGACAATCCAACCGGATCCTGACGCCGTAGTGTAAACGACTACATCGCCGACGGATACGGAGTGTACCTCACCCGCAACTCAACTTGATC
>CAZQPP010000764.1:0-3259 GCA_964594295.1 uncultured Myxococcales bacterium | reverse complement strand
GGCCTCAGCGAGCCTGGTCAGTGTGCGACAACGGCAGCTAATCGCTTGTTTTGGGGCTAGTGTGCCGCTTCCATGGTCAGAGCCCTCCTCGACGCCATCCGCCAGGCCTGCCCGTCGTCCGTCTGGTCGCAGGCCGTGCTGCTCGCACGCAAGGGTGGTGTGCTCGGGGAGGCGGACGATGGCGAGGAGGTGGTGCTGCGCGTCACCATCGAGGGCAAGGTGGCCTGCCAACAGGTCAGCCTCTTCCCCGAGGACGAGGACTGGTCCTGCGACTGCGTGAGCACGGCGGACGCCTGCGTGCACGTGGCCGCGGCGGTCATCGCCCTCAATCAGGCGAGGCTGAAGGGGCAGGATCTGCCAGGCGCGGAGCGGCCGCACCCCCGCGTGATCTACGCGTTCCGTCGCTCGGACAGGGGCCTCGCCTTCGACCGCTGGATGCAGATCGGTGAGGAGCGAAAGCCCCTGCGCGGCGCCCTGCTCGGGGGCTCGCAGGGGGAGAGGGGCAGAAAGGGGCTCATGGTGAGCCGCACCGATCTCGCGGTGGAACGTCTGCGCGAGAGCCGGGCCTGGGGCGTAGGGGCGGGCGCCGCGGTGCCACCGCCCCTGATGTCGGACCTGCTCTCCGCCTTGCGCGACGTGCCCTCCCTCGAGCTCGATGGGCTGCCCGTGGTCGCCTCGTCCACTCCCGTCGTGCCCCAGGTGGTCCTCGACGACCACCCTCAGGGCTTCTGGCTGCAGCTCCACGCGAACGACGAGATCGACGAGATCTTCCCCAACGGGGCGGCGCTCTGCGGTGACACCCTCCGGCCCATCGGCAAGACGGGCATGAGCCCCGAGATGAAGCAGGAGCTCGCCCGAGGCCGGCAGTTCCCGCCGGCGGAGGCGGCCTACCTGACCGACGAGCTGCTGCCGCGGCTCCGGCGGAAGCTCCCGGTGGTGGTGAAGGCACGCACCCTACCGGAGAGGGTGAAGGTCGCCCCTCGCATCGTGCTCCAGACCGGCAAAGAGGGGCACGAGCTCAGCGTGCTCGCCACCCTCGTCTACGGCGATCCTCCGCTGGCGCGCGTCGATCGGGGAGAGCTGGTCCTGCTCGACCTCACCCGCCAGCCGGTGCGCAACCGCGCGGCGGAGAAGCTCCTTGTCGACAACCTCTCCGCCGATCTGGATCTGCAGGTCGGACGCCGCGCGCTCCTGGCCGACGAGGCGGCGGTCGGCCTCGTGGCGCGCCTCTCCGAGTGGGAGGATTCAGTCGAGGGCGAATGCTGGCGGGACTGGCGCCTGCGCCCGGAGATGCAGGCCGACCTGCGGGTGAACGAGGACGGGGTCGACCTGAGCTTCGAGACGAGCTGGGTGGACGAAGACGGCGTGGAGCATCGAGGCGCCGCGTCCGCCGATCGTGTGATGGGGGCCTGGAAGGACGGCGCCTGGCTGGTGCCCCTCGACGAGGGCGGGTGGGCCCCGCTGCCGACCGACTGGCTCGATCGGCTGGGGCCGCGACTGCTGGAGATCTTTCGCGCGCGCCGGGAGCAGGAGGCGCTCCCAGCGGCCCTTCGTCCCGCGCTGCTGGAGCTCTGCGACGAGCTGGAGCAGGTCGCCCCGCCGGGCCTCGAGAGGCTGCGCGGCCTCTTCTCCGACTTCGACGGCCTGCCCTCTCGGCCTCTGCCCGAGGATCTGCGTGCGGAGCTGCGCTCCTACCAGCGGGTGGGCGTCGACTGGCTCGGCTTCCTGGCCGAAGCCGGCCTCGGCGGGCTGCTCGCCGACGACATGGGCCTCGGCAAGACCATCCAGACCCTCTGCTCGGTCCGCGGGCGCACCCTGGTCGTCGCGCCCACGAGCGTGCTGCACAACTGGCGGGCCGAGGCCGAGCGCTTCCGGCCAGGCCTGCGCTGCGCCACCTACCACGGGCCGGACCGGCAGCTCGACCGGCGGGCCGACCTCACCCTCACCACCTGGGCGATCCTTCGCCTCGACGTGGATCTGCTCGCAGCGGAGTCGTGGGGCACCGTGGTCTTCGACGAGGCCCAGGCGATCAAGAACCCGGACAGCCAGGTGGCAGGGGCGGCGCGGCGCATCCATGCCGACTTCCGCGTCGCCCTCACCGGCACGCCGGTGGAGAACCGCCTCGAGGAGATCTGGAGCCAGATGCAGGTGCTCAACCCCGGCCTGCTCGGCGGCCGCAGCGATTTCAGGGATCGCTTCGCCCGACCCATCGAGGGCGGAGACGCCGACGCCGCCGAAGCCCTGCGGCGCAGGCTGCGCCCCTTCGTCCTGCGCCGCATGAAGCGCGAGGTGGCGCGCGAGCTTCCCCCCCGGACCGACATGGTGCTGCGCTGCGAGCTCGAGGACCGGGAGCGAGAGCTCTACGATGCTCTGCGGGCCAGCACCCGCAAGGAGGTGATCGAGCGGCTGAAGGGCGGAGGTGGCGTCATGGAGGCACTCGAGGCCCTGCTCCGGTTGCGTCAGGCCGCCTGCCATCCCGCGCTCGTGCCCGGGCAGGAGGCCGAAGACTCCTCCAAGGTGCGCCTCCTGATGGGGCACCTCGAGAAGACCGTGGCGGAGGAGCACAAGGCCCTCGTCTTCTCCCAGTGGACGAGCCTGCTCGACCAGGTGGAGCCGCACCTCCGCGCCGCTGGCATCGCCTTCTCGCGCCTCGACGGCTCCACGCGCGACCGGGGCCGCGTCGTGGACGAGTTCAGCCGGCAGGAGGGCCCTCCCGTCCTGCTGATCTCCCTGAAGGCCGGCGGCACCGGCCTCAACCTCGTGGCGGCGGACAACGTCGTGCTCCTCGACCCGTGGTGGAATCCGGCCGTCGAGGAGCAGGCGGCCGACCGCGCGCACCGCATCGGCCAGGAGCGCCCTGTGATCGTGCACCGCATCGTGGCGAAGGACACCGTCGAGGAGCGCATCCTCGCCCTGCAGGAGCACAAGCGCGCGCTGGCGGCGGCGGCCCTCGACGGCGGCGCCGCGGCCGGTCGCTTGAGCCGGGAGGACCTCCTGGCGCTGCTGAGCTGAGTCGCCCGCGGCGCGCCGAGCGCACATGCCTGTCCCACGTTGCTCGCGCTCAAGGTCAGCCTGTGGGCGGGCTGCTTTCGGGGATGGGACGCTGCCGGCGAATCGCATAATGTGCCCGGCGGTCAGTCGAATCGGAGGCCGTCATGCACCAGCAAGTGATAGGGGCCACACTAGTCTTTGATCTAGCTGTTAGCTGTTAGCTGTTAGCGGTTAGCTGCCGTTGTCGCACACTGACCAGGCTCGCTGA
>CAZQPP010000763.1:0-3277 GCA_964594295.1 uncultured Myxococcales bacterium | reverse complement strand
CTTTCCCGTAGCGCAAGAAGAGGAGGGTCGCCACGAGCAAGGACAGGACACCGGCGCCGAAGAGGAGGGCCTGGGGGTCCAGGCCGCCGGCGAGAGCCCAGTCGGCGAAGAAGCGCGGCCGGTCCAGGCGCCCGTGCCGGTGGGTTGCGAAGGTCGTCGCGACCGAGCCGGCGACGAAGGCCGCCTCCAGGATCGAGCACTCCCGCCAGCGCGCGCCCAGTGAGCGCAGCGCGAAGAGCGTGGCGAGAGTGGCCAGGCCGAAGAACAGGGCATCGGAGAGGAGCAAGGTCTCGAGGGCGTCGGGCCCCGCTCCCGTGTCGAGGAGGAGCTCGGAGCCCAGCCAACCCGCCAGGCCCACGGAGGCCGCAACGCAGAGCGCCGCGCCGATGCCCGCCCCTCGCTGCGTCCAGACCCGCGCAGCGATGACGGCGAGAGGGGTGGCCGCCAGGCTCCAAAGAAGCGCGCGGTCGGTCGCAAGCGTGCGGACGTAGAGGTAGACCGCCGCCACGTAGACGAGGCCCTTCAGCGCGACGGCGAGGCCTGACTCGCGGTCGGAGCGCGCGGCGACTGCTGGCAGGCGGGCGCTCACGTAGCCCTCAGCAGGTCGACGGAGGCCGCGTCGAGGAGGCGCCCCGTGGGCCTGTGCACGACCAACACCGTGCCGCCGAGGGCGCGCAGGGCATCGTAGAGAGGTGGCAGGGCCTCGAGCGGCGGAGCGCCGGGCACTCGCGCCCGCCGGCGCCACCGGAGGCGGGGTCTGCGCCCTCCGTCGAGGGAGCCGTCGACGCCGACTATCACGGTGGGCGGGCGGGGGAGCATGCGCGCGAAGTCGACCACCCGGTCGAGCCAGGGCCCCATCTGGCCGGGCACGAAGAGGACGCAGGAGCCCAGGTCCTTCACCCCGTGCTCCGAGACGAGGCCGGCGAGGCCGCGTCCGCCCTGGTCACGGTGCGATACGGAGTCGACGAGCTGCTCCATCGCCTCGTCGCGCTCGGAGACAGAGCGCTCCGCGCCGTCCGCCCGGAAGCTGTAGTCGAGCCCGAGGGCGCCCTCGTCGAGGACCACGCGGGCCGCCGACGCGGTCGGCTCGTCCCCCTCGCCGGCCACGAAGAAGGACACGACGTTCTGCGCCGGAGCCTGGGCGCGCTCCGGCATCCGAACAAGCAGCCGCCGCGTACGCGCGTAGGTCTTCCACAAGACAAGGCGGACCGGATCGCCGGGCCCGTAGCGGCGGGTCTCGACGAGATCTCCCTCCGGCTCGCCGGAAGGATGAGAGCAGGCGTCGCCGGAGCTGTGCCGGAGAGCGGTGACGATCTCGGATGAGATCGGCCGGGGCTGGACCAGCAATGCGGCCGGCACCCTCCTCTTGAAGCAGAGCTTCGCCAGCCCGAAGATGTCCCGAACACAGAAGCGCCGGGTGATGCTGCCCGCCCTCCCCCTCTCGGTCGGAGTGACGACCTCGAGGAGCCGACCTCCGTCCGGCGCGGCCTCGACCTTCACCCGCTCGGGGAGCACCCAGTCGGAGGACACCTCGACCCAGGGCCAGAGCCGAAAACCCGGATAGGCGAAGCCCGTCGCGTAGGGACGATCCGCGTCGATCTCGGCGTTGACGAGCGGCTCCTCTCGGCGGCGCAAGGCGAAGAACAAGGCCAGCGCACCCAAGCCGCTGAGGGCCATGGAGAGGAGCACGACCGACACCGCTACCATGCCCGCCGCGAGGAGCACGTAGTCCAGCTCACGCCGCCCGAGGAGGAGGTGAACGGCGGCTCCCGCCGCGAGGGTCACGAGGCCCAGCACGGTCAAGGGAGACAGGTCGCCGATGCGCCGGAGGCTACGGGCCGGCAGGGTCATCCCCTGTCCGCAATCGCACGCCTCAAGAGGGCGTTAATCCCATCCAGCACGGGTGCGCGCCACGAAGTCGCTCATGCGCAGGCCGCCGTACTTGGCCACGATCTCGTCGTCGAGGCGGTCGGAGGTCTCGGCGACGGCTCCGACCGAAAAGCCCAGCTCGGGCTCGTCAAGGGCATCGGCGAGGATGTCGTGCTGGAAGATGACGTCGACCAGCCCCTGCTCGTTGACGTGGGCGCCGAAGCCGCCGAAGCGGAAGTCGAGGTTCTGCTGCAGGAGCTCTCTCATCAGCTCTTCGGAGTAGGGCACCTCGCGGGCCACCATGGCGAAGACGTTGATCGTCGCCCGCTCCTCGCCGAAGGGCAGGAAGCGTATGTGGACCAGCGCGCTGCCGCGCTGCATTGCGAAGGACGTCTCGTCGAAGGCGTGCACGTTCGCCTTGCCGAAGAGCCCGAAGAGCATGTTGGTGAAACGCTCGAAGCACTCCCTCTGCTTCGCGGAGAACTCACCCATAGCAACCTCCTCTGATGACTGGGGCACGCATACTGTCCGATGGAACCGAAGGGGTCAAACCGCCCGCGATCCGCCGCCTGGGGGCGTCGGATCGAGCGACTAGCTATTGGCTGTTAGCAGTTAGCGGGGAAGGCCCGGGGGGAGGTCAGTCGGCGCGCTCCGCGATGGCCGCGAGCTCCAAGGGCGCCGAGGCATCCGCGCGCTCACCGGCGGTCTGCAGGCGTAACCTCCTCGCGCCGGTGCCGGCGTCCAACATCGACATGATGGGACGCGTGACCTCCCGGTCGATGGTGCGCTGAAGCAGCTCCACGGGATCGTCGCTCTCGCTCACCCGGGCGACCAGCGACCCGAGGGCCGGGGCGCATATCTCCAGCCCCTCGAGCCCGGCGCCGGACATCTGGCCTTCGAGGCGCTCGAGGCGGAAAGTGGCGATGCGCGCCAGGGTGTCGGAGGACGGGCGGGGACACGACCACGCCACGTCCACGGCGCCCGCCAGAGGCGCGGTGAGCATCTCCGCCAGCAGGGAGGGATCGAAGGCCCCGTCCGGACCGGAGGCGGCGGGGGCTGAGGGGGCGACCGCGAAGCCCATGCCCCCGGAGCGGCGCTTCCGGATCTCCCTGGGCGCGGGACCGGTGATGATGACGGTGGCGTGGGCGAGGGGGATTCGCCGGCGGCGGGCGTCTACGAGAGTGCCGCTGCGGATGGCGGCCGACAGGGTGCTCAAGACCTGTGGATGAGCCTTGTGCATGTCGCGCAGGAGCAGGACGGAGTGCGGGTGCTCATGCAGGAAGACCGCCAGCAGGCCGCGGTTCTCGCTGCCCACGTAGCCGGCCTCCGAGCCTATCAGGCGTGAGAGCGACCACTCCTGGCGGTAGTTGCCGAGGTCCAGCTCGTGGCAGCGGTTGGCGCCGCCGTG
>CAZQPP010000762.1:0-3278 GCA_964594295.1 uncultured Myxococcales bacterium | reverse complement strand
GCGTCCAGCAGCACGAGCCGGAGGACGACGACCCGGCCTGCGACGGGCTGGACAGCGACTGTGACGGCGAGCTGGACGAGGACTACGTGCCTGTGGCCTGCGACTCCGGGCTGCCAGGCATCTGCGCGGACGGCGAGACCGTCTGCGAGGACGGGGCGCCGCAGTGCGTGCCCGACATTGCGCCGGACGAGGTGGAAGAGATCTGCGACGACGACCTGGACAACGACTGCGACGGCGAGGTGGACGACGGGTGTCGCTTCGACTTCGCCGCGAGCCAGGAGATCGACGGGCGCACGGTGCGCTGCGGCAGCGTGTCGAACACGGACGCCTATTTCCAGTGCAACGACCTCACTGTGAACGGCCACTACTTCCCCAACCGGCACCACTGCGACGACGACTGGAAGGACGAGGGGCCGGACCTCGAGGAGGTCTCGGATGGTGGTGGGTGGCGCTGTCACGAGCGCGGGACCATAGCAGGCTCGGCCGGCAGAAGGCGCGATCTTGTCTCTTGCGCGAAGGAGAGCAAGATCGGCGATAACCACCCGTCTACCACAGCAGCGGCCGATCCATGACCCGTCCCAGCCTCCAGGCGATGCGGCGAAACGCCTTCCGAGCGCTTCGGGAGGGACGTCTCGACGACGCGGCCGAGGCGGTCGAAGCGCTCCGGGCCGAAGATCCCATGTCCCTGCAGACGCGGGGCTTGGAGCTGGAGCTGCTGCTCAGGGAGGGCAAGGTCGAGGAGGCCTCGGCGCTGGCCGAGCAGCTCTGCGTGCTCTTCCCGCGCTCATCGAGGGTGCAGTACCTGGCTGGGCGCGCGGCCTACAAGGAGCGGGACTACGCGCGGGCCGAGCGGTGCTTTTCCGAGTCCGACGCGCTGCACCCGCACTGGAAGGCGCGCCGCTGGCTGGGCAAGACCCTCTCCCAGGGCCGCCGCCTCGGCGAGGCCGAGGCGATCCTCCGGGAGATAAGCCGGGATCACCCGGTCTGTCACCGCGATCTGGCCTGGGTCCACGAGCGCAGGGGGGAGATCGAGCAGGCCCTGGCCGCCCTCGACGCCTGCGCGGAGGCCTTCGGGCAGGACGAGAGCCTGCGCACCTCCCGCGAGCGCCTCGCGGCCCGTCGCCTCGGAGCGAGCGAACTCATCGACGAGGTCGAGACCCTCGAGGCCCTGGGAGAGGAGCTCGGAGACGAGCTCGTGCCGGAGGTCTTCGCGGCCCTGCTGAGTCGCGCTGAAGAGCCCAAGGCCCGGGAGCTGGCCCTCTCCCGCCTCGATCGCCTGCACCCGAGCAAGGTGGTGAGCATGGGGTGGGCGGCGCGGGACAACCTCGCCTGGGACCTGGCCACCGACCTCTTCTTGCACGCCTTCAGCCACATCCGGGCCAACATGAAGATGCTCGCCTGCCTCGAGAAGTGCGCGCGCAGCTCAGCGCGGTTGGCCGAGGTGGTGGAAGCCTACGAGGAGCACGCTCCCGCTCAGCCCAGCCTCTACGGTCGCGCGAGGAACCTCCGCCGGGAGCTGGAGAGGAGCCAGCACTAGGCCTGGATCTAGCTGTTAGCCGTTAGCTGTTAGCCGTTAGCCTCAATGCCGGTCACTTAGGAGCTTCGCCAGCCCACGACACGAACGCCGGGCGCGCAGAGATGTGGCCGTACACGTCCACGTACTCGTACTCGTACCCGTGCACGTGCACATTCCCCCTCCTCCTCCTCGTCCACGGCACACAACGGTCCTCTCCGGCAACATCGACCAAGCCAACGGAACCCCTGTCATAGCGCGGCAGTGCTCATCAATATGGCGCGCCAACGGCTCTTTGTTCGTAGATGTGCACAAGGACGGGTCGCGTGCACGCGCATGAGGAGGAGGACGAGGACGTGCACGTGGACGAGGAGGTGTACGGTTCCAGGCGCTCGGCCGTGCGAAAGCGAGATCGTCACGCGTTGAGTGACCGGCATCGCCGTTAGCCTGAAACCCTGAGCACTTGCGACTCCGTTGGTCGTGCCGGCGCCACATTTCGGGTGAACGGGTCACGACAGACAAGTACAGGTCGTGCCTGAGCCAATGGCTAATTGCTAATGGCCAATCGCTTGTTTTGGGACTGGGGGAGGCGGCGGTGCGCTCACTCCCCCTGCTTCACCTCCACGCCCACCGGAGCGGTATAGGCGGGGCAGGCGTTTCGGAAGCGAAACGCCACTACCGCGGGGCGTTTCCGGAGGGAAACACCCCATCGTGCCAGGTGATCCGCTGGGTGGGGTAGGCGATGGTGATCCTGTCCTCGCGCGCGACGGTCTGCAGCACGTCTTCCCAGATGGCCTCGGCGAGGCCGCGGCGGGCGCGCACCGGGGCGAGGTATCGCAGGGTGAGGCACACCCCGTGCTCCACGACCGAGGTGTAAACGCAGGGAGTGAGCGTGTGGTACGAGATCGGGTAGCTCGAGGACTGCTCCTTCATCTGACGCTCGGCCTCGGCGCTGAACTCCAGGGTGTGCAGCTCCGCGATGCCGGAGAGCAGAGCCTTGGCGTGTGGCCAGTCGCTCTCGAAGGTGACGTGGACCGACACCTCGTCCCAGACGAAGCGGAAGCCCTGCGACGAGTTGTAGAGGGAGCGCGTGAAGACCCAGCCGTTGGGGATGTGCACCAGCCGGCCCGTGCTCTGGTAGGCCTTCACCCAGCCGCCGATCTCCAACATCGAAAAGGAGAGCATCTGCACGTCGATGACGTCGCCCTCGATGTCGCCTACCTCGATGCGGTCTCCGACCTGGAAGGGGTGTCGCGAGAGGATGAAGACCCAGCCGGCGAGGTTCACGAGCGGGTCCCTGAGCGCGAGGGCCACACCGGCGCTGAGCAGGCCGAGGTAGGTGGCGATGTCCCGGATGCCGGCCATCCACACGGGGCCGATGAGGAAGATCGCCAGGACGGCGGTCAGGTAGGTCAGGGTCTTGCGCCACCTGAACCGGCTGATGGAGTCCTCGACCCGGCGGTCGACGACCCTGCACGCCCAGCGCCTGGCCACGAGCAGGATCAGCAGGATCAGCAGGGACTCGAGGGTGCGCAGGGCCCAGGGCGGCATGACGTCGATCGTCGCCCGGACGTCGTGGAGGAAGTCCATGGGCGAATCCCACCGCTTCGAGTGGCTCAGGTCAACGCCGGGCGGCGACATTGACACGAGAGCAGCACGCACTACGATGGCTGCGCCGCCGCCGGGAGCCGAGGATGCCTACTCCCACAGGACCGATCACACGCCGTAGAGCCCGGCTCGCCTGCTGTCTCTGCCTGGTGTGGAT
>CAZQPP010000761.1:0-3285 GCA_964594295.1 uncultured Myxococcales bacterium | reverse complement strand
CACCGACCTGGATGGCACGCTCCGAGCTGGTCTCGGGGAGGATGACCGCGAACTCCTCTCCGCCGTAGCGGGCGAGGATGTCCTCCCGGCGCAGTGAGCGCTGGAGCGAGCGGCCGACCATCTTCAGGACGTGGTCACCGGCGAGGTGCCCGTAGGTGTCGTTGATGTGCTTGAAGTGATCGAGGTCGATCATCAACAGCGCCATCGAGTGCTGGTATCGGCGCGCCCGGCTGATCTCCCGGCTGAGGCTCTCCATGAAGTAACGCCGGTTGTACACCTGCGTCATGGGGTCGGTCGTGGTCAGCCGGTAGATCTCCTGGTGGTACGCGTTCTCTATGTTCGCGCCGGAGAGGTACTTGAAGATGATTCGGCCGAACTTGACGATGTCGCCGTCGCGGAGCGTGGCCGAGGTGACCAGGCGGTCGTTGACGTAGGTGCCGTTGGTGGAGCCGAGATCCCTGACCACCGTCCGGTCGGGGTGCACGGCGATCTCCGAGTGGCGCCGGGACACGCTCGACTCCCTCAGGGGGATGGCGCAGGAGCTGTCCCTCCCGACCAGGAGCTTCCCTTGAGGCAGGCTGTAGCGCTTGCCGATCTCCGGACCAATGAGGAGGACCAGGCAGGCTTCACCGAGGCCCTCGACGTCCATGTCATCGACCGGAGCACCGTCGGTGATGACGGCAGTGGTCGTCTGGGTCTGATCGACCTCGGACTCTTCGTCGAGCTTGGCTACCTCGACATCTCCGGGGATGCCCTCTGGTGGCTGTTCCGACATTCGGCACCCTTCACACGGCCCCTCATACTGCATCGCCGCCCCGGAGGCCGTCAAGCGCGCCCACATCGGCCCGCGGACGGGGCATCGGCCGCCCGCGTCAGACGCGAGCCGGGCCCGGCCGTCAACCCTCCTCGGGCTCGGCGTCCGAGGCTTCCGCACCCGCCCCGTCGCCCGGGAGCTCCACGGTGCCGAAGATGCCGCGATAGCGCTCTATCAGAGCGGGACCGGGCCTGAGACCGGGGCGCAGGCCGACCACGACGTGGAGGTTCGGCGGGACCGCGACCGAGCCGGCGTCGGGCAGGTGGACGGTCGGAGCGAGAGCCCCGTGCCCGCGGTTGTCCCCGTGAAGCAGCGGGAAGATCGGGCCGAAGGGCAGCTCGATCTCGTCGAGCCCTGCGCCGAGGACCACGAGGACGTGGCTAGACTTGCTGTCGCGGGCGGCGCGGCGCACGGTCTTGAGGACGGGCCCCTCGATGAGGACGGACCTCAACGCGCCGGCGGTGTCGGGGCGACGCTCGTGCACGCTCAGGAGCGGCGGGTAGCCGTCACGGTCCCGGTGCAGGATGGTCGCGAAGTCGTCGATGCGGTAGCGCCTCGGCTTCTCCTTGGCCGCCTCCTGCAGGGCGTAGCGGAAGTTCTCGTCGACGTAGTGGCGGCCCTCGGCGGTGAGCGTCCAGTTGCCGTTCGGCGCCCTCGTGAACAGGCCGTCTCCGGCGCGGCCGGCCACGTGCGACTGGATGACGCCGCGCACCGCGCCACGGAGGGAGCGCATGTATGGGCCCGTGTTGCGGACGTAGTGCAGGACGAGCTCGTGGGTCTGCAGCGCTATGAACGAGAGGCCGCGCGGAGCCTCGTAGAGGGCGAGGGCCACGACGTCGACCAGCTCCTCGTCGGAGAGGGAGTCGAGCAGGAGCTCGTGGCGCTTCTTCAGCTTGGTCAGCTGGGGCCTCAGCAGGGCGGCCGTCAGGCGGAAGGCCGCGTCGTAGAGGTTCACGGAGGCAGGGCCCCACATGAGCAGGGCCTTGCGCTCGGCCAGGACCTCGAGGCCGGGCGCCGTCTCCGGGACGGCCGGGGGCACGATGCTGACCTGCTCTGAAGGCTCTGGCATGGGGCGCGGCTCCGGGACGGGGCGTTTGGGCGGAGCGGCGGGCTTCGGCGGGCGCTGGGGCCGCGGCGCCGTGGGGGCGCCACCGGGAGACCTGGGCGCCTCCGAGCGCAGCGGGCCGCCGGAGCGCGAGCCCCCTCGCGGCCGGAAGTCCTCTTCGGGGATGACGACCCTTCGGCGGCGCACCACCGTGCTCGCGGGGATGTCCCCTCCCGAGGGAGCGTCGCCGCCCGACACCGCGGCCGCCGGCTGGAAGGGCTCTCCGCGAGCTTGGGCCAGGGCGGCGGCGGCGACGGACTGTGCGGCGGAGGAGGGGGCGGGCCCGTGCTCCGCGTGCTCTTCGGCCCCACTGGGCTCCGGCTCGTCCTGTTCCTCGGGCGGGGGGGGAGTCCTGCGACGGCGCGTGACGGTGCTCTCGGTCGAGGCGCCGCCAACCAGGCTCTCGTAGAGCGGCAGGAGGAACTCGAGGTCGTGCCTGGCGAGCGCGGCGAACTCCTCGTCGCCCATCTCCTCGAGATCGTCCGCCAGGTAGCCCCTGCTGAAGCGCGGCCACTCGTAGATGGGGTCTCGCTCGAAGCCCGCGGTCTCGAGCTCCGGGGTCGCTCGGTCCACGACCCTGGTGAAGGCATCGCGGGAGACGTTGCCCTCCTTCTCGTACTTCTCGGCGAAGTCCAACGAGAACGAGAGCCCCTCCGGGCGAAGCTGGAGGCTCACCGACGGTGTGTTCCGCTTCTCTCCCTCACGGACGTAACGGATCCACGCGAAACGCGGGTAGTAGAAGCGCCCCCTGCCTCCTTGCTGGAGGTAGTTGCGCGACTTCCCTATCTCGTAGGCGAAGGGGCGCTCGAGTTCTTCTACGAGCTCGTGCACGGTCTTCGAGAATGCGGTCACGCGCTTCCACATCCTGTCGAACTCAGGCTTGAGCTCCGGGTTGTCCTTGTCGTAGATGCCACCCCCCTTCGCCAGAGTTGCGAAGTCGGTGGCGTCGAGCCGCTTCATGTTGTCACCTCTCCTCGACTTCGCCCTCCAAGGGGTACAGCCAGCCTCGAAGGAAGGAATGGGGTGGCCAGCGAATGGACCGCGTAACCAACACCAGGACCGCTTCCCCGCCACGAGACGTGACGACCCGTCCAGGTCGCCGTAGGCTAGCGGCTCGAGTGTCCATAGTCAACGTCTCTTGCAAGGCTTGAGCCACCGCCTGCCTTCCCGGTGACAGACATAAAAAAAACCGCTGTGTCCCACTTGACCCGCGGGAACTGGATCGCAAGCGTTCAGGCTTGCCTGGCGGGGCAGGCGTTTCGGGGCGAAACGCCTCTACGCGGGGCGTTTCGCAGGCGAAACACCCTTTTGAACGCGCGCAGCGAGCCGGAGGCGAGCGAGGGGCAGCATGCGCTGAAGCGGATGC
>CAZQPP010000760.1:2970-3300 GCA_964594295.1 uncultured Myxococcales bacterium | reverse complement strand
GCCAGAGGGTGGCGAAGATGCTTGCCGCCAAAACTCCGGCCGTTGCGAGCTGCTCGCTCTGGTTTCGGAAGAAGCGCGGTCTCCGGAGAATCACGACGAGCTTCACCATCGACGGCGCAAGCGGTGCTGTCACTCACCTGCGACTCGACGCGCCGGGAATCCAGGACGAGGAAGCGATGTGGTGCGTGGAAGCGGTGCTGCGACACGTCGAGCTTCCCAAGCTGAATTCAGGCACATTCCAGGCTGAGCATGAGTACCAGGTCTACTGAGTGCCGTGGGCGGCCAGGGGCCATTCTGGGAACCCGGCTCCCGGGGCGCCGAATGGTGCTG
>CAZQPP010000760.1:0-2960 GCA_964594295.1 uncultured Myxococcales bacterium | reverse complement strand
GGGCGCCCGGGTGCTGCTGACACCGCCGGAGCTGGTGCTGTTCCTGTTCTTCCTGCAGTTTTGGGCTTGCTCCGGCACCTCCAGGGAAGCCGCCAACCGCCGTACCAATGTAGACTCCCCCCGCCAGCCGGGGCCGCCCCACCGGAGCAAGCCGAGCCCGCCGCTGCCAAGCATAGGCAGCGCTACACCAGACTGGCGACCTTCTCCTGAAGAATGCCGTTGGGTGAACGAGCCACGACAGCTGGGGTCAAACATATGGACGGGACGGGCGATTGAGGAGACGAGGGCCGAGGCGCGCAAAGCGGCAGTCGGCCGGGCGCGCAACAATTTGTGCGCGGGCGTGTGTACCACGGTCAGGCTGCACAGTGCCGCCTGGCTTGGGCCCAATAGCATCGACCGCGAGACCCGCAAAGCCCTCTCCGAAAAGTTGATCAAACGTACCTGCAACGCGATTGTCATCGAGTCGAAGGAGTGGGTGCACTGCAGCCGAGAGTTCCCTACGGGCATGGTCGAAACGGCATCGGCCGTTTTGTGGAACGAGCGGCGCTACCTCGCCGAAGCGTGCCGTTGTGAAGCAGGGCAGGCGGCCGTGCTCGGCCGCATCGCTTGTCTGCGCAAGGCGGGTCTGGCGCGCGGGCCTCCAGACCTCTCGGAGGCCGTCTCCTTCGACGCCAACATGCTCCGGCTCGAGCTGGAGCTCGGCGCGGGCGATTCCAAGCGAGGCCAGGCCGAGCGCGAGCTGTTGGCATTCGTTCAAGAGCTCACCGGCGCCCACACCGCCTGGTGTCCGGAACCACCGCCGTACTACGACGCCAGCATCTGGCTCGACTCCCGGGGACGGTGCCGGGATCCTCGAACGACGAAGCGCGGCCGGTCCGTGAATTCTCTCTTCCTCTTCTTTCCCGGGCATACCGGCCAGCGGCCGGTGCAGGAGCTGGATCTGGCCGTCCAGGAAGCGCTGGCTGCAATGGGCGACCTGAGCCCCCAACCCTACAGCGTGAAACGAGACGAGGCCGCTCTGCTTGTTTCGGGCGGAGGGTCGTCCCGGTCGCTGCACCACGTAGCTCTCTTTCGGAGCTTCCGCAGCGCCGCCCGCCGGGTCAGTGGCGAGAGGCCCAACTCGGAAGAGGCAAGAAACAGGGTCCGAGAAGCAACTGACGCCTTCGAGGCCTTCTGGTCTGCCGTCGAGAACCGACACCCAGGCCCCAGGTTGCGCTCGTTGGCTTTCCGCCACCTGGCCGACCTCCTCAGTAGCTCGTTTGAAAGGGGACACTGCTCGACCGACCGCTTGCTCACGCTCCTGAGCTACGTCGACGAAGGCAGGATTGACGGCCTGCGTTCAGCGTTTCGTATCGACCACTGGTCCCGTGGCCTGGACGACCTGAACGAGTGCCGCTGGAATGGGGCCGCACAAAGCCTGGCGAAGGTGTTGGAGCGACACGGTCGGTGCAGGGAGCTTCGCCAGATGCTTTGCACAGCGCTCGCAGAGGCCGGAGACCTTCCTCCGGTCGCCGGCTCCCGGACCGCGCTTCACTCCCCCAGCACGCCAGTGGCAGACAACTCGTGCGGAGAGAGCCTGACTCCAATGGCGATGTCAGTGGCCTCACTTGCGGCAGGACGGGCGCAGGAGGCGCTGAGGCATGCCGACAGGGCTCTGGACGGTGATCCCGACCGCCTCGACGCAGCTACGACGTCTCTGGCGCTCGCTCCAGTGACCGATCGTGTGAAGGCGGAGCGGCGTTACCTCTCCTTGCGGAAGCGGACCCTGACCGCAGAAGCAGCCGGACCGCTGCAGGCTCTGCTTCGGCTGCGCGTCTTCGCGAACCTGGCGACCTCTGCTCGTGCGCTTGGTTTCCATGGCGACGAGCGGCGCTGGATAGAAGCCCTGGGCAAGCAGGCGCGAGCGAGAGGAGGTGCATGTCCCGACTACGCGGGTACGCTGCTGGCCAACGCCGGCGTTGGACGTGGACAACCGTTGATTTCCGTCGCTGTCGAGCCTCCGGACGGCGCCCGCCACCAGGTGGGGATGCCGGTCTGCATGACGGCCCATGCGCTGCCGCGGCACAGAGGACCCGCTGCAACGATTCTGCGGCTGCGAGTCCTCGGGCCGGACAGGAGCGCGCAGCCGTTGACCATGGCAAGGGGAGCTCCCCAAAGGAATCCGCGCTTCCTTGAACACTGCTACGTCCCCGTGCTCGATCTCGGGTGGAACGACCTGCTCATTGAGGTTACAGTCAGGCTGGGAAACGAAGACAGGGTGGTGCGTCAGAACCATGCGCTTACAATCGACGTCCCGCGATAGGCATTGCGACGACGGCGGCAATGCGTCGTCCATGGCGCGTCCGCTTCTTGGGCTTCTTGGTCGCGAACATGTTGCTCTCCGGCGGTGCAGGACCGTGTGGGTTGCGTGCGCGCTGTTCCTGTGGCTCGTGCCCGAGCGCGGCCTGGCCCAGGCATCCGGGAACCTCCCCTTCGACATCGTGCTGGCCATCGACGAATCGGACAGCATGAACCAGAAGAGGAACCCCGGCGATCCAAATGACGTGCGCCTTCTGGCCTGTGGGATGCTGGCGGATATCTTGACGCTGGCCGGACCTGAACACCAGGGCGGAACGATCCGCTTCGCTACCCACACCAAGATCACGGCGCCGCTTGCCAGCGTGCAAGACGAAGCGAGTCGTTCGGCCCTGTTGGCGGGCTGCAAGCCGGGAGTCTTTTCTGCGACCGACGCGAAGAAGCCACCTCACCCGCGGCACTACACCGAGATAGGAGCCGCCCTTGAAGAGTCTCTTTCCTTGGTGGAGCGAGGCGGAGCCGGCAAGGGCGACCTGGCCGACAGAGAGCGCCACGTCATCTTGATGACCGACGGCAAGCTGGATCCATGGCCCTGCGACAAGACCCGCTTCCCCTTCAACGAGCAGCTTTGCCGCAAGTGCCAGACTCACAAGCACAACTACACT
>CAZQPP010000759.1:0-3313 GCA_964594295.1 uncultured Myxococcales bacterium | reverse complement strand
AAGAGGCCGGCGGTCAGCAGCACGAAGCCGAAGCGCACAGCCTGGTCCATGCGCGCCTCGACGTCGAAGACCCCTGGTCCCAGCAGGACCTCTCGCTGGTGCGTGATGGGCTTGGGCCTGAAGAGGTAGAACACCGCCAGGGCGGCGCCGAGGAAGAGGGCGGCGTAGGCCACGAAGTAGATGACGACGTGGGGGATGAACCACCCGCTCTGCAGCGCCGCCGGCAGGTTCACGATCTCTTTGTCCGCGCGGAGCAGGGCGTAGCCGCTGGAGGCGAGCGAACCCAGCCCGGCGGCAACCCCGAGGGCGCGCAGCCTGAAGATCAGCTCGAACACCAGGTACAGCGCGATGATACACGTGGTGAGCAGGATCAGGGATTCGTGGAGGGTCTTGAAGGGCGGCCGCCCCGCCTCGATCCAGCGCGCCCCGAGGAGCCAGAAGTGGATCGCGAGGGCGACCGTCATGGACACCGTGGCCAACCTCGCCACTGCCTTCTTCGGGCGCAGCCAGAGCAATCCGTAGAAGGCGGAGGCGTGAACGATGGCGACGATGCCGGCGGTCAGTCCGGTGACGTGCGCGTTGACCATGTCAGACCTCCTCCTCCCTCGCGGGCTCTTTGTCAGCGCCCGCCACGGCTCGGCTCCTCGAGCGCAAGGGCGAGCCGGCGACCACGACGAGACAGACGCCGAGCAGGGACACGAGGAGGCCGCCGTAGGCCAGCCACAGCCCGGGGTCTCGCACGATCTGGAAGCCGCTCAGGGTCAGGTCCCTGGGGTCGTAGTCGCTCTGGTAGATGCTCAAGCCGCCGTACTCGAGGGGGTCGTTGACCTCGATGCGCTTGCGCACCTCCGGCATGCCCGACCCCATCGCGAGGAGCGTCGAGAGGAAGTCCTTCGGCTCCTCCTGCTTGAAGAGCCGGAGCACGTGGGTGCCGCCCATGCGCAGCGATCGGCCGGCAGCGAGATAGGCTCGCTTCCCGTCTCTGAGCTCGAGCAGCACGACGGGGTTCTTCGGCTCCTCGGAGCGGGTCGTGTCCTCCTTGGTGGCGCGGGCGGAGGCGTGCAGGGTGGCGACCTCGAAGGGCTGCTCACCGAGGGAGAAACGCGTGCCGGGGCCCAGGGACAGCCTCTCCGCCACCTCACCCTTGTCGAGGCGCCAGAGCTCGCCCTTCTCGCCCACGGCGACCCACTCCTCGGGGCGCGCGCGCTCTCCTCCCCGGTACACGTAGCTCATCGCAGCGCCCGGGCCCTTGCGCTCGGCTCCGTGGAAGTCGGGGAAGCTGGCGAAGAGGAACCTCTTGCCCACCGTCTCGCCTTCCGCGTCGCGCAGCTGCACCTCGAGGGCGGGGTTGTTGGGTCGGTCCGAGCGCTCGGCCGCCTTCTTGGTGTTGGTGTCGAACATGAAGTCCTTGAAGGCGCGGACCACGAGGAAGCTGCCACCGCCTTCGAGCTCGTAGGACTCTCCGGGCGTGACGTTGAGCTCCTTGGCGCCGCCGAGCTTGACGATGTGCCTCTCCTGCTCACCCCCGCCGAGGCGCTCCACCCAGGCCTTCGCCGCCGACTCCTGCCAGTGGAAGACCAGCCGCGGGCCGGGGCCGTGGGGCGGGAGGGCGTTCTCCTCGGCGCGGCCGGTCGCGAAGAGCCACGCCGCGCCGAGCTCCTTGGAGTCGGCGGCGCGCAGGCTCAGGGCCGGAACCCCCTTCTCACCTTCCTCGCTGGGTTCGACGACCAGCCTCTGGCGGTGCTCGGGCCAGTACTCCAGGAGCTTCATCCCGGCACCGGCGAGGGCCGCGTCCACCTCCGCTCGCTCGGACTCGAGGTCGACGTTCAAGAGGAGCTGCGGCGGCTTGGCGTGCGGATCGACAATCTGCAGCCTCACGTCGGCCTCGTAGCTCAGGAGCTCGAACTCGTCGAGGGTCAGGGTGAAGCCCAGGGGCAGCTTCTGCCCGGCGAGGCGCGGCGGGTTCGTGGCAAGGAAGCTGCGCGTGCTGTCCCCTTCCCGGAGCGTCACCTTGCCCTTGAAGCCGTGGAAGACGCCCAGGGTCGCGCCTGCACACACGATCACGATGCCGACGTGGGAGAGCACGGCGCCCCAGGTGCGCATGGTGCGCGGGCGCCGCGTGGCGACGACGAGGACCAGGGAGGCGCAGGTCAGGCCGGTCAAGCCCGCGAAGGGAAAGCTGTGGAAGATGTCTCTCCAGCGCAAGATCTCGAAGGCTCCGGCGGCGGACCCGTAGGTCTCTCGGAAGGCCTCCGGGCTCAGCCCCTGGAGCACGAGGGTGCCGAGGGCTGTCGCTATGGCCGCGGCTATGAGCACCGCGGTGCCGAAGTGCGCGGAGATGAAGCGTCGCCGCCAGGAGGCCGTCGAGCCGAGGCCGAGGAGAGCAGCGAAGACAAGGAGCCCGAAGGTGGCCGCGCTCTCCGGCCCGAGGAGAGAGGCCTCCTCCCAGATCTTCGGCAGCAGGTGCTCCGTGACGAGCCCCAACAGGCCCACGAGGGCGGTGACCCCCAGGCCGAAGAGGACGCCCCCCGTGGAGGAGGGCTTGGCGCCGCGCGAGGCCTCGGCGCCGCCCTCGGAGCCCTGGTCGGGTCTTGGCTGTTTGCTCATTTCGCCCTGGTTTGGTCCGGTTTTTCCGCGAGGCCGGCAACCTAAGCACGATGTGTGCCGAAGTCGATGTTCTCCGGCTGCTTTTCCTCAACCGGATCCTTGTGTTTTTCGTCGCTTCGCGAGCCGCCGACCGCCGCGCCCGGGTCAGCCGTCGCCCCTCTCGGCCTTTCCGGTGCGCTTGTCGATGCCGAGGCGGTCCAGCTTCCGGTAGAGGGTCGCGAGGTCGATCTCGAGCGCCGCGGCGGCGGCCTCCTTGTCTCCGTCGTGGAGCTTGAGGGAGCGCACTATCAGCTCTCGCTCGAAGCGCTTGACGCTCTCGCGCAGGCGCATGTCGCTCCTGTGCAGGTCGTCACCGCCCAACACCGCTTCGGTCAGCCGGTCGGGCAGATCTCTGACCTCGATGGGCCGATCGAGAGCCAGGGTCACCGCACGCTCCACGACGTTCTGCAGCTCGCGCACGTTTCCCGGCCAGCCGTAGGACGCCAGGCAGCGGAGGGCCTCCTGATCCACGCCCGGGACGCTGGCGCCGGTCTCCTCGTTGATCTTGCGGATCTGGTGGTGCACGAGGAGCGGGATGTCGTCGGCGCGCTCGGCGAGAGAGGGCACGGAGAGCTCGAAGACGTTGAGCCTGTAGTAGAGGTCCTCCCGGAGCCGGCCCTCGGAGAGCGCCTCCGGCACGTCCCGGTTGGTGGTCGCGATAACGCGA
>CAZQPP010000758.1:2712-3315 GCA_964594295.1 uncultured Myxococcales bacterium | reverse complement strand
CGCCTGTCGGGTCTACAGCCCATGCAAGTCTCCGTCTTCGACAACTCCGCCAAGGTCCTCGTCGACCGCCTGACCGACGACCTCGCCGAAGCGGCGCGTTGCCAGATGGCGGTGGCCTTCGCGCGTCAAAGCGCCCTTGATACCGTGGACCTACCCACATGGTGCGGGGACCGACGCAAGCTCGACCTGCTAGCCCTCACCGACCTCGACCTGGTCCGCCGGCTTGAGCCACTGACGTCGGCCTCGTGCCGCCTCCAACACGGTGACCGGGCGACCTTTCACCCGAAGCTCTACCTGCTCCACAAGCCGGACTCGATGGTCGCCTATGTTGGATCCTCGAACCTGACCAAGGGCGGCTTGGTCACGAACGTAGAGGCGAACGTCCGGATCGAGGGCGCACCTTCCGAGCCCACTCTGGACGACGCGGCGTCCATGTTCACCCAGCTCTTCGAGGGTGAGTTCAGCGTGCCGCTGACCTCAGAGCTCGGCGGCGCCTACGAGCAGCTCCAGAGCGCCCGTCTCGACGCCCTGCGTGGCCAGGCCCAACTGGAGGCCGAGAAGCAGCTCAAGGCGGTGGGTGACGCCCTGCTTCGCCATCATCGG
>CAZQPP010000758.1:0-2702 GCA_964594295.1 uncultured Myxococcales bacterium | reverse complement strand
CGCAGCGCAGGTGGATCCTGCTCGTCCCGCCAGAGAACTACGCCATCTGCATGCGCACAGGCACCTGGGGCCGGAAGCACGGGCACGAGATCCGCGCCTACCAGCCGGGCGACCTCTTCTTCTTCCACGTCACCAAGCGCCGCGCCACACGCGTCAGGCACCTCGCTACTCGAAGCTGCTCGCCCCCCTCCGGGCCGGGAGGCGAGGGACTACGCTGCCGGGGTTTCCAGAGCCACGAACCCCCAAGCTGCGATTGAGGCCCGGAGCCAGATCGCGTAGCGTTCACTGGCAGAATCAGGGCAGTGTTGCAGGGGAACCGCGGTGAACCATGACCCAGACAACCAGATGGTCACCGAGCTTCTCCGGCTGACCGAGCGCAACGTGTGCGAGTTGCTCTGCGCCGACCGATTGCCGGGCGAGGCTAAGGCCGACGAGACCCGCCGCATCCATCGAAAGGCCCTGGACGGTGGCGAGGGCGGAGAGCATGGCACCGAAGGAGGCAATGCATGAACCTCCAGCCAGGCCAGATCGTCCGCGTTCGTTCGCGGAAATACCTTGTGGAAGGCGTAACCCCGCCGCCCGAGGTCATCGACAGCCCTCTGGTGCGCCTTTCCTGCGTCGAGGATGACGCCCTCGGCGAGCAGCTTGAGCTCCTCTGGGACAACGAGGTCGACGCCCAGATCCTCGACGGCGCTAACTGGCAGGCGATCGCCAGCCGCGGATTCGACAAGCCGCGGCTCTTCTCCGCCTACCTCAACACGCTGCGCTGGAATTGCGTCACGGCCACCAAGAACGACCTCTTCCAGGCCCCCTACCGGGCCGGTATCGAGGTGAAGGCCTTCCAGCTCGAGCCCCTGCGCAAGGCGCTCACCATGCCGCGGGTGAACCTCTTCATCGCCGACGATGTGGGCCTCGGCAAGACCATCGAAGCCGGCCTCATCCTGCGTGAGTTGCTCATGCGGCAGAAGGTCCGGCGGGTGGTGATCTCCTGCCCGCCGTCGGTGGTGCGGCAGTGGAAGGACGAGATGGAGCAGCGCTTCGGGCTGGGCTTCATGATCTACGACCGTGACTACGTGACCGCCAAGCGGCAGGAGCGCGGCTACGGAGTCAACCCCTGGACCACCCACAGCCGCTTCATCATCTCCCACGCCCTCATCCGAAACGAGGCCTATGCGGGCCCCCTGCGAGACTGGCTCGGCGACTTCCAGAGCGGGGCCCTGTTCATCCTCGACGAAGCCCACAACGCGGCGCCCGCCAGCGGCGCCAGGTACGCCGTCGATTCCAAGCTGACCAAGGCGATCCGCGATCTCTCGCCGCGCTTCGAGCACAAGCTCTTTCTCTCCGCCACTCCGCACAACGGGCACTCCAACAGCTTCTCGGCCATCCTCGAGATGCTCGACCCCCAGAAGTTCTGTCGTGGCGTGCCCGTGCACCACATGTCCCGAGATCAGGTGGTGATTCGGCGGCTCAAGCACGACCTCCGCGAGATCGGCGAGGCTTTCCCCGAGCGGGAGATCATCCGCATCGACATCGACGGGTTGCCCAAGGATGCCCCGGAGTTGGTCCTCTCCCGCCTCCTTCAACGCTATCGCGAGGCCCGGCGAGAGCGACTCCGCGGCGCGCCTCGGGGCAAGCGGGCCTCGAGCATGCTTGTCGTCACGTCGCTCCAGAAGCGCCTCCTCTCGTCAATCGAGGCTTTCGCCCGCACGCTGGAGGTGCATCGGCGTTCGGTGACGAAGCAGGCCAAGGAGGCCGCGGAGGAGCAAGAAGTCGAGGAGAGGAACCTCCAACTCCTCCTTTCGCCACCCGGCTCCGATGACGAGCGGGCAGCGCTGAACGAAGCCGAGGTCCAGTCCGAAGAAGACGCCCAGATGGCTGCGGCTACCCTCGCCTCGTCGGGCGCCGGCGATTGCATGGCGCGCGAGCTGGCCATCCTCGAAGAGATGGCCGCCGTCGCCGGGCACGCTCGTTACGAGCAAGACAGTCGGATCAGACACCTGGTCGCATGGCTCAAGCGCAACTGCTGCCCACAGCTTGGCTCCCCAGGCGCCCGCTGGAACAACCGGCGGATCCTCATCTTCACCGAGTACACCGACACCAAGCGCTATCTGCTCGAGCAGCTCCAGGCCGCGATTCGCGGCTCCGACGAGGAACACCAACGGATCCAGACTTTCCACGGTGGCATCGGGGAAGAGAACAGGGAGCTCATCAAGGAGGCTTTCAACGCCGATCCCGAGCGCCACCCCCTTCGCATCCTCATCGCCACCGACGCGGCCCGCGAGGGCGTGAACCTTCAGAACCACTGCGCCGACCTCTTCCATGCCGATGTCCCCTGGAATCCCTCGCGCATGGAGCAGCGCAATGGCCGCATCGACCGAAAGCTGCAGCGCGCGCCGGTGGTGCGGTGCCATTACTTCGTCGTGCATCAGCGGGCCGAGGATCGCGTGCTCGAGGTGCTCGTGGAGAAGTCCAAGGTGATCCACCAAGAGCTCGGCAGCCTCGCGCCCGTGGTGGCCAGGCGCGTGGAGGGGATGCTCAAGGGAGGCATCGCCCACGAGCAGGTTCCGTTGCTCCAGGCGGATTTGCGGGCCGTCGACGAGGAGACCAAGTCAAGCCCCGAAGGCCAGGTGGTGCAAGAGGATCTGGAGGAGACCCGGGAGCGGATGGGCCAGCTCACCCAGCAGGTTGAGAGGCTCGAGCGG
>CAZQPP010000757.1:0-3317 GCA_964594295.1 uncultured Myxococcales bacterium | reverse complement strand
AGATCATCGCCAGGAGGGAGTCGTTTCGCTTCACCTTGCGGAAGAGCAGGGCGATGAAGGGGATGGTGAAGAAGGCCATCAGAGAGACCCACGAGAGCCCGCCCCAGGGGAGCTCCTCGTCCACCGTGCGCTCGATGAGCCAGTAGGTCTCTTCGGGCAGGTTCGCGTACCAGATGGTCAGGTACTGGGACCAGAAGAAGTCCGTGTGCACGAGGCAGAAGCCGAAGAGGATGGTCGCCATGTCGCTCTGGCGCTGCTCGGTCAGGAAGTCGTGCAGGCCGAGCTTCCTCCTCAGGGCCATCGACACCAGGGCCAGCAGCGCCAGGCCGGCGAACATGTTGCCCATGAAGTACCAGGCGCCGAAGAGCGTGGAGAACCAGTCGGGCTCCAGGGCCATGATGAGGTCGAAGCCGAGGAGCGAGAAGAGCAGGCCGTTGAGGTTGATCACGTTGGGCGCGAGCACGTCCAGGCGGGACTCGCAGCGTTCGCGCTCGGCGACCGGGTCCTTGATGCCCTTGCCGACCCAGGACGCGAGCCTGCCCTTGAAGCGCTGCGCGACCCCTTCCATGCAGAAGTCCGCGCGCAGGGAGTAGTAGACGAAGGCCCAGGAGAGGCCGTAGGTGAGGAGGAGGGAGAGCAGCACCCTGGCGTCCCAGAAGCCGCGGGTGAGCCAGACGGCCTTGCCGCCGACGTGGGGGTGCTCGTGCACCCAGGGCAGGTAGGCGTTGCCGCCGGCCATGAGCACGATGAGCCCGAGCAGGGCAACGGGGCCGAAGGCCAGGCAGGCTTCGGACAGCCGGCGGTAGGCGCGGCCCCACCTCGCCCCCGTGACCTGGAAGATGGCCGAGAAGAGCACCCCGACCACGGCGACGCCTGCGACCAGGGCCGTGGTCACGATCAGCGCCGTCCACAGGGTGTTCGGCACCGAGGAGAGCGCGCCGGCGGCGACGCCGGCCACGCCGATGGCGATCCCGGCGCCCGCGGCCTTGCCGAGGGTGCGGTCGCGGGGAGTTGCTTCGAGGACGCGGGTGGTAAGCGTCGCGCTCATGACGCCACCTCCTCGACGGACTCTGCGCCCGCCGCCTCGAGGAGCCCGCGCGCGCGTTCTTCGTCCTTCGCTTCCGGCGCCAGCCACACCCCGAAGCGGTCGTTCGAGAAGGCCGGGCGATAGCCCCTGTCCGGGAAGCGGCGGTGGGGGAGGCGCGAGAGCACCAGGACCCCTATCAGGGTGCAGATGCCGCCGAAGAGGATCGTGAACTCGAAGCCGATGACCAGGAAGGGGATGATGGAGGCGACCGGCTTGCCCGCCACGATGATGTTCCAGATGAGCGAGGTGTAGAGCGCCAGCCCGAGGCCGCAGGCGAGGCCGCCGAGGGCGCCGATGAGGGTGAAGAAGCGCACGGGGCTGCGCCTGGTGCGCACGAAGTCCCCCGCCTCCTCGAAGGGCACGGGCGTGTAGACCTCGCGGATCTCGACGCCGGCGTCCTTTGCGGCGTGCAGCGCGTCCATGAGGGCGTCGGTGTGGGCGAAGGAGCCCACAAGTCCTTTGGCCTGAGCGCTCATGATGCACCTCCCGTCTCTGCGGGCTGTGCGTGTTGTGCGCGCACCGGGTGTGGCATCGACTCCTTCACCTCGGCCACCGAGATCGCCGGCAGGAACTTGAAGAAGGCGAGCAGGAGCATGAAGAACCAGCCGAAGGAGCCGATGAAGATGCCCCACTCGACCCAGGTCAGGGAGTAGGTGCCCCAGGTGTGCGGGAAGAACTCGTGGGAGAGCGAGGTGACGATGATGTTGTAGCGCTCGAACCACATGCCCACGTTGATGAGCGCCCCGATGATGAAGAGCGCCCAGACGCTCGTGCGCACCTTCTTCCAGAAGAAGGCTAGCGGTATCACGGTGTTGCAGACGACCATGATCCAGAACTGCAGGGCGTAGTCCCCCGTGGGCCGGTAGGCGAAGATGGCCTCCTCGAAGGGGTTGCCCGCGTACCAGGCGATGAAGAACTCGACCCCGTAGGCGTAGCCGACCACCAGCGAGGTCACGATGATCAGCTTGGCCATCGACTCGAGGTGGTACATGCGGATGAGGTGCTTCACCGAGAAGACCCTGCGAAGCGGGATGAGGATGCAGAGCACCATGGCGAGGCCGGAGAGGATGGCGCCGGCCACGAAGTAGGGGGCGAAGATCGTGGTGTGCCAGCCGGGCACGACGCTCATGGCGAAGTCCCACGAGACGACCGAGTGGACCGACACGACCAGCGGCGTAGCCAGGGCGGCGAAGAGCACGTAGGCGGCGCCGTAGTGCTTCCACTGCCGCGAGGAGCCCATCCAGCCGAGGGCGAGCAAGCCCAGCACGAAGCGGGACAGGGGGTTCTTCGCCCTGTCGCGTGCCGCCGCGATGTCGGGCAGCAGGCCGACGTAGAAGAAGATGGCGCTGACCGTCAGGTAGGTGCTGATGGCGATGGAGTCCCAGAAGAGCGGCGACCGGAAGTTGGGCCACAGGTCGCGGCCGTTCGGGTAGGGCGGGAAGGTGTAGTAGATGACCCAGATCCGGCCGACGTGGATGAGGGGGAAGAGGCCCGCCCTGGCCCCGCCCAAGATTGTCGCCCCCACCGCCGCGCGGAAGATCACCGAGCGCCACGGCCCGCGCAGCAAGAAGAGCACCGCCGAGATGAGGGTGCCCGCGTGGCCGATGCCGACCCAGAACACGAAGGTCGTGATGAAGGAGCCCCAGCCCACCGGGTTGTTGATACCGCTCGCGCCCATGCCGGTGAGCACCAGGTAAACCCAGCAGGCGGCGCCCATGACCGTGAGGCCGAAGCAGAGGGCGAGCACGGCGAGGTATCTCTTTCCGGGCAGGCCGAGGGTGGCGAGGATGTCTTTTTGGACCCGGCCGTAGGAGAAGTCGCCCAGGTCTGCTCTTTGGGCGCGCATCAGATCTCCTCCGGGCCGGTGACGACGCGGCGCAGGTAGACGACGCCGGGCCTCGTGTTGGCGTGGAAGTCCAAGAGGCGATAGGCGCGCGGGTCGTCGGCGCGGCGGGCCATCTCGCTGTCCTGGTCGAGGTGGTCGCCGAAGCTCAAGGCGTCGGTGGGGCAGGTCTGCACGCAGGCCGGCTTGATCTCGCCGTCCTTGATGGGGCGCCCCTCCGCGCGTGCCTTGTTCCCTACGTCGCGGATGCGCTGGATGCAGAAGGTGCACTTCTCCATGACGCCGCGCGAGCGCACCGTGACGTCGGGGTTCAGGCGCTGGTTCTCGGGCTTGTCCCAGGCGTAGTCGAAGTAGTGAAGTTGGTAGCGCAAGAGGTGGCTGACCCCG
>CAZQPP010000756.1:0-3317 GCA_964594295.1 uncultured Myxococcales bacterium | reverse complement strand
CGGACGTCCTCGATGTCCCCGAGGGCACCGAGCGCGCGCAGGGCGCCCAGGGCGAGCAGGGGGTGCAGGGTGAATAGGGTGAAAAGGGAGCCAAGGGCGACCAGGGGGAGCAGGGCGTCCAAGGTGAAAAGGGTGACAAAGGAGACAAGGGCGAGCAGGGCATCCAGGGCGAGCAAGGCATCCAGGGCGAAAAGGGCGACAAAGGAGACAAGGGCGACCCGGGCGAGCAAGGCATCCAGGGCGAAAAGGGCGCCAAGGGTGACCAGGGTGACCCGGGCGAAGACGGCAAGACCTCGCTCGTGCTCGCCTTCGACGAGCCCGCGGGCAACAACTGCGCTTTCGGCGGCACGCGCTTCGAGATCGGCACCGACGAGGACGGAGACGGGCAGCTCTCCGACACCGAGCGGCAGTCGACACGCTACGTCTGCGACTTCTACGGCCTCGTCAACGGTGTGTGGACCGGCACCCTCGTCATCGAGTCCTCCGAAGACATCGTCCGGGCCTACGGCGTCGTCGAGGTGGCCGGCGACCTGCGGGTCGAGCGCGCGGGCGACGTCAGCGATCTCCACGGCCTCGACCAGCTCGTGAGCGTCAGCGGCGACCTCGTCATCGCCCACAACCCGGGCCTCGAGGACATCTCCGCGCTCGAGAGCCTCGCCAGCGTCGGGGGCGACGTCATCGTGGAGAGCAACCCGGCCCTCGCGAGCCTCGACGGCCTCACCGGGCTGAGCGCGGTCAAGGGGAAGCTGCGCATCGCGGACAACGCCGCCCTCGAGAGCCTGACGCACGTCGACGCCATCACGTCGGTCGGCGGAGACCTCGAGATCCTGGACAACGCGACCCTCCCTCAGGCAGACGCCGCTATCTGGTCCGAGCGCAGCGGCCTGGCCGTCGAGGGCGACATCGAGGTCGCGCACAACGCGGACCGCTACGAGCCCAACAACGACTCCACCGAGGCCACCAGCTTCACGGACCTTGGCTCGGACGCCTACCTCGCCACCCTGAGCATCACCAGGGACGACACCGACTGGTTCCGCTTCGACGCCGAGGACGCCGACGTGGGCACCTTCTTCAGGGTCCTCGTGACCCCGGTGGACAGCTTCGCGCCGGAGGCCCTCATCATCCGCGCGGACGCCCAGGGCTCGGAGGTCGTGGGCTTCGCCAACTGGGGCCCGGAGGGACCCGACCTCGCGCTGGACCACCCGATCGAGACGGCCGCCTCCTACTACGTGCTCATCCGCGCCGACATCGCCGGCGAGCGGGGGAGCTACAACGTGATCTTCGTGCACAAGCGGACGCGCCCGGTCGGGGCCATCCGCGGCCAGGTGTTCTCGCCACTCAGCGGCGACGCCGCGGCGGGCAGCGCGTCGGTGGACCCGGGGGCGCGGCTGGTGCTCGACGAGGCCCTCGTGCGCCTCGACGGCGCGGGCGACGGCGACGCGTCGCTCGCAGCTCTGGCTCTCGCGCGGGTGCGCAAGGTGGGCAGGCGGTGGCTCGTCCGGAGAGCCTCGGCCGGGCACGCGCGCCGCTTCGCGGGGGCAGGCGACGACTCCGCGCGTCCCACCATGAAGATGATCGCGAGGCTCGCGGCGTCGCCGGGCGTGCTCGGCGCGAGGCCGAACTTCCTGCGAGCGCACCACGCCGCTCCCAACGACGCGCTCTACTCCGAGCAGAAGCCCCACTACGACCTGCTCGGCCTCGAGGCGGCCTGGGACCTGACCACGGGCAGCGCCGACACCGTCGTGGCCGTGCTCGACACCGGCATCCTCTGGCGCGACGGCGACACGGCGGCGAGCCACGAGGACTTCGCCTGTGGCAGGGTGGTCCCGGGCTACGACTTCGTGGAGGACGACGACGACCCATACGACACCTGCGCGGGAGCCGGCTACCACGGCACCCACGTGGCCGCCACCATCGGCGCCTGCACCAACGACGACGGCAGCGCCAGCTACGGCGGCGCGGGCGTCGACTGGGCCGCGAAGATCCTGCCGGTGCGCGTGCTCGGCCTCGAGGACGAGTGCTACGGCACGGACGACGCCATCATCCGGGGCATGCTCTGGTCCGCCGGCATCCGCGACATGGACGGTGACGGCACCGACGACCTGCCCGCAAACCCGAACCCGGCGCAGGTCCTCAACATGAGCCTCGGCGGCAAGGGCTACGGCTACCAGGACGTGGTCGACCGGATCCGCACCGAGACCGGCGCCGTCATCGTGGTCGCCGCCGGCAACGAGACCGACGACGCGGCGCTCTACGCGCCCGCGGGCCTCGAGGGCATCGTCACGGTCGGCTCGGTCGGGCCCAGCACCGCCCTCTCAGGGTTCAGCAACTTCGGCCCCAAGGTCGACGTGCTCGGCCCCGGCGGCGATCAGCTCAGCCTCGGCTACTACCGCGAGTGGGACGGCGTGCTCTCCGCGGGGCTGGACCCCATCACGGGCGGCTTCGGCCACGTGTTCTACAACGGCACCTCCATGGCCTCCCCGCACATCGCCGGCGTCGTCTCGCTCATGAGCGCGGTCCGGCCGGGGCTCACCACCGACCAGGCCCTCGCCTGGCTGCGTGCCTCGGCCACCATGCCTTCGGGCTGCCCCGGAGACGCGACCTGCGGGTGCTCGGGCGATCTCTGCGGCGCCGGGCTCGTGACCGCGGCCGCATCGGTGAGCCTGGCCCAGTCGGCGGGCGCCACGGGCCCATTCGTGCTCGCCGCCAAGCACCTCCTCAGCGTCGCCGAGGACGAGACGGAGGCCACCATCGACCTGCGCAACGGAGGCGACGCCGAGGCCGCGCTCACCCTGGCGACCAGCGATCCGGCGCTCTCCCTCGACAACGCGAGCGTCACGATCCCGGCCGCCGGCACCGCCCAGGTGAAGGTCACCCTCGACCGGGACGCCACAGCGTCCGGACGCTACCGCAGCGGCATCTTCGTCACGGGCGGCGGCCCCGAGCTCGAGGTGAGGGTCGAGTACTCGGTCGGCTCCGCGGTCAGCGACGTCGGGGTGCTCGAGGTGGACCTCTACCGCTACGGCGACTGGGGCTGGTACATGGATCGCCTCGTCGTGCTCCCTTACGCCGCCCAGGCGCCGAGCTACGCCTTCGCCTTCGAGAACCTCACAGACGGGACCTACGCCGTGCAGGCGCTCGCCGTCGATCCCAACGACGCGAACAAGATCACGATGATCGGCACGTTCCAGCCGGTCGAGGTCACCGGAGGGCAGGCGGTCGAGGACGTCCAGGTGCTGCTGGCGCCCAACGAGCCGAGCGCCGCGGCAGCCCACGGCATCCCCCCGCGGGTTCTCGATCCGGTGGATTAGAGAGAG
>CAZQPP010000755.1:0-3333 GCA_964594295.1 uncultured Myxococcales bacterium | reverse complement strand
GGAGCCGGTCTTGGTCGGACCAGGCCAACCTACACGAGACCCCTGCGCGCCCGCACCGGTGTGTGCCGGGCTCGGCGCGGATGACGCCAGCTTTCGGGCTGCACCGGCGGTCGTGGGGCAAAGGGAGAGGCGCATGGGCAGTCACTCAAAGAACGAAAGGCCTTTCTTGATAGGGATGGTGCTGGCGCTGGCGCTGCACGCGGCGACCTGCGAGGTCGAGCCCGAGGAAGCCGTACCGGAGCCGCCCGCCTCGGTCAGCCCGGCCACCCCCTTGGGCACTGTGTTCGGTGCCCTCACAGGTGACGGCGGCTCGGCATCCGATGCCGTCACAGACGGGAGTGGCTCGGTCCCCGGAGAGGGCGAGCAGGACGTCGTCATCCCGGACTCGTCCGAGGAGCCTCCGCCCTGCCCCTACCCCGAGCAGCCCGAGGCCTCCTCGCTCTGCACAGCCATCTGCGCAGCCGACCTTGCGCGCGGCTCCGGCGAGGAGTGCCTCGACCTTTGCTCCGAGGAATCGAAGGCCTTCGAGCTACAGTTCCTTCAGGCCGTAGCCCAGTGCATCGAGCAGACGTCGTGGGAGAGCTTCGACCCCGGTGACCTTGCCGCGGAGCAGTGCATCGACGATGTGCTCTCGGGCGTTTCCCCTGACGAGCCTGTGCTGCAGGCCTGCGGGGCGGTGACGCAGTCCCTCTCGGCGTGCGAGGCGGCACCCGAGGAGCTCCAGGCCCAGGAGCTGCGCCTGGGGGTGGGCGGCATGGATCCGGCGCAGGCCCTTGGCTGCCCGGCCGGCGCCGCCGCCGACGCTGACGGCGACCCGGCGACCACGTTCCCAGACGAGAGCTTCGCGCCGATCGCGTGCTCCGCCGGCCTCAACAACGCGCTGCTCTTCGCAGTGGAGCTCGCAGACGAGGTGGCCGAGACCAACTCCCGCCAGGAGGCCCTCGACCTGTTTGGCGCCGAGGACCTTCACCTGGTCGTGGAGGCTCCGGGCTATCGGAACGACGGGCAGCCCTTCGAGCTTATGGCTTATGCAGCCATCTCCGACTGCAACCAAGCCGGCGCACTCCTCGCGCAACGCTACTCCTTCGACGGCTCGTGTCATCCGCTGGTCATGACCATGGAGGCACGTGTGCTGGGCGGCCAGCTCTTGGCAGGCGGCGGCGACTACGACTTCGCCTACGCGCTGCCGGCCTTCGAGGCCGAGGGCCACGAATGGAGCCTGTCGGCAGTGCTCTACAACGTCACGCTCCGCGCCGACGTGGTCCATCAGGACGGAGCGCTCCTCCGTCTTGAAAACGGCTTGTTCCACGGAGCCGTCGCGCGCTCGAGCATCGTGGCCGCCGTCAGCCAGGTGGACGCGGCCTTCGACCTCGGCATCGGCGACATCAGCGAGGTCTTGGCCCTCATGCTCGATGTCGACACCGACGGCGACGGCCAGGGTGATGCTGCGTCCTTCGGAGTGATGTTCGACTCGCAGCCCGTCCTGGTCCGAGGCGTTGTCGAGGGTGCGTGTGTACCTTTGACAGAGGACTGCGCGAACGGCCTCGACGACGACTCGGACGGCGCGACCGACTGCGAGGACATGGACTGCCAGGGCGATGCCGCCTGCATCGTGCCGGAGCCCGACACCCCGGACGCGACAAATGGCGTGCAGGACTGCGCGTCTGCCGACGCCGGCGCGCTGCCGGCCACCTGCCCCTACCCGGACCGGCCGGAGGTCTCCTCCTCGTGCCCTGCCATCTGCGAAGCCGCAGGAGGCGGCGCTACCGACGAAGAGTGCCTCTCGATCTGCTCGGTGTCGGCGAAGGTCTTCTTGGCGTCCTTCCTGGAAGCGCTTGTCACGTGCGTCGAACAAGGGCACCTCAGAAGCGAGAGTGGTCGGCGCTCAGCTCGTCGCGGGCGGCGTGGACAACGACTTCACCTACTCGGTGCCGGCCTTCGAGGCCTATGGTCACGAGTGGAACGTGTCGGTGAGCCTCCACGGCGTCGCCCTCCGCGCGGACGTGGTCGAGGAGGAGGGAACGCTCCTGCGCCTCGAAAACGGGCTGCTCTACGGCGCGGTCGCGGAGTCGAGCATCCTGGCCGCGGTCGACCAGGTGGACGAGGCCTTCGAGCTCGGCGCCGGCGATCTCGGTGAGCTGCTCGCCCTCATGCTCGACGTCGACACAGACGGGGACGGCACAAACGACGCCGCGTCCTTCGGCCTGATGTTCGACTCGCAACCCGCAGCGATCGTGGGCCTGAGCGGAGGAACCTGCGCTCCGCAGCCCGAGGAGTGCACAAACGGTCGCGACGATGATTTCGACGGCGGCACCGATTGCGACGACCCGGACTGCGACAGCCACCCCATGTGCACTCCGCCTTTCGAGGAGTGCATGAACGGCCTCGACGAGGACCTCGACGGCCTTGCCGACTGCCTGGACCCCGATTGCTACGGCGCGCCCAACTGCCACGCCACCGAGGTTTCATGCCTGAACGCCTTCGACGACGACTCGGACGGCGCGATCGACTGTGCCGACCTCGATTGCGCCACTGCGGCGAACTGCATCGTGGACACCACGCCGCCATGGTGGCCCGAGGGCGCGGAGCTGTGGGTCCACACCCTCAGCCCGACCTCGGCGGAGATCTCCTGGTGGCCCGCCGAGGACGACGTCGGCGTCACCCGCTACCGGGTCTTCCTGGACGCCGTGCCCGTCGTGGAGACAAGCGGCTTCTCCTTGTTCGCCGCGGTCAACGGCCTCAGCCCGGGCGGCGAGCACACGCTCGCCGTGCAGGCCTGCGATGCGTCGCGGAACTGCTCGGAGCCGGGCCCTTCGCTCACCGTGCACGCTCCCGAGCTCCTCCCCGAGGCGGGTCGCTGCACCGACTCGGTAGACAACGATGACGACGGCAGCGCCGACTGCCAGGACGCCGACTGCTACGGCGAGCTCTACTGCCTCCCGCCTGACGAGCGAGACGAGCGCGCCGTGTCGCTCTGCCACGCCGGTGCAACCGCGCCCGCGCCCGGCCACACCCGCGTGCAAAGGGTGCGCTTCGGGATCGGCAGCCTCACAGCCTCCGAGCCCATGGCCTGCACGACCGAGACGGCCGCCGACGTGGACCGCAACCCCGACACCTCCTACCCGCCGGGGGGAGGCGCCGAGTGCACAGATGGTCTCAACAACGCCCTGCTGGCCCTCGTTGAGCTGGCCGGCGACCTGCTCGGCTTCAACGCCCGGCAGCTCGCCGTCGACTGGCTGGCAGCCGAGGACCTCCACCTCCTGGTCGAGATGCCCCCTGACTGGGCGGGTGGCCCACACTCCCCAGCCTTCGCCTTCGTGGGCTCGTCCGACT
>CAZQPP010000754.1:0-3347 GCA_964594295.1 uncultured Myxococcales bacterium | reverse complement strand
GGTGCGGGGCTCTTCATCCTGCTCCAGGACGTGGACGAGCCGGAGGCCGCGGGCGCCCGGCTGACTCCGCTGCTCGGGCCCGACGGCGCCGGCCTCTCGATCGGAGGTGGGTTCTGATGGCTGCTCGATACGCGCTCTCCCCCCTCGTGCCCATCGCGCTCTGCGCTCTGCTCGCCAGCTGCATGTCCATCCCGGACTTCGTCGCCTCCCCGGTGGATGTCGGGACCATGGACGATCTCGAGGGCCGCCTCGACGCCGACGTCCTCACCGACCCCGGCGGCGAGATCGGCGAGGACCCCGGCACCGACCCCGGCACCGACCCCGGCACCGACCCCGGCGACGACCCCGGCGACGACCGGGGCTCGGACCCGGGCGACGATCCCGGCTTCGATCCCGGCCCCGGGGCCGAGCTGGGCGACGCCGGCCCCAACGACGTCGGTGAAGGAGTCGAGCCGATCGTCGGACCGCCCGGCGCCGTCATCCTCACAGACGACGTCGTCGAGGACTGCATCGACGACGCCGACCCCTGCGCCTGCGCCGAGCTGGAGCCCTGCCCCACCCTCGGAGAGACCCGCTGCATCCCGAAGGGGACGTGCTTCCAGCACTGCACCAGGCAGCCGCAGCTCGGCTGTCTCTACTGGTCGGCGGCCCTGTCCTGCGACGACGGCCTGTCCTGCACCACCGACCTCTGCGACAACGCCACGGGCTACTGCCGCAACGACCTCGAACCCGGGACCTGCCTCGTAGGCCGCGGTTGCTACGAGCGAGGCGAGGCTCCCGAGGGGGACGAGCCCACCTGCTTCGTGTGCGACCCGGATCTCGACCCGAACGGCTTCAGCCTGGAGCCCGGAGCGTGCCAGGGTGACGGGCCCTGCACGACCGGCGTCTGTGACCCGGAGACCGGCGGATGCGAGGTGCAGGCCCTGCCGCCGGCGACGCCCTGCAGCGACGGCGACTCCTGCACGGCGGGAGACGCCTGCGTGGCGGGCCACTGCGTCGGCGGCGCCCGCCCCGACTGCGACGACGGCGACCCCTGCACGGCGGACGGCTGCACGCCGGGGGCGGGCTGCGTGCACGGGCCGGCGACCGGAGCCTGCGACGACGGCGACCCCTGCACTCTCGGTGACAGCTGCAACGCGGGCATCTGCGCCGCCGGCCCCGCCCGGAGCTGCGACGACGGCGACCCGTGCACCGAGGACGCCTGTGACCCGGCCGGTGGGTGCAGCCACCGGGGGCTCGGCACTCCCTGCGACGACGGCAACGCCTGCACCGAGGGTGAGGTCTGCGGCGACGGCGGCTGTGCAGGCGCGCGGCCGGCCGCGTGCGACGACGGAGATCCATGCACCCTCGACGGCTGCCACCCGGGCGCCGGCTGCGTGCACTCGGAGTCGGGGCTGCGCTGCGACGACGGGGACGCCTGCACGGCCGGCGAGCGCTGCGAGGACGGCGGCTGCAAGGGCGGCCTGCCCCTGCTCTGCGACGACGGCGCCCCGTGCACCGAGGACTCTTGCGATCCGGCTCTGGGCTGCGTGCACACCCCCCTCGCCGAGGGCACCGCGTGTGACGACGGGGAGGCCTGCACCACGGGCGACG
Source organism: uncultured Myxococcales bacterium (assembly GCA_964594295.1). Classification (GTDB taxonomy): domain Bacteria; phylum Myxococcota_A; class UBA9042; order UBA3505; family UBA3505; genus CAZQPP01. Next base: position 1,754 of record CAZQPP010000754.1, on the reverse strand, counting down.
CGTGCCGCTCCGGCCGCTGCACCGGCGCGGCGGCGGCGGCGTGCGACGACGGAGACCCCTGCACGGTCGACTCCTGCTCCCTGCTCGGAGGTTGCAGCCACAGCCCGGCCGGGGACGGCGAGCGCTGCGACGACGGAGACCCGTGCACCTACTTCGAGGTGTGCGAAGGGGGAAGCTGTGCCGGCGAGCGCGTCGTCTGCGACGACGGCGACCCCTGCACCGAGGACTCCTGCTCACCCACCATGGGCTGCCAGCACGATGAGAAGGAGTGTGACGACAACGACGCCTGCACCGAGGACCGCTGCGACCCCGGCACGGGTGAGTGCGGCTCCGAGCCCCTCTTTCCGGGTCTGACCGGCGGCTGCGACGAGGCTACGGCCCCCTGCACGGCCGTGGTCTGCGGCTACGCGGGGCCCGGCACCGCGCCCACCTGCACCCCCGTGACCACCACCGGCGCCGCCTGCGACGACGGCGACCCGTGCACGCGAGACGGCATGTGCGACGCGGGCGGCGGGTGCGCCCTCGCGCCGCCCGTCGCGTGTGACGACGGCGACCCCTGCACCGACGACGCCTGCCAGCCCGGCCAGGGCTGCGTCTTCACGCCGAACAGCGCCGCCTGCGACGACGGCAACCCGTGCACCGAGGGAGACACCTGCGGCGGCGGGGCCTGCCAGCCCGGCACGGCCAAGGACTGCGGCGACGACGAAGGCTGCACCGTGCTCGCCTGCGACGTCGTGGACGGCGGGTGCAGGCAGGCCGAGCGCTGCGACGACGGCGACCCGTGCACCGACGATCGCTGCGTAGGCGAGGGAGCCGAGGCGCGCTGCGTCTTCGCCCCCGTGCTGCGCTGCGACGACGGCAACCCGTGCACCGACGACACCTGCGAGGCCGGGCGCTGCGTGCACGTCGAGAGCGCCGCGCTCTGCGAGGACGGCAACCCGTGCACCGCGGGCGACCGCTGCGAGGCCGGCGGCTGCCGGCCCGGGACCGAGACCGGCTGCGACGACGGCAACCCGTGCACCGACGACGGCTGCGATCCCACGGCGACGGTCACGGGCGGCTGCGTGCACGTGGAGCGCGCCGGCCCCTGCGACGACGGCGACGCCTGCACCACCGGCGATCGTTGCGAGGCGGGGAGCTGCGTCGCCGGGCGCACACACGGCTGCGACGACGCCAACCCCTGCACCGCCGACACCTGCTCGCCGGGCGCCGGGTGCCTGCACACCCCCGTCGACGCCGGCTGCGACGACGGAGACACCTGCACCACCGGTGACCGCTGCAGGGCCGGGCGGTGCTTCCCGGGCCGGGCGCGGATCTGCGCGGACGACAACCCCTGCACCGCCGGCGGATGCCACCCGGGCACCGGCTGCACCTTCGAGCCCGCTCCGGGTTCCTGCGAGGACGGGAACGCCTGCACCCACGCGGACGCGTGCCGCGAAGGCAGGTGCGCTCCCGGACGGCGCCTCGAGTGCGACGACGGCAACCCCTGCACCACCGAAGCCGGCTGCGACCCGAGCACGGGTTGCGGGCGCACCGTGCTGGGAGACGACTCCGACTGCAACGACGGCAACGCGTGCACCGAGGCACATTGCAGATCCGGGGCGTGCGTGGTGGTGCGTGCACACGACTGCAACGACGGCGACCCCTGCACCACGGACCTGTGCGACGCGCGCTCGGGAGAGTGCCACCACGAGCCGGCCACCTGCGACGACCTGAACCCCTGCACCCGCGACACCTGCGACCCGGTCGGCGGC
>CAZQPP010000753.1:0-3349 GCA_964594295.1 uncultured Myxococcales bacterium | reverse complement strand
TCGGGACGTCCCCCTGCTCACCCGCACCGGGCACGCAGCCCACGCTCTTCGGTTCTGCTGAGGTGAGCGGGACGCTCAAGATCTACACGAGCTCCGACTGCAGCGGCTCGCCGGTCGCCACCACCTCGGCCGACGGCAGCGGCGACTTCAGCCAGCAGCTCACCGTCACGCAGAACAGCACCACCACCTGGTACGCCACCGTGACCGACGGGGCGGAGAACACCTCGACCTGCTCCGCGGGCCTCAGCTACGAGTCGCGCACCTGCGACCAGACGCCGCCCGGCTACGACAAGGTCTGGACGGGCAGCTCGAGCACGGCTTGGAGCGCGGCGGACAACTGGAGCCCCTCGGGGGTGCCGGGCTCGTCCAACAACGTCTTCATCTGCGGGGACGCCGCGAACCAGCCCGTGCTCAGCGCAAACGTGAGCGTCGGAGACCTGATGGTGCAGGGCGGCGCCGTGGACACCAACGGCAAGACCCTGAGCGTCACCGGCAACCTGACTGGAAACGGCATCACGGGCAGCGGCACGGTCTCCATGTCCGGGTCCAGCAAGAACCTCCAGGGCTGCGGGCTGCCCAACGTCACCGTCAACAACAACATCTACCTCGACGGCCGCACGACGACCGTCGGCAACGTCTCGGTCCCGGCAGGCAAGCGGCTCTACATCGGCAGCCGCCGGCTCGAGGTCGGCGGGAACCTGAGCGTGGTCGTCTCAGACACGGCCGGTGACGGCCTGCGCATGCACGACTCGGGAGGCCGGGTGATCGTCAGCGGAGACACCACCTTCACGACCCCCAGCTACGACTACTACGTCGACACGACGGGCAACCTCTCCGCAGGCCAGATGCAGCTGCGCGGAGACTTCAGCCAGACGCGCGGGACCAACTCCTCGGGCAAGGTCTTCATCTCCACGGGCACCAAGGTGGTCTTCGACGGCACGAGCGCCCAGACCGTCACCTTCTACAACCCCGGCACTGCCAGCTCGCGCTTCAAGGACGTGGAGATCCAAAACAGCGCAGGCGTCACGCTCTCGACGAGCATCTATGTGGACGGGCGCCTCGAGGTGACGAGCGGGGGCTCCATCAGCGGCACGAACATCTACTACACCAACATCCTGCCGCGCGTGAGCTCGGGCACCTACACGGTCACGAACACACGAACGGGGGCGAGCTTCAGCCTGAGCGAGGACGAGGCGCTGCCCGCGACCACGACCCTGAGAGTAGAGGCGGGCACCTACCTCAAGCTCAACGGCAACCGCCTCGACAACCAGGGCCATCTCTACGTGGTGGTCTCCGACACGTCCGGGGACGGCCTGAAGCTGCAAGACGCCGCCGACTACATGATCGTGGGCGGCAACACGACCTTCACGACCCCCAACTACGACTACTACGTCGACCCGGTGGGGAACCTGAGCGCCGGCGAGATCCACTTCCGCGGCAACTTCGCCCAGAGCAGGGGGACCAACTCCGCGACCACGGTCTTCGTGTCCACGGGCACCAAGGCTGTCTTCGACGGGACGAGCGCCCAGAGCATCTCCTTCTCGAACCCCGGGTCCGGCTCGTCGCGCTTCGAGGACGTGGACATCAGCAACAGCGCGGGGGTCACCCTCTCCACGAGCATCTACGTCACCGGCCGCCTCGACGTGAAGGAGGGCGGCGCCATCTCCGGCTCCAACGCCTACTACACCACGACCCTGCCGCGCGTGAGCTCGGGGACCTACACCATCACCAACACGCGCACCGCCGGCACGATCACCATGAGCGAGGACGAGGCGCTGCCCTCGACGACCACGCTGATAGTGCAGGAGGGTACGAAGCTCATCCTGAACGGCCACGAGCTCGACGACGCGGGCAACCTCACGGTCGTGGTCTCCGACGCCGCGGGCGACGGGCTCATCATGACGAACGCGGCCGACGTGCTGACCGTGCGGGGCAACGCGAGCTTCACCACTCCCAACTACGACTACTACGTCGACCCGACGGCTAACCTCAGCGCGGGCGAGATCCACTTCAAGGGGGACTTCAGCCAGACCCGGGGGACCAACTCCGCGACGACCGTCTTCGTCTCGACGGGCACCAAGGCCTTCTTCGACGGGACCGGCAACCAGTCCATCAGCTTCTCCAACCCCGGGGCCGGCGCCTCGCGCTTCCACGCCCTCGAGATCGACAACCCGCAGACCGTCGCCGTCGGCGGCACGGTCGTGGCCGACGGCGACGTGACCGTGACCAGCGGCAGCACCTTGTCGGTGTCGAGCGCGGTCGACTTCAACTCCGACATGACGATCTCGGGAGGCACCGTCAGCGTAGGTGGAAGCAGCGACATCGAAGGCGACGTCGACGTCAACACGGCGGGCAGCCTGACCCTGACCGGCACGGGCGAGGTCAGCGGGCGCGTCGACGTCACGGCGGGATCGGACTTCAACTTCGGGACCTGCACCTTCGACGGCCAAGTCTACGTGAACACGACGTCTTCCATGTCCGGCACCAACGCTTACTGCACGACGCGCCTGCCGGTCATCGAGAACGCCACCTCCAACTACGTCGTGACGAGCACCTACGCATGGGGCTCGCTCACCCTGCCGTGGGACGTCACGCTCCCGAGCACCACCTACCTTCGCGTCGACGCCGGCAAGCAGCTCAACCTCGGGGGACACCGCCTCGAGCAGGGCGGCGGCCTGCGCGTGGTCGTCTCGGACGCAGCCAACGACGGCCTGCGCCTGCGAGACGCCAACGACTACATGATCGTGGGCGGCGACACGCTCTTCACTACCCCGAATTACGACTACTACGTCGACCCGTCTGCGAACCTCACCGCCGGCGAGCTCCACCTGCGCGGCGACTTCAGCCAGACGCGCGGGACCAACTCCTCGGCCACGGTCTTCGTCGCCACGGGCACCAAGGTGGTCTTCGACGGCACGGCGCTCCAGTCGGTGAGCTTCGCGAACCCGTCGGCGGGCGCGTCCCGCTTCTACGACGTGGACGTGAGCAACGCCGCCGGGGTGAGCTTCTCGAGCAGCGTCTACGTGACCGGGCGGCTGCAGGTGCTCTCGGGGGGCTCGCTGACCGGCTCGAACGCCTACTACACGACGACCATCCCGCGCGTGGTCTCGGGCACCTACACGGTGACCAACAGCCGCACGGCCGGCACAGTCTCCATGAGCGAGGACGAGGCCCTGCCCGCGACCACCCACCTGCGCGTGGACGCCGGCTCGGTGCTCAACGTCAACAGCCACACCCTCGACGTCGGCGGCCCCATGACGGTCAACGTCTCCGACACCACGGGCGACGGCCTGCGCATGCAGGCGGCCGGCGGCCGCATAAACGTCGGCGGCACCGCCACCTTCACCAC
>CAZQPP010000752.1:0-3359 GCA_964594295.1 uncultured Myxococcales bacterium | reverse complement strand
GTTCTGCAGGAGCTCGTCGGTAATGGCGGTGCCCGATGGGCTGCCGTCGTCGTTGACGCCCACGAGCAGGACGCCGGTCTTCCCGCTGCCGGGCAGGTCGTTGGCAAAGGCGCAAATCGCTTGCTCGATGTCCGACTTGGAGGAGAGGCTCCGCTTCCGCTCCACATGGAAGCTCTCAAGGTCGGCGGCGAGGGCCTCGATGTCATGGTCGTCAAGCATGTTGAAACCTCCCGGCCATCCTACACGAGGTCTCCTGCGAAGCGCTCTTCGAAGTGCTTCCAGACGACGGCGTAGTCCTCCTCGCGGTCGCAGCGGTCGAAGGGCGCCTCGTAGACGATGGTCCGCTCGCGCGGGCCGCCGGGGAGGGTGTCGTCGAGGATGGTGCGTTCGACGGTGCCCGAACGCATGTCCTTGACGTCGTTCCAGGCGGGCGTGGGGTCGCCTTTGGTGGGCGTCCGGCGGAGTCCCACGCCGACGAGGCCCGAGCTGTTGTTGGTGAAGACGATCCGACCGTTTCGGTCGTACCAGGTGTCGGCCTCGTACTGGCGCATTAGGAAAAACTGGGCTCGGTAGATCGTCCGGAGCTGCTCGAGGGTCAGGCCGAGGCCCATGGCGACGAGGACGTCGATCTCGACGAGGGCCTGACGGCGGGCGTAATCGGTGCGGAGGGGGGTGTGCCAGTCCCATTGGTGGGTGAGTCTGGCGAAATGCGAGTCGGGGAGACGGGGGTCGGGCTTGGCCCAGTGGCCGGCGGTGAAGGCGGGGTCAAAGGAAGAGCGCCAGAGGTTGGTGTAATGGGTCGTGAGGCAGTTGAGGAGTAGGGTGCGACAGAAGAGCTGGGGCGCGTGGTAGGTCGCGAGGGGGAGCTGCCGGGCGAGGTTTGGCTGGAAGTGGCCCGCCCCAGTTGACTTCACGAAGAAGTCGAGCGGAAGCGAGGACCAGGCGGCCGCCACTGCCAGGAGATCGGCGTGTCGCCGGAATGTGTATGAGTTCACGGTGTGGATGTGAGCAGCGGGCGCCAACGAAATGGCTGGCTGCAGCGTTCGTTCGCTCGCTGGACCGATCATGTTCGGCACGACAATCCGGTAGTAACGTGTCACCGGGATCGGCTCCTCCCCCGACCATGGCACCTTTGGCGTGCGTGCAGAATACTCTGAAGCTGAGCAGGCCGGCACGTAGTTCGTGCGTGGCAGGTAGTCGGCTGGCAGCTCCGTAAGGTCCAGCACGTCATACTGCTTGTTACTGGAGCATACCCGGCGAGGGCACTTGTAATGGGGGTTGCCGACGAAGAAATGGGGCCCCGAGAGGACGAGTTGGCTCGGTTTGTTGGCGAACCGCGTCTCACGGCGGATCGTGCCGTCCTTCTGAGCGTACGTTTCGTTGAAATGGAGCGTGGCGAACCGCTCATCGACATCTGACAAGCGCCGCGCGGTCTCTGCAATCCTCTCCAACGCCCGCAGCATACGGCTCGAGTGCAACGCCGGTAGTCGCGCCTGGACCATCGGTGTCCCCGGCTCGTCGTAGAGCCGGGCGAAGACCTTGAGGTGCTTCGCGCCGACGCGAAGCAAGCGTTCATGGTGGCCTCTGGTGGCCCAGGTGCCAGCTTCCTTGATGGCCGGTACCGGTCCCGTGCCGATGTGCTCGTGGCAGGCGTCGATGGTCGAAGGGGCAAACACGTTGGAGATGTGCAGGAAGCTCGGTCGCTTACGCCGCGGCCCATAGACGTTGACGCTGAAGCTGGTGTGGTTGTCGACGTCACGAAACAGGAGCTTCCAGTTCTGGAACTGATAGTGCCTCCTCAACCGCCCATACAGCGCCTCCCTCAGCCTCCCTCCCCCTGGTTCGTCATACACCTTCTCCGGGTGCAACAGTCCCGCGACTCCTCCCTCGTTGGTCCACGCCCACACTACCGGCAAGAAGCATTTGTAGAGGTTGACCTTCACCCCGCGCAGATCGGGGTAGCTCTGCGTGGCGGACAGGAATCCCTGCGTCCCCGCCGCCGCCTCGTGGGCGGCCAGGTAGCTTCCCCGGTTGGCGTAGCGTTCGAAGGTCTGCTCGCGCCTCTTCGTGGTCTCCGTCGCCGAGAGCTTCCTCAAGACGAATGACGGGTCGGCATCCCCCAGCACCTCCTTCTCCGACCAATGCACGCGGATCCACGGTGGATTCCCCAACATCAGGTCGAACCCACCCCGGTCCGCAAAGAGGTCCGCGAACTCCAGCTCCCAGTGCAAGAAGCGATACCTCTCCCGCAGCTTCACGACCAGCTGCAGCCTCTCGCTCCGCTCCACCACGCGGTCCACGTCGACCACCCCCAACTCCTCAGCCAGAGCCTTCGCCTGCTCGGCCGGCATGGTCGGGGCGAAGAGGTCTTTTTGGCGCTCGCCGTGGCCGCCGAGGCTCGCCAGCACGTCGGTGTCGAGCAGGAGCGCCAGGTCCGCCAGGTACTCGTCTCGGCTCGGCAGGAGGCGCGCCTTCTCGATGGGCCAGAACCAAAGCGCGCACCAGTAGTCCATCACGAGCTTCAAGCGCCGGTAGGGGCTCGCCGCGCGGACCTCCTTCGACTCCATCTCCCCTGCCCAGATGGCGTCTTTCTCGGCTGTCGTCGTCGGCCCGCGCGTGCCCGGCGGCAGGGGCTTGCCGTAGACCGCGAGGGGGTCGGTGGTGCGCTTGCGGATCCGCCTGAGCAGGTCCGTGTGTCGGCTCCACAGCCGGTCGGCGGCATCCGAGAGCTCCACCATGGCTGCCCGCTCCTCGTCGTCGACGGGAGCGCAGAGCTCCGAGCGCCACGAGTCGATGCGCTTCAACGCGTCCCCCGCCATCTCGCGGATGGGCTTGCCCTCGTTGCCCTGGCCGTAGACAGACATACCGAGGTCGCCCAAGAGGAAGTGGAAGACCGAGCCCGCCGGCCTCTTGCTGCCGAGAGGCACACGCTCGGGGACGGCGTGGAGCCAGTCGTTTCGCTTGCCCTTCTTGCCAGAGCGGACCTGCTCCTTGCTGAAGACCTGTCGCCGCGCCCCGATCAGCGAGTTGCCGCAGACGGTCTGGCCCCCGAACCAGGGCACGAAGCCTCCCTCGTGGATGGTGTTGAGCCAGAGCGAGACCTCCGCGAGCTCCACGGCGATGGCGTTAAGGTCAACGCCGAAGACGTTGTTGTCGGCGAGGAACATCTTCACTCGCTGCTTCTCGAAGGCGTAGCGGTCGTGCGCGATGCGTTCGCCGAGCTCTCTCTGCTTCGCACGGAGGTAGGCCTCGGCGAGCTGGTTGACCGCCTCGTTCAAGAAGGCGGCGCTGCCCATGGCGGGCTCGCAGACCGTCAGCTCCAAAATCTCGTCGGCCGTCTTCCTGGGCCTTCCATCCTC
>CAZQPP010000751.1:0-3363 GCA_964594295.1 uncultured Myxococcales bacterium | reverse complement strand
AGAGCCCGAGGCCGGCGGCGAGAGCGCCGAGGAGCGCCAGGGCTGGCAAGGCCCGCCGCTGTAGCGCGAGAGCGACAGCGGCGGCGCCGAGCACGACCAGCGAGGAAGGCCAGGTGAAGCCCAGCGGCGGCACCGGCGGCTCGGCGACCGCGACGGGGCCCGCCATGGAAAGGACCACGGCCAGGACCGCCGCGCCGGCCGCGGCGGCGATGGCGGTGTGCGCGGGCGGCAGGAGCGGCTCCGGCGGCGGGTCCGCTTCCGCCCCCTCCGGCGACGGCTTCGCCTCGACGGGGGAGGGCGCCTGCTCGGCCTTCGCCGCCGGCGACGCCTGTCGTTTCCGCCGTCCCCGCCGCTGGCTCACGAGCCCTCCGCCTCGCCGTCGATACCGCAGCCCCGCAGCCCGGCCGCGATGAGGTCCTCGGCGGCGGCGTAGGGATCGAGCGCGCGCGCGGCTATCCGCTCCACCGCGTCGTCGTAGAGCCCGGCCTCCTTCACGTTGCCGAGCACGCGGCTGACGAGGCGGTCCTCGATCAGCGTCCTCAGGCGCAGCTCCGCTTCGTCGAGGGCGCGCTGCTCCTCGTCATCGGTGGGGTCGTCCTCGATCGCCTCGGCGAGCTCGGCGAGCCCCTCCTGCCGGATGGCCACCGTCCGCACGACGGGCCGGAAGGGGCGCCCCGCGCCGTGGTCGAGCTCCTGCATGAGGCGCAGCTCCTGCTCGAGGCGCTCGACGCCCTCCCGGTCGGCCTTGTTGATGCAGTAGACGTCCGCGATCTCCAAGATGCCGGCCTTGAGGGCCTGGATCTCGTCCCCGAGACCCGGGACGAGGACGACGACGGTGCGGTGTGCGGCGCGCACCACGTCCACCTCGTCCTGTCCCACCCCGACGGTCTCGACGATGATGACGTCGAGGCCGAGGGCGTCGAGGATGCCCACGGTGTCCAGGGTCGAGGCGGAGAGCCCGCCGAGGTGCCCGCGGGTCGCCAGCGAGCGGATGAACACCCCCGGGTCCAGGAAGTGCCGGCGCATGCGCACGCGGTCGCCAAGGATGGCGCCGCCGCTGAACGGGCTCGAGGGGTCGATTGCGACGACTCCGACGGTCTTGCCGGCCCCGCGCCAGTGCGCGATCAGGCCGTCGACGATGGTGCTCTTGCCCGAGCCGGGGTTGCCGGTCACGCCGACGACGACGGCACGCCCGGTGGACGGGTAGAGGCACTTCAGGACGGCGTCGGCCCTCGGGTCGCGGTCGTCGGCCCAGCGCATCGCGCGGGCGGCGGCACGGACGCTGCCGGCGCGGACACGATCGGCGAGGGCGACGGGGTCGCCTGGAAGCGCGGTGTTCTTGTTTTCTCCTCCGGTCATCGCCCGCTCGTAGAACGGTGAGAGGAATCCGTCAACGAGCCGCGCTCTCTGCGCCGCCCTTCACCGCCCACGGCGACTGCTGCTATGCTCCGGCGCCGCAACACTTTTTGGGGACCAGCATGACAGACGACGCCGCTGCCCGTGAGAGGGGAACGACCGCGATCCCGGAGGCGGAAGGGGCCGTGGCGGCGACGCCCGTGGCCGAGCTCGACCGCGTCGTCGCCAGGCTCGACGAGCACAAGGACGTGTGGGTCAAGGTGGGGGTGGGCGAGCGCGTCAAGCTCCTCGAGCGCTGCCTGAGGGACACCCTGGAGGTCGTTGACGAACAGGTCGCGGCCGCCTGGAGGGCCAAGGGCATCGACCCGAAGACGCCGTTGGCCGGGGAGGAGTGGTTCTCGGGACCCCTGGTAGTGCTGCGAAACCTGCGCCTGCTCGTCGAGTCGTTGAAGGACATCGAGCGCTTTGGGGCGCCGCGCATCCCGGGCGACGTGAAGGCTCGGGCCGACGGACGGGTCGTCGCGAGGGTCTTCCCGGCCACGAAGTACGACAAGCTTCTCTTCAGCGGCTTCACCGTCGACATGTGGATGCAGGACGAGGTGACGCTGGCCAGCCTCGCGGGCACCCAGGCCAAGGTCTACAGGGACAAGGGGCACGAGGGCCGGGTGGCGCTCGTGCTCGGCGCCGGCAACGCCGCCTCCATCGGCCCCACCGACGCCCTCTACAAGCTCTTCGTCGAGGACGAGGTGGTCATCTTGAAGATGAACCCCGTCAACGCCTACGTGGGGCCGTTCATCGAGCGGGGCTTCAGGGCGCTCTCGGAGCGCGGCTTCTTCCAGGTCGTCTACGGCGGAGCCAACGAAGGAGAGCACCTCTGCCGCCACGAGCGCGTGGGGTCCATCCACGTCACCGGCTCGGACAAGACCCACGACGCCATCGTCTTCGGGACCGGGCCCGAGGCGGCGCGCCGCAAGGAGGAGCGCGATCCCCTGCTCGACAAGCCCATCACGAGCGAGCTCGGGAACGTGAGCCCGGTCATCGTCGTGCCGGGACCCTGGAGCGAGGGCGATCTGGCCTTCCAGGCCGAGAACATCGCGTCCATGCTCACCAACAACGCGGCCTTCAACTGCAACGCGGCTCGCGTCATCGTGCAACACGAGCAGTGGGGGCTGCGCCCCGCCTTGCTCTCCAAATTGCGCTCGGTGCTGGCCTCGGTGCAGCCCCGCGTCGCCTACTACCCGGGCGCGCAGGGGCGCTACGACTCCTTCGTCGAGGCCCACCCGGAGGCCGAGACCTTCGGCGAGCGCACGGATGAGCGGCTCCCCTGGACCCTCATCGCCGGCATCGACCCGGCCGACGAGGGCGACATCTGCTTCTCGACGGAGGCCTTCTGCTCGGTCTTCTCGGAGACGGCGCTGGCCGCGGAGACGGCGGCCGACTTCCTCGACGAGGCAGTCGCCTTCTGCAACGAGCGCATCTGGGGCACCTTGAACGCCGCCCTGATCGTGCATCCGCAGTCGATGAAGGACCCCGAGGTCGCCGCCGCCGTAGACCGCGCCCTGAACGACCTCCGCTACGGCACGGTCTGCGTGAACCACTGGCCCGCGCTGGGCTTCGGGCTGGCCTCTCCGACGTGGGGCGCGCACCCGGGCCACGACCTCTACGACATCCAGTCCGGGGTCGGCTCGGTGCACAACACCCTGATGTTCGACAAGCCCCTCAAGGCCGTCATCAGGGGCCCCTTCCGGGTCAAGCCCAAGCCCCCCTGGTTCGTCGGCAACCGGGCCGCCCACGAGATCGCCCCCAAGATGGCGCGCTTCGAGGCGGCCCCGTCGATGCTGAAGATCCCGGGGATCGTGAGAGCTGCCCTGAAGGGCTAGTCCTGGATCTAGCTGTTAGCCGTTAGCTGTTAGCCGTTAGCTTGAAACCCTGAGCACTTGCGACTCCGTTGGCCGTGCCGGCGCTACATTTCGGGTGAACGGGTCACGACGGACAAGTACAGGGCGT
>CAZQPP010000750.1:0-3365 GCA_964594295.1 uncultured Myxococcales bacterium | reverse complement strand
GAAGCTACTACACGCCGCACCCATTCGTGCGCTTCCTGGTGCAGGAGACCCTGGGCCCGCAGCTCGCCGAGCGCAGCCCGAAGGAGGACCCACACCCGGGAAAGATCCTTGAGCTGAAGGTCCTCGACCCGGCCATGGGCAGCGGCCACTTCCTGGTCGAGGCCTGCCGCTACCTCGGCGAGGCGCTCTACGAGGCCTGTCGCCTCTGCGACGAGCTGGCCGTCCAGGCCGAGGAGCAGGCCGAAAAGGCGGCGGACACCGAACGCGAGGCGCTGCTCGCCCACGCCGCCGAGCTGCGAAAGCGCGTCGAGGACCTGCCCGACCCCGACGACGAGCTGCTTGCGTACCTGCCGAGCCGCGCCGCCGAGGGGGAGGAGAGCGGGCTGTCGCAGCGAAAGGCCGAGGCCCTGTGCCGGCGCCTGATCGCGGTACACTGTCTCTACGGCGTGGACAAGAATCCGCTCGCCGTGGAGCTGGCCAAGCTCTCGCTCTGGCTGGAGAGCTACGCCGAGGGCCTCCCGCTCACCTTTATGGACCACCGCCTCATTTGTGGCGACTCGCTCACCGGGCCGTTCTTCGAGCACCTGCTGACGTATCCCAAGAGCGGCGAGAAGCTCGACGACCTCTTCGCGGTCGGGCTGACCGAGCGCCTTCAGGCGACGCTCGCGGCGGCGCTGGTCCACGTGCGCGACCTCGAGGCGAGCGTGGGCAAGGACGTGGCCGACCTCGAGCAGAAGCGCGCGGCGAAGGAGAAGCTAGACGCCGCGCTAGCGCCGCTGAAGATGCTGGCTGCGGCGTGGAGCGGCGGGGTGATGCTCGGGGACGAGTGCGACGACGCGGGGTATCAAGCGTTGGCGCAGGCAGTGGCGAAGGGCGAAGCCACTGTGGGCGTGCTGACGGCGCGACCGCGGCTGCGCGAGATGGTTGCCACAGCGAAGGAGGCCGTTCTCTTCGAGTTTGGATTCCCGGAGGTGTTTCATCCCAACGGGAGTGAACGCCTTGGCTTCGATGCGGTGATCGGAAACCCGCCGTGGGACCGCATCAACGTGTCTGAACTCGAGTTCTGGTCGCAGTTCGACGTGACCGTCCTCGACGCACCCACTCTCGCAGCCAGACAGGCGAGGCAGAAGGCTGCGGAATCACCGGAACGCCTTCTGGATTGGAACCGGCTGGTAGGTGACTACGAGCGCGAGCATCGCCTTCGTTCGAAGCTCTTTGAGCACCAGATCGGCTCTGCTGATGGCTCGAAGACGCGCGGCAGTCCGGACACCTGGCGACTGTTCGCCGAAAGAGTCACAGAGTTAGCTGGTGAGGAGGGGCTGCTGGGATTCCTCGTGCCCTCGTCCTTTCACGCCAACGAGGGTGCTCTGGGTCTGCGTTCCCTGTTTCTCGACGGTGTCGGGATGCGTTTCTGCTTCTCCTTTGAGAACCGGAATCGGCGGTTCTTCGACATCCACGCCAGCTTCAAGTTCGATGCCGTGGTGGCCGGTACGAGAAGCGAAGAGTGGGATGCCAAGTTCTACCTGCACGACGCTGCCTGGCTCTTCCTGCCTGATCGGGCGTCTGACTCGCTCCCGTACTCAGCTGACTTCATCTCACGCACTGGGGGACCATTTAGGACGTTTGCCGAGTTGACGAGCAGGGCCGACTACGACGCACTGCGCGCGATGAGTACTGTCGGGGATTCCATTGGCGCCTTCCGTTCCCGGTCCGGGATAGACATCCGGCAGGAGATCAACATCACGCGAGGCGCCGCTGCCTTCTTCAATCGGGCAGACGAGATCGGTGACCAGGATCCACGGCGCTGGTCTGTGCTCTCGTCGTTGTTGTACCGCGGGGTCCTGACTGTCAACGACGACAAGACATTCCACCAGTACACGGATCGTTGGGAGCGGTGGTTGCCAAGGTACTTGACCTCGAGCCAGAAGCTCTCGTCGCGAGGCGATCTGCTTCAGGCAGCTGCGAACTACAGGCTTGCAGTACGGGCCACGACGGGCGGCCGGAACGAGCGCACCGGCATCTTCTGCCTGCTCCCCCCTGGCCACATCGCGACTCACAAGAGCCCCGCTGAGCGGAAGCCACAGGGTCGCCCAAGCTCGACAGCGCTCCACTTCCTCGCGCTCGCGAACAGCTTCTGCCTCGACTGGCTCCTTCGGCTACGCGTCCAGACTGACCTCAACATGTTCATGCTCGATGTCGCGCCGTGCCCCCGGGACGTCAAACCACTGCTCGCCCACTCCGCCCTCCGCCTCACCTGCAACCACGCCGGCTACGCTCCGCTCTGGGCCGAGCAGCTCGGCGCCGCCTGGCGCGAGCCGACGCCAAAGCACACCTGGCCCGTGCTCGAGGGCGACGACGCCCGCTGGGCCGTGCGGGCGGCCATTGACGCGGTGGTGGCCGACGCCTACGGGCTCGACCGGGCGCAGTACGAGCACGTGCTCTCGACCTTCAGCCACAAGAGCTACCCCAAGGCGCCCGAGCTGTGTCTGTTGGCATTCGACGAGCTGAAGGCCATGGGCCTCGATGCCTTCACCAGGAAGCACGATCCCTACTGGGACATCCCGCTCAACGAGAGCCTGCCGAAGCCCGTTATCGACCTGCCCATCCCCGGCGAGGACAAGCCGGCGCAGATCAGCCTCGGGCCGCTTTTCGAGGAGGAGGCACAAGGTGCGTGAGCCAAAACGGCACGACGCGGGCGGCGAGGGGCAGCGCCTCGACCACAAGTCCCTGCGGAAGGTCACGGGGACGACCACGGACTTCGCTGACCTGGCGAAAGACTGCGTCTGCTTCGCCAACGGCCCTGGCGGCCAGCTCCTGATCGGCATCGAGGATGGAGAAGCCGCGCCCCCTGCCGATCAGCGCATCCCCGCGGACCTGCTCGACCGCATCCGCAAACGCATCGGCGAGCTCACCGTCAACGTCGACGTGGCGGCTGAGATCGTGATCAGCGAGGGAGGCGGCGAGTACATCGTGCTCACCGTCCCGCGCTCCGTCGGCGTCGCCTCGACCAGCGACGGCCGCTATTTCCTGCGGGTCGGTGACGAATGCAGGCCCGTGGTGGGCGACGACGTGCTCCGGCTCGTGACGGAGCGCCCGTCGGTCCCGTGGGAGACGATGACCTCGCTCCAGGTGCCCCGGTCGCGGTGCGATGCGGCGAAACGCACGGACCTGTGCGCCGCGCTGCGCGCCTCCGACCGCGTCAAGGACTCGGTCCGCGAGAAGACCGACGAGGAGCTGCTCGACCACTACGGTCTCGCCGGCGGTGACGATCTCTCGAACCTCGGCGTGCTGCTAGTCGGCGCCACGAGGGACCGTGCCCGCCTCGGCACCGCGCCGGTGGTCCAGGCCGTCAAGTACGACGAGCG
>CAZQPP010000749.1:2606-3393 GCA_964594295.1 uncultured Myxococcales bacterium | reverse complement strand
GGTAACCAGAGGATAGGCTGCCGGAACCTGCCATCGTTCGCCATCCTCAGCGAAAACCACCGCGTGCCGGATGGCCCCGCCTTTGGCAATGGTCGTCGTCTCGACCTCAACGCGAAGAAGCGGAAGACGACGTTCCGACTGGCGAAGCAGCTCTTGGTCACGCCTATCTCCCTTGAGCCAGCCACTGAGGTCGATTCCTGCCGCGAGTCGGTCCGCGAGGCAACGCAACGGGCAGTCATCGCGCGCACTGGCACGGGGCGCCAAGCACAGGACCAGCGCTCGTTGAATGCGCTTGTCTGGCTTGGGGTTTTTTCGGAGACCAACTAGCTGCCCCTCTTCGGTCTCTTCCAAGAACCTGTCTACTACGGGCCAAACCTCTGTCTCGAGCCTTGCGGTATCACTGCCCGTCGCCGCCACCAGGGCATCAACGAGCTTCTGGGCGCGATGCCCATGGGTGAACGTCTCTCGCTCGCGGAGGATCGCAGCCTCGAGGTCTAGGCCAAGAATCGCCATGTCGACAACGAGCAGGAGCAGTCGTTGCTCAACACGTTGCAGGTTCGCGACACACTGCTTCACTGTGACGAGCATGGCCTCCTTGTTCTCGTGGGCCGTGATGTTCCCCTCGCAGTAGATCTCACTGAGCGCCGTGTATGTATTTGGGTGAACCTTGAAATCGGGGTTTCGGTCCTTCGCGTAGCGCATCATCTGCTCAGACCACTGATCGGTCCTTACCCTGCTCGCATCGAATGAGAGGAGCTTCCCCATCGCCAGGTGGACGGCCTCTAGG
>CAZQPP010000749.1:0-2596 GCA_964594295.1 uncultured Myxococcales bacterium | reverse complement strand
TGAACGGTACGCAGCACCCTGCTTCGCAGGTCGTCGAGGAGCCGCCTCGTGATCGCCAATCGGTCAGTGCTCACATGGCCTCCGCGGCTCGGTGGGCGTTGGCGAGCCAGGGCTCGGGCATGACGAGGCGTTGCCCGGTGAGCGGCGCGGGCACCGGCAGGCGGCCGTTTATCGATGGCGCAAGCCCGTCGGCGTGCGAAGGCACGACCAGCACGACTGCCCCCGTTTGTCCGCGCTCGGCCTGCTCGACCAGCCGCGACAGGGCGCTCGACAGGCCGTAGCGCGCGAGCGCGCCAGGCCAGACGAGGACCAGAGGCCCGGAATCCCTGCGAGAGGCGGCCACCAGCAGCGCGTCGACCATCGTTTCGGCGGCATCCCGCACGAGGCCAACGAGCAGCGGCCAGTCCGGTCCTTCCGGGCCGGCCCGATCGGCAGACTCGATGTTCGACCACTCCACCTCGTCGGCCGCTGCACGATGCCGCACGGCGTCTGCGAGAGCGTGGTCGAGGGAGACGGGCGCAATACCGAGGCTTTCGCCGAGGCGCTCGGCCGCCGCGATGGCCAGATCGGCTCGCACCTGTACAACCCGGAACCGTCTGCTGGCGATCCCACGGTCGAGCTGATCCTGGAACGCCGCGGCTCGCTGTGCGTCCGGATCGCGCCTGGCAGGCAGCCCCGCCGCGGCCGTGCTCGCGCGACGCGGGAACTGCACTGTCATCGAGGTCGCGCCGCGCTGGCCGGGGCGCAGGTACTCGCCAAGGTCGGAGACGAACACCAACCCGTGCGGGGCGAGCAACCGGTCGAGGTCCGGTCGGTCAGGGAGCGGACGGGCCTCTGGGTAACGGGCGGCCACGCGGCGGCGTAGCGCGTCTACGCTGAGACCGCCTCCGCCCAGGGCAGACAGCGAGAGCGTGAGCGCGCGGGCCGCGTTCATGCCCCGCGGATAGACCTCCAAGCGAGCCGAGGCCGCAGCAGTGCGACTTGCGCGGGCTGCCAGCAGCACGCGCTGGTCGGGCGACAACGACGCCAGAGGCGTGCCCCCCACGGCCTCGGCGAGCACCTGACTGACCGTTTCCGTGGAGGGAAGCGGTTCGGTTTCTGCGAGCCGGTCTGCGGCGTCCGCAAGAGCCGGCAGCGCATCGAGGGCTGCTGCGTCGCGTGCCAGCCATGGGCCGGAGTCGAGTCTGCGCCATTGCGCGATGGGGCTCGGTCGCAGCTCAAGGGCCACGCGCACGAGCGCGTTGGCCGCGTCGAGGTCACTGGCGCTTACACTGCCGGTGTCGGCGAACTCCGCACAACGGACTTTGGCGAGGGCATTTGCCAGCTCCTCCATCGCCATCGCCGGCTCGGCCAGAAGCGGGCGGAGTGTGTCGACAAGGGTCTGTGCAACCGCGTTCTCGGCCCACTTCTTGTTGCGGAGGAACTGCAAGCTCGAGTGGATCGGGGCGGGCTCGATGCCCATCGCCGCTGCCACGTCGGAGACGCTCCGTGCGGCGGGAAGCCCGGTGTCCGGTCGGTCGTCGGGCAAGGGGTCAAGACCAACGAGAATGCGTAGACGTCGCTGCGCCTCGGTGTCGCTCTTGCGACCGATGAGCTCTCGCACCCAGTCGGCGAGCGAGCCGGGCGCTGGCTCCGCTGCCGCCAGCTCCTGGAGGCGTTGGGCGAGCGCTTTCGCCTTTGCCTCCCCGATGAGAATGGAGACCCGGCGCCGGGGGGCCTGGCCGGCGTCGACCGTGTTGGAGAGGCCGGCGGCGCGGAGCGCGTCGATGCTTGGCGCGTCGAGTTCGACTTCCTCGTCGTCGAGCGCGAGGCGGGGCTGGATGAACCCGGGGACGAGCGGCTCCGCGGCGCGGAAGTCGACCTGTCCGCGCAACGCCTCGCCGAGCTCGAAGATCTCGCGAGTGACCTTCGTTCCGATGCCTCGAATCATCGAGAGCTGGTTGCGGGGCAGTAGAAGAAGGTCAGCGACCTGTCGGACGCCGGCACGGTCGAGCGCGTTGCGAGCGCGGGCCGAGAGCGGCAGCGCTTCCACCGGTGTCTCCGGCCGCAGCTGGGACAGCTCGACGGTCTGCACCGTTGGGACGACGCCAGAGTCTTCGCCGGGAGCTAGCGCGGTCAGCCACGCCTGTCGCATCTCCTCGGCGTGCTCGAAGCGGTCTGCGACGTCGCGCGCGAAGGCGCGCCGGAAGAATGCGCCGAGCCTGTCGCGAACCGCGGCGTCGAAGCGCTCTGCGTCGACCTGGATGGCATCGTCGACGCCTGGACCGGTGGCTTGGGTGGGGCGAACGCCTGCCAGGGAGTGGTAGAGAACGGCTGCCGCGGCAAAGCGATCTGCGGCGGCGTCCCACCGCCCGCGAAGGTAGAGCCAGGGGTCGCGCCACTCGGCTGTCCCGGCATTGACCGCCGTAGGATCGGCGGCGGCGAGGGAGAAGTCGAGCAGCAGGAGGTGTTTCTGCCGGCCCTCGTAGCCGGTAAAGCCTACGTTGCTGGGCTTTATGTCGCGATGCGTGATTCCGCGCTCCTCGAGGTACTGCACGGCGGACAGGACATCGTCGCCGTAGCGGCGGGCCAGCTCGAGCGAGAGCGTGCCTTCGGC
>CAZQPP010000748.1:0-3394 GCA_964594295.1 uncultured Myxococcales bacterium | reverse complement strand
CCGTCGAAGGCCAGGATTGCGCCAACTGAAATCGGGGGATGTCAGGAGGTCTGGAATCCACCCCCTTCAGTCACCACGAGCTGCGCTCTCCTTCCCCCTGCTCGCTCCCAGAGGGTCAGCGCTGCCCGCCCAGAACCCCATGCGGTCCCCCAAACGCGGCTCGGCTCCTCGACGGGTTGATCATGCCGTCGCTTTGTCTTTCTTAGCCGCTAGCAACTCCCCACGCCGGCGCAAGGTGGCATTCGGCCGACGTGTCCGGGCGGCAGCAGGGCGTGGCTGCCGATCGGCAGGCCCACGTGTCCGGACACACTCGGGCACTTCACCTTGAACCAGAACGCCACCTTCTCGCCCGAGTCGCTCAGGGTCTCGAAGTTGCCCTGGCCTTTGGCGACCACGAGATCCGCGCGCTCGAAGCGCCTCCGCAGCTCCGCGCTGCAGTCTTCGAGGACGGTGCCGGGTGCGTCCGAGCCGTTCTCGATGACGGGGACGAGCTCGTGCATGCGAACCTCGAGGGCGTCCTCCAGGGTGGCGTCGTTGATCACGGGCGCGCCGCGCACCACCACCGTCACGCGCTCCGGGCCGAGCGCCTCTACCGCGAGCCGGTCGACGGCTATCTCGCCCGCGTTGTCCGCGAGGTACAGGATGTCCTTCGCGCCCGCCACGGCGTCGAGGAAGGCCTCCCAGTCTCCGTGCACGGGCTCGTCCCCCAGGCCCTGGAGGGCCGTGCGAATGTCCTCCTCGGTGAGCTTCGAGGCGGAGCCCATGTCGATGGCGTTCGCCGCGACGGCGCACCGGGCGGCCTCGAGCAGCGGGTCGTCGCTCCGGTGGACCCGGGCGCTCAGCACCGGCAGCGCCTCCATGGCCAGGCGGTTCGCGTGGCTCTTCGCTCGGCGGTAGGGGTCCTCGGCGCCGGTCAGCTCCCGCAGCCGCCGGTGGACGAGCTGCGCCACGAGGGGAGGAGGCTTCGAGAGGTCGAAGTCGGACGCGATCCGGAGCACCTCCCTCAAGACCTCCTCGTGCACGCCAGCGTCGTCGCTCACGGCTCGAGCCGCCTCGAGGGCCTGGCGCACGGAGCAGTGCATGCAGTCGAGGTATGTCTTCATCGCGGGTGCTCGTGTTTGGGCGCTTCATGGGAATGTACGGGAACGGAAACGCCTTGAGTCAAGCTCCCAGAGGCGTTAGCGTCTGCCCTGGCCTCTGCCTAGGACGCGGTTGAAGTCCAAAGCTGCACAGAGATCGGTCGCGCTGGTCACAGCGGCGCTCTTCTCTGTCCTCTTCCCCCTCCACTTCGCCGTGATCCCGCACACCGTCTGCGAGGCGCACGGAGAGATCGCGAAGGGTGGAGAGGCGCACGAAGGCCACCACGGACCGGAGGAGCCCGAGCCCGCCAACGAGGACGAGCACTGCCCCGCGGCGGCTCTCTTCGCTTCGCCCGGGCTGATCGATGGGGCCGCGCCGGCTCTGCTCGAAGAGCAGCCGGAAGCTCGCGTCATCGCGCTTCCCGAGGAAGCGAAACGGACGCACCGCTCCTACGGCGTCCTCAGCGTGTCGCCCTGCCACTCGCCCCCGCGGGTGTCCTGAGAGAGAGCTGACGACAGGAGCACGGCGCGGCCCGCACGGATGGTGGGGTTGCGCACGATTCTCAGGACAGATGTGAGGTAAGAGCGATGCGGATCGCAGACATCACGGGGCGTCCGTCGTTTCTGGGCGTCCTGGCGCCGGCGTGTCTTGCGCTGGTCATAGGGCTGGCGGCCGGCTGTGACACGGAAGAACACGGGCACGAGCACGACTGGTGCTCCACCGAGGCCGACAAGGACAAGCAGCAGTGCACCGTCAAGGGGCAGATCGAGTGGTGCCACGTTCTCGCGAACGATGACATCCACCCCCACTTCGGCATGGACTGCAAGGCCTACGGCTACGAGTGCCACGTGGTGGACTGGCGAGCCGCCTGCGTGCAGCCGGGCTCGGCCTGCCCCGCCTCGGGCGTGAACGAGTGCAAGGACGGCGTGGCCCACCGCTGCTTCGAGGGCAAGCTGGCCTTCGATGTCTGCACGCCCGGCGAGTGCCACGTAGAGAAC
The DNA here is from genome assembly GCA_964594295.1 of uncultured Myxococcales bacterium. Classification (GTDB taxonomy): domain Bacteria; phylum Myxococcota_A; class UBA9042; order UBA3505; family UBA3505; genus CAZQPP01. The sequence goes on along the minus strand of CAZQPP010000748.1, from coordinate 1,316 downwards.
GGCCAGGCGGTGTGCGAGGAGGCCGAGGCCGGTGAGGAGCTTCCCAAGCTCGCCTGCGACGCCATGGCCGCGGCCGAGGTGGAGGACGTCACCCCGGCGACTACCTTCGCGGGCTTCCCAGACGCCCACGCCGATCTTGGCAAAGCGGTCAAGCTCAGCCTGCCGGAGCAGCAGGAGAGCTACTTCCACTTCCCGGGCGCGAGCACCGGCGAGTACGTGGTCTTCCTGGGCACTGCGGGTGTATTCGACAGCGCCTGGGACAAGGACGAGAACCGTCTCGAGGCCACCAAGGCCGGGGCCAACGGAGAGTGCCCCGAGGTGCTCGAGGAGCACTGGCACGTGCACGTGGTCAACGACAGCGGGGAGGCAAGGCCCCAAATCGTCAAGCTCAAGGCCGTGCCTGCCGGGGAGCTCGAGCTTGTCGTGATGCGCCACGGCGAGGAGAAGCACGAGCACGAGAACGAGCACGAGAACGAGCACGAGCACGAGCACGAATCGGAACACGGCCATGAAGGCGAGTAGCTTCGCTTTCGCCGGGCTGGCCCTCCTTGTGCTCCTGGGCGTCCGAGACGCGAGAGCACAAGAAGGGCCGGCAGGCCCGGCTCCCGAACCGGCTCAGGAGGAGTCAGACGGCGCCGCCAATCTGGCGGCCGAGCTCGAGGCGGCCGCGGCTGCCGATCGAGCGGAGCGAGAGGAAGCACGGCCGAGCCCAACCGCCGCCGCGCCGCCCGCGGCCCGGGAGGCGCCGCCTCTCGGCCAGCCCCGAAGCATGGGCGTCAGCTTCTTCGACAACTCCTCCAACCCGGCCCTGTCCATCATCATGGACATGGGCTTCTTCTGGTACTCGGCCGACGAGGGGAGGCGCCGGCACCACGGCGGCCACGTGGCCAACCACGTGGGTCCTTACCTCCAGGGAGCGGAGCTCGCGGCCACGACCAACATCGACCCTTTCTTCAGGTTCGAGATGGAGTTCAGCCTGAACCACCTCCACTTCGAGCAAATCTTCGTCACGACCACCTCCCTGCCCTGGAACCTCCAGGTGCGAGCAGGGCAGTTCCGCACGAAGCTGGGTCGCCAGAATGTCAACTGCATGCACCAGTGGAGCTTCGTCGACCACACCCTCGTCATCGACTACCTCTTCGGAAACGAAGGACTGAGCCTGCCCGGGGCCGAGATCTCGGTCCTCATGCCCCTGCCCTGGTACGTGGAGGCCATCGTGGCGGTGCAGTCCGGGGTGAGCCGGAGCCAATGGGCCGACCGGATCGGAGGGGTAGAAGACCTGATCTACTCGCCGAGGCTGGTCTCCTTCTTCGACC
>CAZQPP010000747.1:0-3403 GCA_964594295.1 uncultured Myxococcales bacterium | reverse complement strand
GAGCTGGATGAGCTGCCGCTTGCAGTTGGAGCAGGCGGCCGCCACGTACTTGGCGCCGGTCTCCCGGATCTGCTCGGTCTTCTTCTTGCCGGTCACGTTCATGCGGAAGTCGTAGATGCTGTCCATGGCGGACAGGCCTCCGCCGCCACCGCAGCACCAGTTCTCCCCGCGGTTCGGGTACATCTCGCGGAAGTCCATGCAGGTCGCCTTGAGGATCTCGCGAGGCTCGTCGACGATGTTGCAGGAGCGCCCGAAGTTGCAGGGGTCGTGGTAGGTGACGGGGTCGGGGTTCTTCGACTTGTCGAACTGCAGCCTGCCGGCACGGAGGTGCGCGGCCGTCCACTGGAGGCAGTTGGTGATGTTGAAGGGCAGGTCGCCCCACCATTTCCCGGGCTCCATCATCATCTTCATGATGCGGTGGGCGTGCCCGCACTCACCCATGAGCATGGTCTTGACGCCGAGGCGCTTGGCCTCCTCGACGTAGAGCTTGTTGTCCTCTTTCATGTGGCCGTCGTTGCCCGTGAAGAGGCCGTAGTTGGCGCCGTCGAAGCACTTCGAGCTCATGGTCCAGCTGTCGGCCATGCCGAGGGCGTGGAAGACCTTGGCGAGCCCGGTGGTGGCCTCGGGGTTGACGAGCACGTCGCCTGAAGGCGGCACGTAGAGGTAGTCGACGCCCTCGACGTCGATCGGGATCTTGATCTTCGTGCCGCCGTGCTCCTCCTCCATCTCCTCTTCCAAGAACTCGATGGCCGCCCTGAAGGCGTCGGGGGAGGCTCCGTCGGTGTTGCCCGTCTTGAGCGAGATCTCGACCACCTTCTTCATCGTGTCGGGGGTCAGGCCGAGCTTGTCGGCGATGGCCCTGCCCTTGCGCGTGATGACCGAGTTGTCGATGCCGAAGGGGCAGTAGGTCGCGCAGCGGCGGCAGCCGGTGCACTCGTAGAAGCTCTCGACGAAGCCCTCGATGGTCTTCTCGTCGAAGTCCCTCGCCCCGGCGATGCCGTTCAAGAGCTTGCCGGCCACCGTGTTGTGGCGCTTGTAGACGGCGCGGATCAGGTCCGACCTGACCACCGGGTTCAGCTTGGTGTCCGGCTTGCCGTAGTAGACCGGGCAGACCTCGGCGCAGGTGCCGCAGCGCGCGCAGGTCTCCATGTAGAGCTTGAGGACGCGCGGGCCCTTGTCGATGGCGTTGATCGCGTCGATGACTTCTTGCCGGATGTCCATAGTCAGCTCCTCTTGACCAGGGTCTGGGTGAAGAAGATCCCGCCGAAGTGCATGACCTTGCTGAAGGGGATGTACATGAGCAGGAGCAAGCCGAAGAAGGCGTGGAGGAGGAAGCCGCCGTGCGCGGGAACCTGGGGGGAGAAGGTCAGCAGCGACCAGGCCCACACCCTGGTCTGGGCCAGGTCGAAGTGCTCGCCGCCGAAACGCATGGCGTTGCCGGAGAGGATGATGGCGAGCAGCAGGAGCAGGGCGACGATGTCGGGTGCCACGGTGATCTGACGCACGCGCGGCACGGAGAAGCGCCGGAAGAGCAGGAGGGCTGCGGTGACCATCAGGACTACACCGGCCGCGCCGCCGGCGGTCGCGGACATGGTGTTGATGCCCTCGGGGGACATGCCGAAGGTCAGCAGCATGCTGTCGATGAGCCCCGTGATGACGCGCAGGTGGCCGAGGGCCACGAGCGCCAGCGAGGCGTGGAAGAGCCACGAGAGGGTCCACAGAGCCTTGTCCCCCTTGAAGAGGCTGGGGAAGAACAAGGTCTCGGCGAGGACTCCTTTGGCGGTCCCGTCACCTGCGGGGAAGAGCGTCATCTTCCCGGGTTGAGGGGTACTGGTCCAGACCCTTATGCGGTGAATGACGCCGACCAGGAACACGAAGACGGCGATGTAGGGCATCACCCCTCCGATGAGGAATGCGTACGAGCTCACGGCTCATCTCCTATTTGAATTGGGTGCAGTCGCTTGAGAGGCGGGCCTACAGGCAGCCCGTCGGCCGCGGCAGGCCGGCGAGCCGGTAGGCGCCGCGCGCGACGCCGCACGGGAAGAGGTTGCAGATCTGCTTCGAGCTGAGCCCGGTCGCCTTCGAGATCTTCACGACAGGCGGTCCCTTGCCCGAGTCGAGGTAGTAGCCGCGCACGAACTCGATCACCTTCCAGTGATCGTCGCTCAGCGGGCCGATGTCGTTGCGCTTCCCGAGCACCTCGGCGGTCCTTTTTGTCCAGGTCGCCATGTCCTCGAGGAAGCCGTCGTTGTCGAGATCCGGTTCGTTGTGCACTAGCTCAAGTGGCATGTCCCACCTCCGTTGGTCCCCAGCTCACCCATCCACGCCAGCCACCGCCGCGCTCGGAGCCCCGCGCACGCAGTCCGCGACGTCCGTGAGGCCGAAGGGCTTCTCCAAGATGGCGAAGACTTCGTCCTTGCACGCATCCGTGGAGTCCTCCGGTCCCGCCGCCAGGATGACGCGGACGAAGGGGATCCTCGGGTCCTGCGAGAGGTGGTAGCGTGTCCGAGCCGCCAGATCCGGCCCAAGGGTGCAGTCGACGACCACGAAGTCAGGCCGAAACGCGTCCACGAGCAGTGAGCAGGAGTACTCGCACTCGGCCACGCGGACGTTGAGGTCCTCGGGCTGCTCCGCGCGCTCGAGAGAGGCCACCGTCCTCTTGTCGTCGGTGACGACAAGCACGTTGGTCTTCTGTGCCTGGACGTGGCGGTAGTAGTCGCAGTCGTCGCAGGAGCTGTCGCAGAAGGTCAGGCTGGGCCGGACCTCCGGCGCCAGCTTCGCCATCTCGTAGCAGCGCTGGGCGCGGAGCCTGTAGACGATGCAGTCGTTGCAGCCGTCGTGCAGGCCCTCGTCCCAGTTGTACTCCCAGCAGTACTTGAAGTGCCGGTCCAGCGAAGCTTCGCTCTCCGGCTCGCGGGCTTCGAGCTGCTCGTCGGCCTGCTCCTGCACCGTGCCTATCATCTCGTCGAGGTCCCGCGGGTCGATGCGATGATGCCCGCCGGCCGTGCGCCGGGCGCGCAGGCGGCCCGAGCGGATCCACTTGAGGACCGCGTCGGGGGTCACCGCGCATCGCTCTGCGGCTTGACCTGTGGAGAGGAGCTGTGGCGCCATCTGGCTTTTCGGCGTTTTCTGGGTTTTCTGGGACGTAACCCAGAGAACGCCGCAAGTCAAGACTGCTTTTATGCAAATTATTGCTTCGTGCTACGGGCCCCATCTCGGACCCTCCGGGGGTCCTTTTGAGCTTCATGTGAATTGCCTTCTGGCGGGGCAGGCGTCTCGCGAGCGAAACGCCTTCTGGCGGGGCAGGCGTTTCGCGAGCGAAACGCCCCTACGCGGGGTGTTTCCCGAGGGAAACACCTTGTGGCGGGGCAGGCGTCGCGCGAGCGCGGCGCCGCGAAGCGGG
>CAZQPP010000746.1:0-3418 GCA_964594295.1 uncultured Myxococcales bacterium | reverse complement strand
TACTTCGCTCGCCTGCGGCTCGCTGCGCGCGTTCAGGCCAGGGGCCTGAACGCTTGCGATCCAGTCCCTACGGGTCAAGTGGGACACACCCGTCTTCTTGCGCTACGGAGCCGATCTGGCGGGCCGGAAGCCGGTCAGCAGGCTGATCTCCGTGGGGGCGGCGAGGTGCCGGAAGGAGGCCCGGCAGAACTCGGCGTGGGTGTACCAACAGCCGCCACGCAGGACTCGGCGCTCTCCCTGCTCCGCACCGAGGGGTCGCTCACCGGCGCGGTCGAGAAGCCCCCGTACCAGTCCCATCCCCACTCCCAGACGTTTCCGGCCATGTCGGCGAGGCCCCAGACGTTCGGCTGCTTCCCGCCCACGGGCTGGGGGTCGCACGAGGAGGGCCCGCCTCCGCCGAAATAGCTGCAGTCGAAGCCCGAGCCGTAGCTAACCTCGCTGTTCCCGCAGTACCAGCCGATCTCGTCGAGGGTCGGGTCCGCGCAGTGGGTGATCGTGATCGCTCCGTTGTAGAAGGCCGTCTCCGTCCCGGCCCCGGCGGCGTACTCCCACTCCGCCTCGGTAGGCAGGCGGCACCGCGATCGTCCCGCTCGCTGCGGGCCCGCGCGCCTCAGGGACACTCCTCGGCTTCCTCGACGACGTCGCCGCACTGCTCCTCGAAGCCTTCCTTGAGCGGCGGGCGCTCCGGCTCCGGGGCAGCCGTGGCCGCGAGGGCCTCGTCGAGGAGGTCCAAGAAGGCCGAGAACAGCGCGTAGGTGATGCTGCTCCCCGTGGCCTGGTTGGTCAGGGCCAGGTGCACGCTCGAGAGGGGGCGGCACGGTGTCGGGACGGAGTCGATCTCAAGCTCGGGCTCGGTCCCGGCTCCGTACGCGCAGGGCCCGTCGAGGGCACATATCCAGCGGAAGAGGCAGACCTCGAAGCGCGCCCGGTCGGTGTCCGCGAAGAAGCCCTTGATGGTCTCGTGGGCGAGGAGGCGCTCGCTGAAGTCGGTGACCAGGGCCGCGATGGCGGGGCGGCGGCCGAGGCGCTGGTAGAGGGTGGCGTTGCTGTCCGGGTCGCTCACAACGTGCGGAGCGCTCCAACGCAGGATCTCGACGGCCGCGGCCGCGTCGTCGGGGTGCACGGAGGCGGCGACGAGGGCTTCCTCGATCAGGGCCATGAAGCCCTCGAGGTCGGCGCCGGAGACGCCGAGGCCGGAGTGGGCATCCATGAGGTTTCGGCAGCCGTCTTCGTTCGGGGGCATGCCCGGGGCCGGGTAGGACGAGGGCGGGGCTCCGGGGAAGGTGCCGAAGTAGCTCACGAAGCAGGCCTTGATGTGCTCTATGTCTACGTGACTGTTGTGGAAGTGGGCGTTCACCTTCGGGTCCTGCAAGACCCTCTCGAAGAGGCCTTCGACCGCGGCCTCGATGATCTCCGTCCCGCCGAGGCGCTCGTAGAGACCCTCGGTGCAGCCGAACCCGCCGGGGACGATGGTGGAGCACATGCTCTCGAGGATCCAGACGACCGCGTTCCGGTCGGCGATGTCGACTCCCTCGGCGTCGAGGGCGTCGCGGAAGTGCTCTACGAAGGCGCTCATCTCGGTGATGGAGAGGGCGGAGCCTGTTTCTCCGTGGGCAGCCCCCTCGTGGGCCAGGCCCAGCTCGTGGCACGGGACTATCTCCTCACCGACCCGGAGCGCCTCCTCGACGCCTTCGCCGTAGCGGCACGGCCCGTCGAAGGAGCAGAGCCAGCGGACCAGGCAGGTCCGGAAGCGCGCGCGGACGTCCTCCGAGAAGAAGCCCTCGAGATCCTCGTCCGCGAAGACCCGGCCGAGGGCTTCCTCGACGATGGCTTCGATGCCCTCCCTGCGCCCGAGGCGGTGGTAGACGGTCGACGCGTTCGTCTCGTCTTCGACCACATCCCCTCGGTGGGCCTGCAAGGCGGTGGTGAGCAGCTCGACATCGGCGGCGTTGACGCCCCTGGCCTCGAGGACGGCCACGAGGTGGGCGAGGAAGCCCTCCATGTCGGCAGCCGAGATGTTCAGGCCGGCGTGGGCTCTCGCGAGGTTCCGGCATCCCGCCTCGTCCGGCGGCTCCCCGGCGGCCGGGTAGCTGTGATTCGGGCTTCCGGCCAGGGCGGCGAGCTGGACGGCGAGGCAGCCGGCGAGCTTGTCGAGGTCCAGCGAGGAGTTGAGGAAGTAGCCGTTCAGCTTCGGGTCCGCGGACAGGCGCTCGAGCAGCTCATCGGCGACGGCGCGAAGGCCCTCGTCGCCACCGAGGCGCTCGAAGAGGCCCGCCCGGCAGCCGAAGCCGCCCGGCACGACCTGGGGGCACTGCTCCAGGAACGCGTCCGCAACGGCGTCGCGGTCGTCGGCCTCCAGCCCGGCCTCGTCGAAGGCGTCCTCGAGGTGTCCCACCACGATCTCCACGTGGGCCGGGCTGATCGGTGAGCCTTGAGGGTCCTCGATGCCGGCGTGGGCCTCGATTAGAGCCCCGCAGGGGACGATCTCGTCTCCGATGCGAAGGGCTTCCTCGACTCCCTCCCCGTAGCGGCAGGGGCCGTCGAGGGCGCAGATCCAGCGCACCATGCAGGCCTCGAAGCGCCCGAGCTCCCGGTCGGTGAAGAAGCCGGCGATCTCGGGATCGCCGAGCATGCGCTCGCTGAGGTCCTCGATCAGGGCCTTGATACCCGGTTTGCGACCCATGCGCTGGTAGATCGTTGCGTTGTTCTCGGGGTCCTCGACGATGCTCCCCTCGAGGGCCGACACCATGGCCACGAGGTCCTCCGAGTCCGCGGTGGCGATGCCCTGGTGGCTCAAGGACACCCGCAGGTGTCCCAAGAGGTTGGCGAAGTCTGCCGCGGAGATGCGGAGACCGGTGTGGGCCTCGCCCATGCTGCGGCATCCGCCGGCTCCTTCGGGCTCGCCCTCGCCCGGGTAGGCCTGCTCCGGGTTGCCGCTCATTGCCGAGATCCATGCCACCAGGCAGGCGCTCGTCTTCTCCGTGTCGAAGGAGCTGTTGAGGAAGTAGGCGTTGACGCGGGCGTCGGCCTTCGCCCTCGCGAGGAGGGTGTCGGCTATGGCCGTGATGCCGGGGAGGCGGCCGAGGCGGTGGAAGAGCGTCGTCTCGATCTCGTCCGGGGGGATGTCCGCCGGGCCACTATCGGCGGCAGAGCCGTCTGTCGTGTCGGCGGCAGAGCCGCCGTCGGCGTCGGGCTCGCCGGGGTCGGGCAGCCCGGGATCGAGGCCTTCGGCGGCGTCGCCCGGGTCGGTGGCGCCCGGATCCTCGGGTCCGGGGTCGGGAGTCTGGGGGCCGGGGTCTTGCGGACCAGGGTCTTGCGGACCGGGGTCGGGAGTGGGGGGGCCGGGGTCGGGAGGCTGAGGGGCGGGGGCGGCAGAGGGGGCTGGGTTGGGTATTCAATTCCTCAAGCATCTGTCGCG
>CAZQPP010000745.1:0-3419 GCA_964594295.1 uncultured Myxococcales bacterium | reverse complement strand
CCGACGACCTCCGCGATGGCATCCCAGTAGCCGGGGTCGTTGCCGTCGTAGCCGATGGCCCAGAAGCCGTAGCCCGCGACGCCGCGATCGAGGGCCCAGGCGATCTTGCGCGCGGTGGTGGCGGCGTCGTCCATGAAGACCTGCCGCCAGCCGTCGTCGGCCTCGTAGACCCGATAACGTGAGTCGCTGGCCTCGTCGTGCTCGTAGGCCTCGAAGCCTTCGCCGTCGAGCACGGCGGCGTAGGAGCGCGACCTCGCCTTCTCCTCACCGCGCCGGCGCCCCGGCACATCGGGTCCCTCGGCGGGCCAGTCGTAGCCGTAGGAGGGCAGGCCCACGACGATGCGATCGAGCACCGACTCGCCGCCTCCCCACTCCACGTAGTCGTCCACGGTCCAGTCGATCGCGTGCTGCCCCCAGCGCTCGCTGCCGTCGAGCGGCGCGACCGGGCCCGGGTTGCCGCCGCTCCAGTAGTAGCCGTAGCACATCAAGAAGAGCTGATCGGAGGCGGCCGCGAGCAGGTCGTAGTCGTAAGAACCGCTCCAGTCCACCGCGGGCATGGCCAGCGACATCTCTCCGCCCGGGATGCGCGCCTCGAGCTCGCTGCCCACCTCGAGCACGAAGGAGACGAGCTCCTCCTTCACCGCGCGCGGGACGCCCTCGAAGTCGATGTTTATGCCGTCGGCATCCCCCGCCGCCGCCTCCTCCGCCATGGCCGCGGCGAGGTCGCCGCGCCTGCCCGCGTCGGAGAGCAGCTCCTCGATGGCGCTCTCGTTGAAGAGGATGAAGGTCAGGTGCACCTTCACGCCGTGATCGTGGGCCTCGTCTACGATCTGCCTCGCCGTCTCGTCCCCCCAGCCGTGGCGGTCCCCCAGCTCGCCCCCGGCGGTCGTGCCGACCGCGAAGTAGGCCAGGTGCGTCAGGTGGGCCCAGGGGAGCTCGGCGTCGAGCGTCCAGTAGGGCAGGTAACCGAAGGAGATCGGTCGCTCGCCGGTGTGTTGGTCCAGCGGGCGCGCCGGCGGCGGTCGGTAGCTGCGTGCCGCCGGCGCCAGCCCCGCGTGCTCGAGGAGCTGCGCGGCGTGGGGGGGCAGGGCGTGGATTGGAGCGACGCGACGCTCGGCCGCGCCGGCGACGCCGGCCGCCGTGAGGCCGAGGGCCAGGGTGGCGCCCAGCAGGAGCCGTCTCGGGAGGTCTGCGCGCACGCCGGCAGCCTATGCGCAGCTCCACCCGCCCGCAAGATGCGGGAGAGGATCAGGCCGGCGCGGCCGGTTCAGGACTCGGGATCGGCCCGGCGAGATCCCCCTCCTCGTCGAGGGGAGGGTAGGGCACGCCCTTGCGACGGCAGTGCTCTGCTATCTCGGGCCAGCACCACTCGAAGAGCGTCTTCCCGAAGATCTCCGCGGGCAGGCGCGACTCGTCGTAGAGGCCGGCGGCGGCGCGCTGGCGCTGGGCCTCGAAGAGGATGAGGGCGGCGGCGACCGAGACGTTGAGGGACTCGACGAGGCCGCTCATGGGGATGCGCACGCAGGCAGACACGCGCTCCCTGGAGCGCTCGGACAGACCCTCTAGCTCGGCACCGAGCACGACGGCCGTGGGGCGGGTGTAGTCGAAGTCGCGGAAGTCGGTGGCGTCTGGGCTCAGGTCGGCGGCGACGGTCACGAAGCCCGCCCGCTCGAGGGCGTCGAAGGCCGCGTCGATGTCGCGGTGCACGCGGACCGAGACCCACTTCCAGGAGCCGCCCGAGGTCAGGTGATGGCCCGGCACCTGGCCGGACTCCGAGACGGCGTTGACCTCGAAGACCCCCGTCGCGTCGCAGCTTCGCACCACCGCCGAGAGGTTGTGGGCCTTGTGCACGCCGTCGAGGAGCACGGTGAGGTCGGGCTGGCGGCGGAGCAGGGCCTGCCGGAGCGTGTGGAGGCGCTCCGGGGTCATGATCCTGCGCTGGTGATGGACTTGATCGCCGCCTCGAGCTCCTCGGCCCGCTGGCTGCCGATGAGGACGCCCTCGTCCCGGGCGAATCGGAGCTGGACCCCTCGCTTCCCGCTTGCACAGTAAGCCCTGCCGTTCGGCCACCACCTGATGCCCCAACCGCCGTACTCCTTGAACGGCTCGTAAGACCTCGCGAAGCACTCGGTGAGGCTGCGGATCTCGATTCTCTTGTGTCTCAGGTGGAAGGGGAAGAAGCGCACGTAGAGGCCGTCTTCGCGGACCTCGGTCTCGAGCCTGGCGACGAAGAGCATGGCAGCTGTCGCCAACGGCAAGAAGACCAGGCTGGCGATTGCGAAGACGGCGACGCCCGTCGTGGGGGCTTCCGAAGCGATGTAGAAGATGGCGTAGTAGGAGAGGGCCGCGACGGCCGCCATCGAGACGAGCACAAGCCAGCGAAGGGTCGCGCCGAAGTGCTGGACCTCGCGGAAGATCGGCGTGCCGTGCTCAGGCGACATAGACGGTCTTCTGGTTCACGAACTCGCGGATGCCGTGGTGGGAGAGCTCTCGCCCGTAGCCCGACTCCTTGACGCCGCCGAAGGGCAGGCGCGGGTCCGAGCGCACGAAGGTGTTGACGAAGCAGCAGCCGGCGTCGAGCTCGCGTGCGGCGATGCGCTCGCCGCGGCCGAGGTCTTGGGTGAAGACCGCCGCGCCGAGGCCGAAGACCGAGTTGTTGGCGATGCGGATGGCGTCCTCCTCGTCTGCGGCCTTGATGATGGCGGCGACGGGTCCGAAGAGCTCCTCGTCGTATGCCGGCATGCCCTCGGTGACGCCGGCGAGCACCGACGGCGGGTAGAAGGCGCCGGGGCCCTCGGGCAGGGTGCAGCCGAGCAGGGCTTTTGCGCCTCGAGAGACGCTGTCCACGACCTGCTGGTGCAGCTCGTCTCGCAGGTCGTCACGGGCTTGCGGGCCGATGTCCACAGACTCGTCTGTGGGGTCGCCCATCTTCTTGGTCTTCATCAGCTCCACGTAGCGCTCGCAGAACTCCTCGTAGCGCTCCTCGACCACCACGAAGCGCTTGGCCGCGATGCAGCTCTGGCCGGCGTTGATGAGGCGGCTCGCCACGCAGGCCTCGACCGCGGCGCCCATGTCCGCGTCCTCCAAGATGACGTAGGGATCGCTGCCGCCGAGCTCGAGCACGCTCTTCTTGAGGCACGCGCCGGCGTGGCGCGCTACGGCGATGCCCGCGGGCGTGCTGCCGGTCAGGGTCACGGCCTTGACCTGCTCGTGCTCGACGACCGAGGCGACCTGTCCGCTGCCGATGAGGAGCGTGCGGAAGGCCCCGGCCGGGAAGCCGGCCTCGCGGAAGACGGCCTCGATCGCGAGGGCGCAGCCGGGCACGTTGCTGGCGTGCTTGAGCACGCCGGTGTTGCCGGCCATGAGGGCCGGGGCGGCGAAGCGGAAGACCTGCCAGAGCGGGAAGTTCCACGGCATGA
>CAZQPP010000744.1:0-3424 GCA_964594295.1 uncultured Myxococcales bacterium | reverse complement strand
CCGGGCTGCGCGGGGGTCCTTCGCACCGCCCGGATCTGCTGCCGCGCCCGGGTCGGTGCCGGCTCCTCTGTCGACCGCTGCCGGACCCGGATCACGCTCCACGAAGCCGGGGCTGCCTCCACCGGGGTCCGAGGAGCTGCCTGAGTCGGCGCTCGTGGCGCCGGTGTCGTCTACGCCGGCCGAGCTGGAGTCGTCTCCACCGCAAGCGGCGAGCAGGAGAGCAGCAAGGGCGAGGGGCACGATGGCAAGTGGAGCTCGCAAGGCAATCCTCCGAATGGCGGCGCAGACTACCGGCGGGGCCGAGCGAGGTCGAGTCGGCCCCGGACTCGGTCGCGGCCCCGGACTCGGTCGCGCCCCGGACTCGGTCACGGCCCCGGGGTCTACAGGGATCGGGGGTCGTGGATCAGAAATCAGGGCTCGGGAGCTCCCTCTTCTTGCGGGCCGCCGGCATTCTTGCGGGCCGCCGGCAGCGGCAGTACTGTCGTGCTGCGAACAGGCCTGCTCGTCGAGCACGAAGGCGACTTCCCTGCCCCCGCGGACGAACCCTGGCGGACGCAAAGATGACAACCGAAGCCCAGAATATCAAGACATACAAGTCAGACGGGGAGAAGACCAACAGAGAGACGCTCTTGTCGTTGTTCAAGAGCTGCCCCATAGCCGACTCGGAGATACTGTCCAACCTGGGGCTCTTCCTGAGTCGCCAGGCCCTCTCGAGGGTGCTGCTGTTGAACGAGCTCTATCAGAAGATCGTGCCGGTGCCCGGGTGCGTGATGGAGTTCGGAGTGCAGTGGGGGCACAGCCTGGCGCTCTACGAGTCCTTCCGAGGCATCTATGAGCCCTACAACTACAACCGGCGCATCATCGGCTTCGACACCTTCGAGGGCTACCCCTCAGTGCACGACAAGGACGGCGACGCCTCGATCATTCACGAGGGCGCCTACAGCACCACCGAAGGCTATGACGACTACCTGAGACAGGTCCTCGACTGCCATGAGAAGGAGAGCCCTGTCTCACACATCCAGAAGTACGCCCTCATCAAGGGTGATGCCACTGTGGAGGTGCAGAGCTTTCTAGACGACAACCCGGAGACCGTCATCGCCTTCGCCTACTTCGACTTCGGCCTCTACGAGCCGACCAGGAAGTGTCTGGAGGCCATCAGGCCACACCTGACCAAGGGAGCCGTGCTCGGCTTCGACGAGCTCAGCCTCCACGACTTCCCCGGTGAGACCGTTGCGCTACGGGAGGTCTTGGGCCTCGACCGCTACCGGCTACGGCGCAGCCCTTACTCCTCGGTGCAGTCCTACCTGATCATCGAGTGAGACAGGGAGAATGAGATGAGAGTCCTGTTGGTGGTCTACGACAACGCCTCGCACATCAGCCAGTTCCCCATGGGGCTGGCGTACGTGGCCGCCGTCCTGAAGAAGGCCGGCTGCGAGGTGGAGGTCTACAACCAGGACCAGCATCATTACCCGGACGCACACCTGACCGAGCACCTGGACCGGAACCGCTACGACGTGGTCGGCATCAGCGTCATCGGGGGGTATTATCAGTACCGGAAGCTGCTGGGACTCTCCGAGGCCATCAACCGCTCCAAGCAGAGGCCTTTCTACGTCATCGGTGGGCACGGGCCGGTCCCGGACCCCGCGTACTTCACCAGGAAGACCGGCTGCGACGCCATCGTCATGGGGGAGGGCGAGGATACGGTGCTGGAGCTGCTGGAGGCCGTGGCCGAGAAGAGACCGCTCTCGGGCGTCAAGGGCATCGCGTACAAGGACGGCGGCAAGGTGCGGATCAACGAGAGGCGGCCGCTCATCAGCGACATCGACACGATCCCCTGGCCGGCCTACGAGCTCTTCCCCATGGAGTACTACCGCCTGCTCCGAATGCCGAAGGTCGAGACCACGGACTTCGTCGCCCAGATGCTCTCCGGGCGGGGCTGCATCTTCACCTGCAACTTCTGCTACCGGATGGACGAGGGCCACCGCCCACGCTCCCCGGAGGCCATCATCGAGGAGATCGAGTTCCTGCAGCGCGACTACGGGATCACCTACATCTCCTTCGCCGACGAGCTCCTCATGTCGTCGCGCAAGCGCACGATCGAGCTCTGCGAAGCCTTCCTCAAGCGCCGGCTCCGCTTCCGCTGGTACTGCGCCGGGCGGCTGAACTTCGCCACACCCGAGGTGCTCGAGCTCATGAAGCGGGCGGGTTGCGTGTTCATCAACTACGGGATCGAGGCCCTCGACGATCGCATACTGCGCAACATGAACAAGAAGCTGACGTGCCGGCAGATCGTCGACGGGGTCGAGGCCACCCTGAGGACGGGCATCAGCCCCGGGCTCAACATCATCTTCGGGAACATCGGGGAGGACCGGAAGACGCTGCAAAAGGCAGTCGACTTCCTGCTGCGCTACGACGACGGGGGGCAGCTGCGCAACATCCGGCCGGTCACGCCCTACCCGGGATCTCCCCTGTTCGACTACGCCGTGGAGCAGGGGCTGCTCAGGGATGTCGAGGACTTCTATGAGCGGAAGCACCTCAACTCGGACCTGCTGGCCGTGAACTTCACAGACATGACGGACGACGAGTTCCACGAGGCCCTGTTCGAGGCCAACCGGACGCTCTTCCAGAACTACTACCGCAACCAGATGGAGAGGACGATCGAGACGTCCCGGAAGCTCTACATCGAACGCGACATCACCTTTCGCGGCTTCAGGCAGACCTGAGAGCTTCCCCACAAGATGCCGCGAGGCGGGCGGCGAGAGCGAGCGCCAGCTTCAGTCGATGGTCGGCGTGTCCCCCTCCGAAGACGAGGACCGCGCCGCCGGGCGGGGCCGACCTGGCAGCGCGGAACGTGAAACGGGTCGAGCCGCGCAAGCCTACTCGGAGTTGTAGGCCGTGCAGCTCTCGTCGGGCACCACGTGGTTGGTGGTCTCGCAGTCGCTCAGCGCGATGATGAGCGCTGTGACGAAGGCGTCGGCGTTCTTCAAGACATCTGGAGGCCGCCCGAAGTCGTAGGTGTGGGTGCTGCTCACGCTCATGAGCGAGAGGATGACGTAGGCGGCTCCGCCGTCCGCGCAGTCCGGGCAGCCGTAAGTCTCATCGAGCTCGGCGCCCACGAGGTTCTGGGCTATCTCGGCGGCCACGGCCGCGCCGCTCTCGGTCAGCGTGCCCGAGTTGTCGGCGAAGCTCTCGTCCTCCTGCCAGCCCGTGATCTTCAGGTTGGCCTTGCCGTCCTGGATCAGCACGTCCCGCTTGCACGCTCCGAGGCACTCGCCGAATGAGTAGCCGCCGCCGAGGATGGTGGTGATCGCGGCGTCCGGGCCCGTGCACCAGATGGTCTTGCCGCACTTTGTCTCCTGGTAGCAGACCGCGTCGTCCTGCAGGCAGCCCGACTGGTCGGCCACCTCGGTCTCGCCATCCTTGC
>CAZQPP010000743.1:0-3428 GCA_964594295.1 uncultured Myxococcales bacterium | reverse complement strand
CCAGACGTTGCCGGCCATGTCGCAGAGCCCCTGCTCGGTCCGCCCCGCCGGCCTGCTGCAGGCGGCCGAGGTCCCGCCCTCGCCGCAGCCGGCGCCGCGCCCTTCGTCCATCACGGCCCGAGCGCAGGTCGCCTCGTCGTCCCCCCACGGGTAGGCGCGTTCCCTGCCCTCGCCGCGGGCGGCGTGCTCCCACTCCGCCTCGGTGGGGAGCCGGCCGCCGGCCCACTCGCAGAAGGCCTTCGCCCTGTACCAGTCGAGGCAGTTGACCGGGTGCCCGACCCGGAAGGGCTTTCCCCAGTTGCACGAGGTCCCCGTGGCGGGCTCCTTGCAAGCCCCGGCGTCGACGCAGCGGCGGTACTGGTCCACCGTCGTCTCGGTGCGCGCGAGGTCGAAGTCCCTGAGCCTCACGAGGTGCACCGGCCTCTCGTCCGCGCCTCCCTCCTCCGAGCCCATCCGGAAGCGGCCCCCGTCGAGGCGGACCCAGTCGATCTCGGCGGGGTTGCCGGCGGGCGACCGCGAGGGCCCGCTGGCGCTTCCGGCGTCAGCCCCCAGCTCCCCTACGACGAGGGCGCGCTCTCCGGCGGGCGGGCGGTCCCCACCCACGCGGCTCCTCGGCCACATCACGACCACCACCAGCACAGCCAGCACGACCAGCGCCAGCGCTGCGACGGCGGCGAGCGGCAGGCGAGGAGCGAGGGCCTCGAGGGGCTCGTCGTCGTCGTCGTCGTCATCCGCCTCGTCGAGGCTGAGGGTCTCCGCGTCGCCCATGCGCGAGGGGATGGCCGGGTCGGTGGCTATCAGGCCCGGCTCCTCGACCGCCACGTGCCCCGGCTGCGGGCTCGCCAGGGTCGGCCGGTAGGCGTCAGTGCCGAGTGAGCGGGCCGGCGAGGTCTCCTGCTGCGAAGGCGACACGGCCTCCCCGCGCTCCACCGCCTCGAGGGCGCGAGCCACCGCCTCCGCGTCGCGCGGACGCTGCACGGGGTCCTTGCGCAGCAGCTCCTCGTGGAGGCGCCCGAGCTCGGGGTGGAGCGCCTCACCGGAAGGGAGCGGATCTGGCAGCGGCGGTGGCGACGCCGTGACGTGCTGGTTCAGCGTGACGAGCGGGTCGGCCGCCGCGAAAGGCTGCTTGCCGGTCAAGACCTCGTGGAGGATGCAGCCGAGGGCGTAGAGATCGGTCGCCGGCGAGACCTCCCTGCCGAGGCACTGCTCCGGGGCCATGTAGCGCGCCGTCCCCACGACGATCCCCGTGGCGGTCAGCTGCTCGGCATAGGCCGTCTCGTCCGAGAGGACCTTGGCGATGCCGAAGTCCATCACCTTGACGGCGTCGGGATCGGCCCGGGTCGGGGCCAGCGAGATGTTCTCCGGCTTGAGGTCGCGGTGAATCACCCCGACCCCGTGGGCCTCGAGCAGCGCGAGGGCCGCCTGCCGGAGGATGTGGGCGGCCCTGAGCTGGGGCAGCGTGCCCCCCCCCCGGAGCTCCTTGGCGAGCGTGATGCCCTCGATGAGCTCCATCGCGATGAAGGGCGTGCCCGTGTCGTCGTCGACCCCGAAGTCGTGGATGCGCACCACGTGCGGGCTCGCGATGCGCGAGGCCGCCCGGGCCTCCCGGAAGAAGCGCTGGAGCTGCTCGTCGTCGGTGATCAGGTCGGGGTGCAGCGCCTTCAGCGCCACCTGGCGGCCCATGCTGAGCTGGGTGGCGACGTAGACCGTGGCGAAGCCTCCCTTGCCGACAGCGCCCTCCACCCGGAAGCGGCCGCCGAGGGTGCGCCCGAGCAGGCGGTCCTCCTCGCCACCCTCCGCCGAGCGCCGCAGGACCGTCTGGACCCCGTCTTTCGGGCACACGAGCTCGCTCATCGAGCTCCCACAGATCGGGCACAAACGGCTGCTGGCGTCCGACAAGAGATCCTCGCGACGTCACCGAGGCGAGGAGACTAGCACAGTGCGGCGCAGCGCAGCTTCAATCCTCGAGCGTCCTGACCACCATGCCGGAGCGCAGCTTCGGCTCGAACCACGTGGACTTCGGAGGCATGATCGCCCCGCTGTCGGCGATGACCATGAGCTGCTCCACGCTCACCGGGTGGCAGGCGAAGCCGACCTTCATGTCGAGGCCGCAGCGCCGCTCGAGCTCATCGGTGCCCCGGATGCCGCCCACGAAGTCGACCCGATCCGAGGTGCGGGGGTCGTCCACGCCGAGGAGCGGGCCGAGCAGGTTCTCCTGGAGGATCGCCACGTCGAGGCTCTGCACCGGGTCGTCGGCCGGGAAGGTGCCCTCGCGGGCGCTCAGGCGATACCAGCTGCCGTCCAAGAACATGCCGAACTGCTTGGCCGCCGGTGGGTCCGGCTCGTCGGTAATCTCGACGTCGAAGCGCTCTCCCACGGCGGCGAGGAAGGCATTCGGGTCCATGCCGTTGAGGTCCCTGACCACGCGGTTGTAGCCCATGATCCGCAGCTCGTCGTCGGGGAAGACCACGGCGAGGAAGTGGTTGTAGGCCTCGTCGCCGGTGTGCGCCGGGTTGCGCTCGCGCAGGTTGTTCCTGACGCGGTAGGCGGACGCGCTGCGGTGGTGACCGTCGGCGACGTAGAGGGCGTCGACCTCGGCGAAGGCGCCGCGGATGCGCTCGACGGTGCCGTCGTCGTCCACGACCCAGAGCGTGTGGCCCACGCCGTCGTCGGCGACGAAGTCGTAAACGGGAGCGCGGCCGCCGCAGACCTCGGCCACGGTCTCACGCAGCCCCGCGTGGGCCTTGCAGGTGAAGAGCACCGGGCCCGCGTTGGCGCGCAGCATCTCCACGTGGCGCGCGCGGTCGTCCTCCTTGGCGCGGCGGGTCAGCTCGTGCTTCTTGATGAGCCCGTCCTCGTACTCCTGGACGCTGGCGCCCACCACGAGGCCGTGCTGCACGTGCTCGCCCATGGTCAGGCGGTAGACGTAGAAGCACGGGCGCGCGTCGCGGAGCAGCACCCCCTCGTCCACCATCTCGCGGAAGTTCGCGACGCTCTTCTCGTAGACGACGTCTCCGTAGAGGTCGATCTCGGGGTCGAGGTCTATCTCGGCCTTGACCACGTGCAGGAAGCTGTAGGGGTTCGTGGCCGCCATCTCCCTCGCCTCGGCGGAGCTCAGTACGTCATAGGGCGGGCTCGCCACCTGCTTTGCGAGGTCGGGGCGGGGGCGCAGGCCGGGAAAGGGGCGGACGTCGGACATGGGACTCTCGTCTTTCGGGAGGTTCGCTTCTGGGGGTGTGTCCCACTTGACCCGGTGGAGCCGCGAAGCTCGGTAGCCGACGCGAGGCTCCATCCGAGGCCGGGCTCGCCTTCGGCAATGGCGCATCCGCCCTCGCGGATGCTGCCCCGAGATAGCGCGCCTTCGGGGCAAATCCCCGAAGGCTTGGAACTAATCCGCTTGGGTTACTTCGCTCGCCTGCGGCTCGCTG
>CAZQPP010000742.1:0-3429 GCA_964594295.1 uncultured Myxococcales bacterium | reverse complement strand
CGATGTCAACAATTCGAACGTAAGATCAAGCTGTTACGCTTTCAGGGCGGGAACTACCTCGCTCGGCCGGCACGGCGTGCACTCCGAGCTGTTGTCCCCTCCGTCCGAGAGGAGGACCAAAGCCCGCTGACCGCTGCGCGGAATCGCCATGTCTATTCCCTCCAGGAGGGCGTCGTACATGGCCGTGTTTCCGCCATCGGGGAACGCGTCGATGGCCGCGAGCAGGGTTTGCCTGTCGTTCGTGAACTCACACTGGGTTTCGACAGTGGACCCGAAGTTGAGGACTGCGGCGGCATCCTCTGGCTTGAGCTTGTCCACGAAGAGCTTGGCCCCAGCCTTGGCTTGGCTCAAGGGCGAGCCCGGGTCGGTCGACTTGCCCATGCTGCCGCTCGAGTCGATCAAGAGGCCTGCGCTCATGCCCTCAGAGGAGCTCTCGGCCGTGTACACGGAGTCCACCGGGACTACAGAGCTGATCCCCTCGATCGTCTCGCGCAGCACGAAGTTGCCCGCGGTGAGACGCTGCAATGGCCTGCCTCGCTCGGTCTCCACCTTGGCGAAGAGCTTGATCTCCCTTGACCCACCAGTGGTTTCGATTTGCGTGATCGTGATCTGTACATCCTCCGTCTCGGAGTCCTGCGGGTTCTCGAAGGCTGGCTCAACGCAGGTGTCGCCTTCGTCGACATCGCCGTCGCAGTTGTTGTCACAGCCATCACATGACTCGGGGGAGCACATCTTGGGCTCGAAAGCCTCGAAAAGTCCCATCTCCTCGATAACCTTGAAGATCTGGCAGTCGTCAAGGTGGAAGAGCTTCACGTATCGTCCGTCGTACTCTTCCATCCCAGAGGGGCCGAATGCCAGCTCTCGCGTCTCCTCAGGGTAGCTTGGATCGTAGATTCGAATGGAGCGGGCGGTGTAGCCGGTCGCCAGGACGCTATGACGACAGGTGTCGTTGTTGCACGCGTCGCCGCTCATGCCGAGGAGCAGGAGCTGCGGCCTGGCAGTCCGGAACATGGCGTTTCGGATCGACCAGTACTGCTGCCAGTCACCGTCCTCGGCCTGGTCGAGCGCTTCGAAGCCGCGGAAGATGGACACCCACGATGCGTAGAAGCGCAGAAAGAGCTGACAGGTCAAGGCAAGCCCGTCCTCGCAGAGCAGACGGCTTCTTTCGACAACCTCTGAGCGAGTGAGGCTTCGCGGATCGAAACAGGAGCTGCAGTAGCGCCCCTTCAAGCCCACGTCCGGCTTGTGCTCGAAGAACCAGCTCGCGTAGGCCGCGAAGGCTATGCTGGCGCCGTCCGGGCAGTCCTTTGGATGGCCGATGTGGTGGCCGATGTCGGCGAAGCCGAAGCCATCCCGCTCTGGATCGAAGGCAGTGTCGAAGGCGTCGTCGGACGCAAGGAAGGCCGCGCGGAATTCCGAGAAGTGCCAGAGCGCGGCGCTGACAGTGCCTTTCGCCTCATCCACCACGAAGGTTGGTATGGGAGTCCAAGCCGCTTCTGCGCTCTCGCGATAGAGGACCGTGACATGGAGGGCGCTCTGGTCGGCTGGAGGGCTGGGCAACGAGAGCGTCGCGGGCCTCAGGAGCTCGAGGCCGCCGGGCTCGATGCGAACGAGCCTGCCGGCGATCTCAGAGCCGTCGCCGACCGTGCTCTTCTCGGCCGCGACCAGGCTCATGGTCAGCCCTACCGGCGACGAGAAGGCTCCCTTGGGTACGTCCAGAACGACCCGTGCCTCAGGATGGCTCGGGTCGCTGGAGGCAAGCTCGATCCTCCCTCCTTTGGGCCCGATCGTGGACGTGGCCGTCTCCGGAGCTTGGGTGCTCGCCCCGCCGATCTCGGAGGTGTCTCTTGGCGCTCGAGCGGGTAGATCGGGCAGACAGCCCGCAAGCATGAGCGAGACTGCGCACACAGAGACGATCGCTAGTGGGGTGTAGCGGAGCTTCGTGGCACAGGTTGCACGCCATCGGCTGTTCCTGGCGCGGCCCCAAGGCTTCGGAGTCCTGCAACACGTGGCAAGCCTTGAGGCGCGGCCAAAGGCCGTAAGAGCCACCGCGACATGCCTGTGCCAGTTCCTCCGCGACTCGAGCACGTCCATTGCTATCTCCGTCGCTGTTCCCGGTTTGCTGGGCCCATCGGCACGCGCCGGGAGAACTTGAGCTTTTTTTTTCGGGTGTGTCCCACTTGACCCGCGGGAACAGGATCGCAAGCGTTCGGGCTTGCCCGAACGCGCGCAGCGAGCCGCAGGCGAGCGAAGTAACCCAAGCGGATTAGCTCCAAGCCTTCGGGGAGTTGCCCCGAAGGCGCGCGAGCCGAAGGCGAGCCTAACCTCGGTCTGCGCATGGCGTTGGCGCCCAGGCACAGACAGCCCCACCGGGTCAAGTGGGACACACCCTTTTTTTCTCGATCGCATTCCGATCGTCTCGATCGCTCCAGCGGCTTGAGCCCGCCGAAGCAATCGTTTCATGATCGTTCGACGTGAGCCGCGCCACGAGGGTCCAGCCACCTCCCTCGGCGCCGCCACGTTGCCGGGGTGCACCGTGGAGTCTCCCTCGCCGGCCACCAGCACGTGGTTGCAGGAGCGCGGGTCGATGAGCCAGCGCGGGCGCCCTCGGCTTCATGCCCCTCGACATGCCCGAGAGCGTGCTCGTGCGCTTCAAGGGCTCCCTACAACCCGGCATCACGCTGCGCGACGTGGTCAACGCGATCCCATACCAGGCGATCCAGAAAGGCCTGCTCACGGTCCCGAAGAAGAACAAGAAGAACGTCTTCAACGGCCGCGTGCTCGAGATGGAGGGCCTCCCCGATCTCTCGGTCGAGCAGGCCCCTCTTCCAGGTCTGCGCCCAGGTCTACCTCGGCTCGGCCGAGCTCGGCGCGGTCACGGCGGTCTTCGGCCGCCTCCCGACCCCGGACGAGTACCTCGAGAGCTTCAAGGAGCACGTGGAGCCGAAGCGCGGCGAGGTGTACCGTTACCTGCAGTTTGACGAGGTCTACGGTTGAGCTTCGCCGCCTCGGGCGGCGTAACTCAGGCGCGGTGAAGCCGAGCGCGCGCCGAAACGGGAGACCGACACACGTGTCGGGGGCGTAGCTGCGTCGACACGTGCTTGCCGGCCCGGGAGGCGCCGCGTATACAAAACCTATGGTCGCCGACGTCACAAAGCGGGTACTGATGTTCTGCTTTGGGGCGTCGGTGGCAATGGTGACGCTCGCCATCTGCCCCGCCGGCAGCGAGGCCGCCGGACCACGCACCGGTACACCGCTCACACGCCCCGACCGTGTCCCGCCAGACCAGGCGCCCGCGGCCTTCGCGCGTTGGGTCGGCCGGGCGGAGGAGGCTGGAGACCTGTCGGAGGCAGCGCACCTCGCCCTGAAGCGCTACCACGCGCTAGCTCGTTCCCGTCCTGAATCTCCCGTTTCAGGACGGGGGCTGCT
>CAZQPP010000741.1:0-3431 GCA_964594295.1 uncultured Myxococcales bacterium | reverse complement strand
CAGCCGACGGCCTTGTGCATGCAGATCCCCGTCTCCGGGTCGCAGGAGTCCTCGGTGCAGAGGTTCTGGTCGTCGCAGTCCTTGGGGGTGCCCGGGACGCAGCCGCCCTGCTCGCAGTGGTCGCCGACGGTGCAGGCCGCCCCGTCGTCGCAGGGGCTGCCTTCGGGCACGGGCATGTCGACGCAGAGGCCCCAGTCCGGGTGGCAGCCGTAGATCTTGCAGGGCGCGGGGTGGCCGCCCTCGCAGACCACCGCCGTGCTCGGGTCGGGCCGGCAGTCGCCGTCGACGCACTTGTGGATGGCGAGGCACTGGTTGAGGGAGTCGTAGCGCGCGCAGTCGGTGTGCACGACGCAGGGGCAGCTCGCGGGGGGCTCGCAGGGGCTCGGCGGCGGGCCCGGGTCAGGCGGCGGGCCTGGGTCGGGCTTCGTGCCGGGATCTACGGGCGTGTCGCCGGGATCGGGGAGGGGCGGGCCCGGGTCCACCGGCTGAGCCGGGCCCGGGTCCACCGGCTGAGCCGTGCCCGGGTCGATCGGCGTGGCCGTTCCGGGGTCCACGGGAGGCGTCGCGGGCCCGGTGTCCGCGGCAGGCCCGGGGTCGGTGCCGGAGGGACGGGTCGGCAGGGTCACCGCGTCGTCGCTCGTACACGAGGCGGGCGCGGCGGCGCAGAGGAGAGCCGCGAGGAGCAGGCTTGGAGAGCGTCGTCTCAAGACCGCTTGAGGGTACCGGACCCCCACAAGGCCCTCAAGATTCCAGCAGCTCCGAGGCGCGTGCCGGGATCTCCGCGGCCGGCACCGCCACCTCCTCTCCCGAGCGAAGGTCGCGGAGCTTGACCACGCCTGCCGCCTCCTCGTCGGGCCCCTGCAGGGCGACCAGGGGCACGCCCAGACGATCGGCGTAACGGAATTGCTTGCCGAGCTTGAGCTTCGGCCTCAGGAAGACCTCGGCGCAGACGCCGGCGGCGCGCAGGCCCTCGCAGATGCGCCAGGCCCCCGTGAAGCCCTCCTGGCCGAAGCAGGTCACCATGACCTGGGTCGGGGTGGCTCGCTGCCCGGTGCGCCCCAGCTCCACGAGCGCGGCGTAGAGGCGGTCGACCCCCAGGGAGATGCCGACCGCCGGGTGAGGCGGCGCGCCGAACATGCCCATGAGCCCGTCATAGCGGCCGCCGCTCATGACGCTCCCGACCGCCGGCAGGTCGCCGAGCACGGTCTCGTAGATGAGGCCGGTGTAGTAGTCGAGGCCCCGCGCGATGCTGAGGTCCACGGTGAGGTGCTCGCCCGCTCCCGCCTCGCGCGCCAGCTCCAGGGTCGCCGACAGCTCGGCCAGCGCCGCCGATCCCGCCTCCCCGAAGATCTCTCGCGCCGCGTCCAGGTCGCCGGCGGGGATGTCGAGGAAGCTGTTCAGGGTGGCCATGCCGTGGCTCCCGATGCCGCTCTCCTCGAGCACCGAGCACACCCCTTCGCGCCCGATCTTGTCGAGCTTGTCGATGGTCCGCACCACGCCCGCCCGCTCCTCGCCGCCCTTCACCTCCATGAGGTCGAGCAGGGCGTCGAAGACGCCGCGGTGGTTGATCCTGATGGTGAACGAGGAGACGCCGAGGGCCAGGAGGATGGCCTGCCCCACCGAGAGGATCTCGACCTCCGGCGCCGCTCCTTCGGCGCCGATGATGTCCGCGTCGCACTGGGCGAACTCCCGGAAGCGCCCGCGCCCCGGCTTCTCGGCCCGCCACACCGAGGCGATGTGGTAGCGCTTGAAGGGAAGAGGGAGCTGGGCGTTCATGGCCACCACGCGCGCCAGCGGCACGGTGAGGTCGTAGCGGAGGGCGATGTCCCGGTCGCCGTGATCCCTGAAGCGGAACAGGAGCTTGTCCCCTTCCTCGCCGTACTTGCCGAGCAGCACCTCGCTGTACTCGAGGGCCGGCGTGTCCAGCGGCGCGAAGCCGTGCACCCGGAAGACCTCCTCGACGGTCGCGAGCATGTCCCGCCTCGCGATCATGTCGACAGGCAGGTAGTCCCGGAAGCCCTTGAGCACGCGGGCCTGGATCTTGGCCATCTGCTTTCCTCGTTGGCGGGGCAGGCGTTTCGTAGCCGAAACTCCGCTAGCGTGGGGCGTCTCCCTTGCCGCGAGACGCCTTGTCGCGGAGCCGCTCGATAGCCGAAACGAGTCGTCGGGTCGAGCGACCCCTTGCGCGTGCAGCCGGACTGCGCTTGAATCCACCGGCTTGGGGAGGCGCGGCCGCGGAGCGAACGCAATGCAAGGGTCGAGGTACTGCCCCACCATCGAGGAGGAGAGAGATGCGGAGATCTTCCCGCCGGGTGGTGCGCCTAAAAGCCACGAGGGAGACAAGGCAATGAGGTCAGCAAAGGGGCTCGCGTGCACGGTCCTTGCCGCGCTTGTCGTCTGCGTCGGTGTCCCGGCACCGGCCTCCGCCGCGTCCGCCGCCGACATGCCCGCGGTTCTCGTGCCGGACCTGCCGCCGCCGCTGGAGATCGACGAGGCGGCCCGGGAGGCGACGGGCAAGGCCTACGCCAGGATGATGGAGTGCCACGGCAAGAAGGACCTTGCGGGAGCCGTCGAGGCCGGGCTGCGCGTCTACGAGCTCGCCCCCAACCCGTCGACGGCCTTCATCCGGGCGTGGATCCTGAGCGAGGCCAAGCGCCACTGCGAGGCCTTCGAGAGCCTCCTGCGGGCGGCCGATCTCGAGCTGACCGAGGAGGAGCGCAAGCAGGTGATGGCGCGCCTGCCCGCCTCCGCTCGACAGTGCGGCGCGGGCTACGGCTGGGCGAAGCTCGAGATCGTGCCGGCCGACGCCACGGTGACCGTGGGCGGCGCGAGCGTGCCGGCCGGCCGCACCGTCGGCGTCCGCGCGGGCCGCCATGCCCTGGCTGTCGAAGCCCCGGGCTACCAGCGCCTCGAGGCCTTCATCCGCGTCAAGGCCGGCAAGGGACGGGACGACAGCTACGAGCTCGCCCGCGCAAAGGTCCCGGCCCCGGCGCCGGTGACCGCGGCACCCGCGCCGAAGCCAGCGGGCTCCGAGGCGGCACCGGTTGCCGCGCCTGTCGAGCGTGCCGAGGCCGCGCCGGGCGCCGACAACACCCTCTCCTGGGTCCTCATCGGCTCTGGGGGAGCCCTCGTGGCCGCCGGGGCGGGCTTCTTCGTCTGGGCCCTCGACGCCAGGTCCGAGGCGGGTGACCTCGCGGCCGGCAAGGGGGGGCTCGGCTACGAGGAGAGCAAGGAGGCCTACAGCGCGGCCAGGGATGACGTGACGCTACGTCAAACGCTGGCCTACGGCGCCGCGGGCCTTGGGGCAGCGGCCGTCGTGGTTGGGATCCTCACGCGCTCGAGCGGCGAGGTGTCCGTGGCGGCGGGCCTCCGGGTGGAGCCCTGGGTCGGCTCCGGTCGCACCGGCCTGCGCCTCCCGGCGCCGTTCTAGG
>CAZQPP010000740.1:0-3439 GCA_964594295.1 uncultured Myxococcales bacterium | reverse complement strand
GTCGCGTCTCGCCCCACGTGATGCGCCATTATGCCGACTTCCGGATTATGCCGACATCGTTCGGCGTGACCTCCTCCTTTCGCGCACTTCCGACGGATTCGGCCTTCTCCAACGCGGCATAATCCGGCTGTCTTCTCCTGCCTGGCATCGACGCCAGGGAAGGAGGAGACATGCTGGAGCAGTACTTCAAACTGGCCGCGGTTCTGCGGCGTCATCGGGGCGGCCTGCTGGGGCCGCACCTCGATTCGTTCGTCTCGGAGGCCGGGAAGCTCGGGTATCCGAGGAAGACCGTCCGGCGGCAATGCTGTGTTCTCAGGGACCTCGGTTTGTGGCTTGGGAGGCAAAGGCTCGGAGTCGAGGACATTGATGATGACGTGGTCAGCCGACACATCGAGGAGCGGAGGCGGCACGGCGATCTCGGGCGTGGCGATGAGACCGCGACCGTCCGCCGCTTCGTTGAGCATCTGCGAGGATTGGGCGTCATCGCTTCGCCCGAGCCGGTCGAGGACGACTCGCCGTTGGAGCTCATTCTTCGACGGTACACGGAGTACCTGGTGCTGGAGCGAGCCGTCGTGAAGGTGACAGTGGACTACTACGTCCCGTTTGCCCGCCGCTTCCTCGAGCAGCGCTTCGGTGCTGGAGCGGTGCGTCTGCGAGATTTGGGAGAGTCGGACGTAACGGACTTCGTTCTTCGCTGGGCGCACTCCCAGAGCCCCGGCAGGGCGAAGCTGCTGGTGACCTCGCTTCGCTCGTTCTTCCGCTTCCTCCTGGAGCACGGGGAGATCGAAGTGGACCTCGCTGCCACGGTGCCAACCGTGGCGGACTGGCGACTGTCCACCGTGCCGAAGTATCTGTCGCAGGAGGAGGTCGGCCGCGTGCTGGGCACTTGCGACCGGAGCACCGCCATAGGCCGGCGCAACTACGCGATCCTTCTTCTGCTGGCCCGGCTCGGCCTTCGGGCCTGCGAGGTCGCCAGGCTGGAACTCGATGACATCGACTGGCACGCCGGTGAGTTCACCGTTCGCGGGAAGCGCTTCTCTTGCGATCGACTGCCTTTGATCCCGGAGGTGGGGGAGGCGCTGGCCGTCTATTTGCGCCAGGACCGGCCGAGTTGTGCGACGCGTCGAGTCTTCATTCGGTCGCGGGCACCCATCCGAGAGGTCGGCGAGAGAACGACGGTCAACACAGTCGTCCGCACCGCCATGCACAAGGCTGGACTGAACCCGGTGAAGGGCTCCCATCTGCTCCGGCATAGCCTGGCCAACCAGATGCTCCGTGCAGGAGCTTCGATGGCCGAGATTGGGGAGGTTCTGCGTCACCGCAGCCCCATGACTACGGAGATCTACGCGAAGGTGGACTTCGCCGCCCTGCGCCGCCTTGCACGGCCGTGGCCGCTCTCGGAGGTCGGACGATGAGTGGGCTACTGCAAGCACTGGAGGACTACCTCAAGATCCGCCGAGCCCTTGGCTTTGACCTTCGGGAGACTGAGCGGTGCCTGCGTGGATTCGTCACCTTCATGAAGCAGGAGCGCGCCTCCTGCATCACCACGGAGTTGGCGCTTCGCTGGGCGAGACGGCCGGCAAACGGCGAGCAGGCGACGTGGGCCCAGCGGTTGGCGAGGATCCGGCACTTCGCCGCGTGGTACGCTGCCAGGGACCCTCGCACAGAGGTCCCGCCGGAGGGCCTCATCCCCTGCACGTACTCGCGCAAACCTCCCTACATCTACAGCGACGACGAGATCCTAAGCCTGGTGGAGGCAGCCCGCGCTCTGCCTTCGCCCAAGGGACTCCGGGGCCCCACTTGCGCCACCATCTTGGGCCTGCTCGCCGTGACCGGGATGCGAGTCAGCGAGGTGGTAGCCCTCGACCGCGGCCATGTCGATCTGCACGAGGGGCTCCTGACCATCCGGCGAACCAAATTCGGCAAGTCCCGCATGGTGCCCATCCACCAGTCCACCCGGAACGCTCTGCTGGGCTACGCCGAACTGCGCGACCGCCTCTTCCCCGTGACGACGACATGGGCCTTCTTCCTCTCCGAGCGCGGTAAGCGGGTCACGGCCTGCGGCACGCGCTACAACTTCGCGAAGGTCTCTCGCGAGGTCGGCCTCCGAGATCCCGTCGAGGGCCACCGCCACGGCCACGGTCCCCGGCTTCACGACATGCGCCACCGCTTCGCCGCGCGAACGCTCATCGACTGGTACCGCGCCGGGCTCGACGTGGAGCGCGAGATGCCAAAGCTCTCCACCTATCTTGGTCATGTACACGTCAACGACACCTACTGGTACCTCGAGGCCGTGCCGGAACTCCTCCGGCTGGCTACCGAGCGCCTGGTCGGCAAGCACGAAGAGGTGGAGCCGTGACCACCGCCACACTGCCGGCCCTCCTGCAGTCGTTCTTCACCGAGCGCCTGCTCGCCCAGCGCCGGGCGAGCTCCCACACCGTCGCCAGCTACCGCGACTGCTTCCGTCTCCTGCTGAGCTTCGCGGCACAGCACCTCGGCAAGGTCCCCAGCGACCTGATGCTCGACGAACTCGACGCCCCATTCATCAGTCGGTTCCTCGAACACCTGGAGACCGAGCGAGGCAACAGCGTACGCACGCGCAACGTCCGGCTCGCAGCCATCCACTCCTTCTTCCGGTACGTGGCCCTGAGCGAGCCCGCCCACGCCCTGCACTGCCAACGCGTCCTGGCGATCCCGAGCAAACGCCACGAACGCAAGCCCATCAGCTTCCTCGAAGAGGCGGAGGTCGATGCGCTGCTGGCAGCTCCCGAACTCACGACCTGGGCCGGTCGGCGTGACCGCACGCTGCTGCTGCTGGCCGTGCAGACCGGACTTCGTGTATCCGAACTCATCGGCCTGCGCTGCGAGGACGTGACCCTCGGTACCGGCGCCCACGTGCACTGTCTGGGCAAGGGCAGGAAGCACCGGAGTACTCCGTTGCGCAAGGACGCAGTCTCGGCCCTCAATGCGTGGTTCAAGGAGCGACGGGGGGCACCCGAGGAGCCCGTCTTCCCCAGCATGCGAGGCGGGCCTCTCAGCCGTGATGCCGTCGAGCGCCTCGTTGCCAGGCACGCGGTCACGGCCCAGCAGAGCTGCCCCTCCATCAAGCGCAAGCGGGTGACCCCGCACACGCTTCGTCACAGCACCGCAATGGACCTCCTGCATCATGGCGTCGACCGCTCCGTCATCGCGCTTTGGCTCGGACACGAGTCGGTCGAGACGACCCAGATCTACCTCCACGCCGACCTCCGCTTGAAGGAGAAGGCCCTCTCCCGCACCACGCCCCGGGGAGCCAACCCTGGGCGATACCGACCCAACGACGAGCTACTGGCCTTCCTGGAGGGCCTGTGATTATGCCGCGTTCAGATCCCGCAGAGCCAACGCTGACCGATGTCTGAGACCACGAGTCGGCATAATCCGGAAGTCGGCATAATGGCGC
>CAZQPP010000739.1:0-3463 GCA_964594295.1 uncultured Myxococcales bacterium | reverse complement strand
GGTCGCGCGCGCGAGAGCTTTAACTGAAATCTGAAGGGAGTGCTCGGTGTGTGTCGCGCTGCCTCGGGAGCGGGCTCCCCGCACTACTCCCCCAGCACCACCGAGTACACAAACGTCGCCTTGGGAGCCCGGAGCCAGCGCGCGGCGATGGTCTCGTGGAGCTCTCTGGACTCGCCCTGCTTCGGGACGTAGCGGTCGAGCAGCTCTCGCGCCGCCTCGATGTCGCCGCGGGCCTTGAAGCCGGCCGCCGCCGCCATGAGCCTCTCGTCGGTGGCCGGGAACTTGTGGACGTGGAGCTCGAAGCAGCCCTCGTCCTCGCCGTTGGCCGCCTTGCGGTCGGGGCTCCAGGTGACGGCCTCGTCGTCTATGAGCGAGCCGAGGAGCACGGCCGAGAGCTGGGAGTAGGGCTTGGGCCTGCCGGTGGCCGTGTGCATGCCGCGGGAGATGTGGCCGAGCATCCACGTGATGTCGGCGCCGTGCGCCATGGCCGCCTTGCGCTTGGTGATGAGCCCCTTGTCCGCGAGCCAGTCGGTCAGGTAGAGGGCCGCCGCCTGGGCCTTCAGCTCCTCGAGGACCGAGGCGAGGGGGCCGCCGAAGATCTCGTCGTCGGTCTTGCCTCCGACCCGGTACTCGGCGGAGGGGCCGAGGTTGTGGGCTGCCTCGTGCAGAATGGTGGTCACGAGCAAGGCCTCCGGGTTCGGCGCGACGAGGTCGATGCTCTCCTTGCAGAACAGGGACTCGACCTGGCGCCGCCTCGTCGCGATGCTGTCGGCGTCGGTGTAGAGGTTCGTCATCACGACCGTGCGGCCGCGCCCTTCATTAGCGACCGGGCCCCAGTTCGGGAGGCTCTGGCCGATGGTGGCCCCGTGGGCGGAGCGTGAGTCGCCCGCGTTCAAGACCATGTCGACGAAGTCGGGGAGGTGGAAGGAGACCTTGCGCGCCTTGTAGGGCGGGCCGGCCAGCTCGGCGATGGCGGCCTCGAGGTCGTTCTTCACGGGCTCCAAGAGGTTCTGCCACTCCAAGGAGGCCTGGTTGATGCGCGCGAAGCTGACGTGGAAGCCGGCCTTGCGGTTGCAGGGGTCGAAGCCGACCTCGTCGGGGCCGATGCGCAGGTACCACCTGGAGTTGTGCACGTTCATGCGGGACCAGGCCTCGTCGGCGGGCTCCCAGGAGTTGTCGCGGTGAGCCTTGGCCGCGGCCTCGAGGTAGGCGCGGAACGCGGCCTCGTCGTCGCCGAGGAGAGCCGCGGCCGCCTCGAGCTCACGGGCCACGGCCTCCATCAGATCCTTGTAGACCACGTTGTAGGGCACGGCCTCGAGGTCACCGCCGTCGCTCTCGCGCACGACGACGAAGGGGGAGAGGATCTCCTCTTGCTCGGGGTGCTCGGCCAGGGTCTCGCAGAAAGCCTGCTCGGTCTGGATCTCTGGAGGGTAGAGGCCGGAGCGGCGAGCCGGCATCGCCGGGAGCGCGTTGCAGTCCGGGTTGCTCTCCGTGCGGGGGGCTCGGCACCAGGGGCCCTGGTTGCGGAAGAAGACCATGCGGCTGGCTGGATCGCTCTTGGGGATGCTCTCGGCCATCCTGGTGACGCCGTTCTGGTGGGCGTAGAGCTGCTCGATGAGGCGGGCGGCCTCGAGCACGTGACGCACGACCCCCCTGTCGGTCTCGCTTGCGTCGCTGAAGTCGCTCCCCACGAGGGTCGGGTAGCCCTGGCGCAGCTCGTCGCGGATCGCCGCCCGGCGGCGCGCCTCGGCCGGATCGAGGCCGGCGGCGTCAGGCTCCTGGGCAGAGATCCTGATGGCCTCGAGGTAGGCGGCCTGCAGCTCCGGGGTGAAACCTCCGTCTGTGAGCCAGCGCTCGCGGGCCTGGTCTCCGAAGCCCCACAGGATGGCGAGCTCGTCGGGGTCGAGGGTGCCGTCAGAGTCGCTGTCCTGGCTCCAGAACAGCGGCAAGAAGAGCTCGGCGGCCGCGCTGTTGAAGGCCTCGCGGGAGATCTGGTTGTAGGCGGGTGTGGCCTCGGCGGCGGCTCCCTCGGCCTTGGGGACCTGCTTGCTTGGCGCTCCGCAGGCGCAGATGGTGACCGTGGCGATGAGGATGGAGATGCGGGACACGGGAGACATGGAGGCTCCGGACGGTTCTGGGTTCGGGTGTGGCGCGGGTCGGGGTGCCGCGGCCGGCCTATTTACGACTTGATCGCAGCCAGCGCCAGAGGCGAGGCAGGGCCCACAGCAGGCCCAGGCCGGCGAGCATGACGGCGCCGAAGCGGGAGCGCGGCAGGAACCGCATCAGGACTACCAGCGCCAGCAGGGAGAAGGCGACGCCCAGGATGAGGCCCCAGGTGGGGCCGCGCCCGCGAGCGCGCCCTGCGGCGGACCCCGCGCCGGTTCCCCCGGGAGGGGGCGCTCCGCCTCTCCTCCCCGCGCTCAGCCAGGCGTCGTAGGCGCGCCGGCGCTCGGGGTCCTTGAGGGTCTCGAAGGCCTCGCGTAGCCGCTCCAGGCGTTCTCGGGCGAGCTCGCGCAGCTCGTTGTCCGCGTGGCGGTCGGGGTGATAGCGGGCTACCTGGGCGCGGTAGGCCTTGGCGATCTCCTCTGTCGAGGCGCTCTGCGGGACGCCGAGGAGCTCGTAGTGGTCCTTCATGTGGGCGCTGGCCCCGGCCTGGCCTGAGGCCTTATCTTCCCGGCTTCATGCGCCGGAGGTGCCCGGCGTAGTCGGCGTCGGTGCCGAGCAGGAGCCAGGCCTTCTCGTCGAGGGTGCGCCGGTAGCTCTCGAGGGTCTTCAAGAAGCGGTAGAGCTCCGGGTCCTGCTCGTAGGCCTCGGCGTAGATGCGCGCGGCCTCGGCGTCGGCGGCGCCCTTGATCTCCTCTGCCTGGCGGTAGGCCTCGGAGGTGATCTTCTTCAGGTCCTTGTCGAGCTTGCCGCGGATCTCGGCGGCGAGCCCCCGGCCCTGGGAGCGGTAGGCGTCGGCCACCTGCTTTCGCTCGGAGATCATGCGCTCGTAGACCTTGGCCTGCACGCTCTCGATGTAGTTGATGCGCTTGACGCGCACGTCGACGACCTCGATGCCGAGCTTCTTCACCTCGGGCTTGAGCACATCGAGGATGCGGCCGGCGATGGCCTCGCGGCCGACCTCGATCTTGACCTGCTCGGGGGGTGTGGGCGCGGCGTCCTGGTCTCCCGGGATGCCTTCTCCGGGCTTGGGCTGGTCTTCGATGGACCTGGTCTCCAGGGTGTCCTCGAAGCCGCGGTCCGAGGTCCGCACGACCTCGATGAGGTCATGGTTGGCGATGACGTTGCGGGTCGTGCCGTCGATGATGTCGTCGAGGCGGCTCTGGGCGCTGAGCTCGTTGCGCAGCCGCTGGAAGAAGAGCACGGGGTTGGAGATGCGCCAGCGCGCGTACACGTCCACGTAGATGTAGCGCTTGTCGCTGGTGGTGATCTGGTTGGCCTCACCGTCCCACTCGAGCCA
>CAZQPP010000738.1:0-3465 GCA_964594295.1 uncultured Myxococcales bacterium | reverse complement strand
CGGGAGTTTCGTGCCGAAACTCCTTGTTTCGCTTGCGAAACGCCTGCCCCGCGCATGACATGTGGAGGGTGCTGTTGCCCGCGGCAGGTCTGTGTTTGCTCGCCCTCGGCTGCCGCGCCGCGACGGACGGCTCCGGCTCCGGCTCGACGCCGGCCGTGGACGACATCCCCAGCAGCACCTACCCGGTCCCCGACAGCCGCGGGCCTTACTCCCCGAGCGACGTGCTGCGCTTCCCGGACACGTCAGCCGAGGGTGAGGACGACGTCGCGCCCGCCGGCCGCGACGCCGGAGGTGGCGCCGATTCGTCCACAGCTCGGACGGACGCAGCGGGCGGGACCTGCGACGGCGACACCGGCGAGGAGCTCGAGGGGCCCTGCGAGGTGGCGGACGGCGACGGCGACGGCTGGGCGGATCCGGCCGACAACTGCCCCGCCGCCCCGAACCAGGACCAGCGGGACAGCGACGGGGACGGTGCCGGCGACGCCTGCGACACGGACGACGACGGCGACGGTGCGCAGGACGCAGCCGACAACTGCCCCGGGACGCCCAACGCGGACCAGAGGGACACGGACGGGGACGGTGCCGGCGACGCCTGCGACGGTGACGACGACGGCGACGGCACCCCCGACGGCGCGGACTGCGCCCCCGGAGACGCGGCCGTGCACCCCGGTGCGCTCGAGCTGTGCAATGACGTCGACGACGACTGCGACGCTGCGGTCGACGAAGGTGACGTCTGCGGCGGCGCGGAGGAGGGCGCCACACCGGCGGTAGTGCTCCGGGGCGGGGACCCGTGCGTGGGGCAGCCCTCGCAGACCGCCACCCTGCTGGGCTTCGCCGAGCCCGGCGCCGAGATCCGGGTCTTCGCGGGCGCCGGCTGCCAGGGCGTCGCGGCGGCCACGGCGGTGGCGGACGAGGCCGGGCATTTCGAGGTGGCGGTGTCCTCCGGGTCCGCCGGCGGCGGCACCTGGAGCATGACCTTCAGCGACGCCGCGGGGCAGCGCTCGGATTGTCTCGGGCCCGTGCGAGCCGGCACCTCGCCGTGCACCGTCCCTCCCACCGGTGGGGCAAAGATCTGGGTCGGCGGCGCCCCGGGGCGCGAGCGGGACTGGCACCGCGACGAGAACTGGGAGCCGGCCGGCGTGCCCACGGCGCGGGATGACGCGATCGTCTGCGGAGGCCCGGAGCTGGTCGCTCCGCGTCTGAGCGGGGACGCCGCCGTAGGGAGCCTGTACGTGCTGGGCGCCGCCCTCGACCTCAGCGACAGCGACCTGAGCGTCAACGGCGACATGCTCGCCGAGGGCGTCGTGGGCGACGGGAGGCTGGTCCTCGCCGGGCGGGGCCGCCGTGTACGCGGTTGCGGCCTGCCCAGCGTGGCCGTGACCGGCGAGGCACACCTCTCCGGCCGCAGCGAGGTCCTGGGCGCCACGAGGGTGGATGCCGGCGGGGAGCTGCACTTCGGCCCCCACCGCCTGGACACCGGGACCTTCAGGGCGGTGGTCTCGAACAGCGAAGGCGACGGCCCGGTCATGCACGAGCCCGGCTCGGAGCTTGTCGTGAACGAGCTCATCGAGCTCACCGTCAGCTCGGGTGCGGCGAGCGCGACCACCGAGGGCAACCTCACAGACGGCGTGATCCGCGTGCGGGGCGACTTCAGGCAGATCCGCCCGAACACGGGCAGCTCGGGGCGCGGCTTCGTGTCCACCGGCACGCGGGTCGTCTTCGAGGGCTCCGGCGAGCAGACGCTCACCATGGACACGCCCGGCGCGGACCTCTCCCACTTCGCCGATCTTCGGGTGGAGGGCACGGTGCGCTCCCAGACCGGCCTCGTCACCACGGGCGCGGTGGAGGTGGCGCCGGGGGCCTCGCTCCTGGTGACCCACTCCGGCGACGCGCTCATCGGCTCGACCCTGCTCGTGAACGGCGGTGTCCTCGAGGTAGCCGACGACCTCGACGTCTCGGGGCGCGCCGACGTCCGCAACGGAGGCCGGGCGTCCTGCACCGACGGCTGCCTCGTCCGGGACTGGCTCTTCGTCGAGTCCGGCGGGAGCTTCTCCGGCAACCGGGTGACCGTCTTCACTCACCTGCCGGTCGTCGACGGCGGGACCTACCAGGTCCACGAGACCTGGGTCTCCGGCGACATCGTGCTCCAGCGGGATCTCGCCCTGCCGGGCACCGGGACGCTCCGCGTCGACGAGAGCAACTCCCTGACCCTCGGCGGCCACAGGCTCGTGATCGAGGGCAGCTACGGCCAGCGCCGCTCGGCCGACGCGAGCGCGGGCATCATCATGCGGGACGCGGCCGACGTGCTCACGATCCACGGCTCCGCGGAGTTCATGTGCCGCTCCTTCTCCTTCGACTGCACCACGGAGGGCAGCCTCACCCACGGGGTGATCCGCTTCCGCGGGGACTTCTCGGCGACCATCGAGAACGCGGGCTCCTCGCGCGCCGCCTTCGTCTCGACGGGGACAGCCGCCCTCTTCGACGGGGGAGGAGAGCAGGAGATAGCCTTCGAGAGCTCGAGCGCGTCCGTCTCTCGTTTCCACGACCTCCGCATCGTGGGCACGTCCGCCAGCACCCGCGCCGACATCCACGCCACCGGAGACGTGAGCATCGAAGCGGGAGGGAGCCTCCACGCCCGCGCTTCGGCCGAGCTGCACTTCGAGGGCGACCTGCGCCTCGACGGCGCCGCTCTCAACACCGAGCTCGGGCTGATCGTCGGCGGGGACACGGCGCTGACGAAGGGCTCCTCCCTCGAGTCCACGAGCGACGTGAGCTTCGGCGGGCGGGTCACCCTGACCGGCGCCTCAAGCCTAGTCGGGGTTCGAAACTACTACGCGCTGGACCTCCCTTCGGTGGAGAGAGGCTCGAGCCACGCCGTCGAGACGAGCACGGTGACCGACCGCATCCGTCTCGACGGAGACCGCGACCTCGCCAGCACGAACCTGGTTGTCGAGAACGGCGCCAGCCTCGACATCGGCGGACGAAGCCTGGTCGTCGGCGGCTCCTTCTCGCACCTGGTCTCCAACGTCACGGGCGACGGCCTCGTCATGCGCACCCCGGGATCGGAGCTCGTCGTCGAGGGAGACGCCGTCTTCTCCAGCAGGGCCGACGCCTGGACCGCGACCTCGGAGGGCAACCTGAGCGCGGGCATCATCAGGGTGCGCGGAGACTTCGCCCAGACGCGCCAGTCAGGCTCCTCGTCGAGCTGGGGCTTCGTCTCCACGGGCACGCGCGTGGTCCTGGACGGGAGCGCCCCGCAGACGGTGCACTTCGCAAGCCCGGGTGTGGACGCCTCGCGCTTCGCGGTGCTGGAGGTCAGGAACCTCGCGGGGGTCGAGCTGCGCTCGGCGACTCACACAGCGGGAGATCTGGACCTGTACGGGAGGCTCGGCGCGCTGATGGGGACCGCGAGGGTGAACGGGGAGCTGGTGTTGAGGACGGGGAGCTTGCTGGAGAACGAGGGGG
>CAZQPP010000737.1:302-3477 GCA_964594295.1 uncultured Myxococcales bacterium | reverse complement strand
CCCGCCCGAGTTGTGTCCGACCTGCCGTCCCGGCTCGCGCTGCGCGCTCCGCCGCTAACTGGCGACTGTCAGGCACAATCGGGCGGCGCCGTGGCTTTTCGCCACGGCGGGGCGTCGGGTGCGCGGATTGCGGGCGCCATCCGCAACACGCTCCTGACGCGCATTGCGCGGGGGGGGCCAGGGCCGGTGCAGGGACCAGGACCAGGACCAGGACGAGGACCGGGACCGAAACCAGGGAGAGCCTGCGCGGGGGCGATGATTGGCGCGCGGATCCAGGGCTTGACACACTTTCGCCCCCTGCTACGCTCCCGGCGATGCAGGCCAGGGAGCGTGTGGGAAAAGTGCGATCAGACTGTCGGCGGCGATGGGGCTCACTACCTGAGGATCGGCGTCGTTCTCCCACTCGCTGCCGAGGAGTATTGTCGCGGGCCGTCGTGGCTCTCATGTTGGTCGCCGTCGTCATGGGCTGCGGGCCCGGCTTCGACGCCAACTCGGGCGGAGACAACAAGATTGCCGCGGCCAAGCCCCTGCCCCTCGGTCGGCCGACGACCGATCGTGTCTCCGACCGGCACAAGGACAACGTGGACTGGAAGGTCTTCGAGTTCGAGGAGGTCAAGGGGCTTGTGCGGGTGGACATCTACTGGGACGAGCCCACCATCGACGCCTCGGTGACCCTGCGCGACCAGTTCGGGGCGGTGATGTTCGAGTGGCTGCACCCCGAGGGGCGTTGGCACGAGAGCTACCGCCAGATCAGGGTGCGGGAAGGTCTGTACTACCTCGAGTTCCGCTGCAAGAGCGGGGACAGCGTCTACACGGTCGAGGTGCGCGACGAGCGCACGGGGGAGCCCGGCGGATGGGGAGGCGACGATGTCCCGCCTCCGGAATAGCCCTGGAGCGAACGACGCCGGCCCAGGTGGTGGGGTGCCGGCCCCCCAGCTGGCGGGGGCGGCGGGGGAGGCCCGTTTCTCGTGTCTCCCCACTCCGGCTTTGACATCAAGGGCCCTGGGAGGCTACACCCTCCGCCATTGCAGGGCTTTGTAGATGGCGCAGTTCGAGGTCATACGCGACATCGGCGAGACGGTGAAAACCCTGCTCAAGGACAGCTTCGAGGGGAAAGGCTTCACCACGGTGCACACCAGCATCGAGAAGCCCAAGAAGGACAACATCAAAAACCTCCCCACCGTCAACGCCTACCTCTACCACGTCTCCTTCGCGCCAACCTACAAGGAGCGCACCGAGAACCTGGTGTCGATCTCCGAGCCCGATGGGCAGATCAAGGAGTATTACCAGGCCGCGCCGCTCTACCTTTACGCGCACATCCTCATAAACGTGTGGGGCAACTCCCCCAGCGAGGAGAACCTGCTCCTCGGTCTGGCCGTCAAGACCTTCTTGGACAACCCCATCGTAACCGGAGACGACCTCAAGGGGGCGTCTTTCTACCCGGACGACCGCCTGAACATCTACCCGAACCTCGAGACGGACTACAACGACACCCTGTCGTTCTGGCGTTCGTTGAACGAGGAGGTTCGTCCGGCGCTCTACTATTACATCAAGTTCCGCATCGAATCCGACCGGCGCAGTGAGCCGGTCCGCAGGGTGCTTGGCAAGGATCTTGCTGTTGGGGGGCCGTCGTGAGGCCCATGAGTCCCAAGGCAAGCCGAGCCATGCACCTTCTCCACACCGCAACTCACTCCGTCAGGTCAGGATAAGGAGGTAACGCATGGCCACGTCCTATCTCTCCCCAGGCGTCTACGTCGAAGAGGTCGACCGCGGCACCAAGCCGCTCGAGATGGTCGGAACGAGCACGGTCGCCTTCCTCGGTGAGAGCACCGCGGGGCCGGTCCAAGAGCCGGTCTTCGTGAGCAACTGGTCACAGTTCGTCAAAACCTTTGGGGACTTCCAGAACAGCGAGTTCCTCGCACACGCCGTCTACGGCTTCTTCAACAACGGCGGCTCGCGCTGCTACGTGGTCAACGTCGGAGCCGACGAGGGCGAGGACGCCAAGGCCGGCAAGGCCGGCAAGTACATCGGCGAGGACAAGGGCCCCGGCAACCGGTCGGGCCTCAAGTCCCTCGAGGAGATCGAGGACATCAACATCGTCTGCGTCCCCGGCCAGACCGACCCGGCCATCTGGGAGGCGGTCCTCGCGCACTGCGAGAACATGAAGTACCGCTTCGCCATCCTCGACTGCCCCGAGGTCATCGAGAAGGGCGGCGTCAACAACATCCCCAAGCCGCGCGACTCCAAGTACGGCGCCTACTACTTCCCCTGGGTCGAGATCTACGACCCCTACAAGGGCAACATCATGCAGCCGCCGAGCGGCTACATGTCCGGCATCTACGCGCGCTCCGACGCCGAGCGCGGCGTGCACAAGGCCCCGGCGAACGAGATCGTCCGCGGCGCCCTCGGCCTGCGCTACCAGGTCACCAAGGGTGAGCAGGACATCCTCAACCCGAAGGGCATCAACTGCATCCGCTTCTTCCCCAACCGCGGCATCCGCGTCTGGGGAGCTCGCACCA
Source organism: uncultured Myxococcales bacterium (assembly GCA_964594295.1). GTDB lineage: Bacteria > Myxococcota_A > UBA9042 > UBA3505 > UBA3505 > CAZQPP01. Next base: position 958 of record CAZQPP010000737.1, on the reverse strand, counting down.
TCTCGTCGGACGCGAGCTGGCGCTACATCAACGTGCGGCGCCTCTTCAACATGGTCGAGCAGTCCATCGAGATAGGCACCCAGTGGGTGGTCTTCGAGCCCAACGACGACCGCCTGTGGAAGCGGGTCGTGCGCGACATCAGCGCCTTCCTGCTCCGCCTCTGGCGCCAGGGCGCGCTCTTCGGCCAGACCCCCGAGGAGGCCTTCTTCGTCAAGTGCGACGCCGAGACGAACCCGCCCGAGGTCATCGACGCGGGTCAGCTCGTCTGCGAGATCGGCCTCTGCCCGGTCAAGCCGGCTGAGTTCGTGATCTTCCGCATCGGCCAGATGCCGGCCGGCGGCGAGGTCTCGGAGTGATCGCCGAGATCTCCAACTGATTCCCGCGGCCGGGCGGCTGAACCCCCCCCCCGCCCCCCCCCCCCCCCCCCAACAACACAACCCGACACCAGGAGGTCACCATGCCGAACCGTCGTGAGTTCGACCACATCGGTAACTTCAACTTCAAGGTGGAGATCGAGGGCGTCACCGTCGGCGCGTTCCGGAACGTCGAGGGTCTCGACTCCGAGACGGAGATCGTCGAGTTCCAGGACGGCGACGACATCGTCCTGCGCAAGCGCCCTGGCCGCACGCGGTCGGCGTCGCGCCCAGATCCTCGTC
>CAZQPP010000737.1:0-292 GCA_964594295.1 uncultured Myxococcales bacterium | reverse complement strand
GGCCGCACCAAGTACAGCAACATCGTGCTGAAGCGCGGCTACATCAACACCGACGAGCTGTGGGTCTGGCGCAAGAAGGTCATCGACGGCGTCGTAGAGCGCAAGTCCGGGTCCGTCATCCTCTGCGGTGACGACGGCGGCGAGATCATGCGCTACAACTTCTACGAGGGCTGGCCCTGCAAGTGGAAGGGCTTCAGCCTCGACGGGAAGGGCACCGACGTCAACATCGAGGAGCTCGAGCTCGCGGTCGAGAAGATCGAGCGCGGCTAAGCCTGATCGCTGACATAGCCTG
>CAZQPP010000736.1:0-3487 GCA_964594295.1 uncultured Myxococcales bacterium | reverse complement strand
ACCGGGATCGGTGTGAGCGGGATCTCCCGTGCTCGGCGGCGGGGCACACTGCTGGTCGAAGCCGCAGGGGTGCAGCGAGGAGCACCAGGGCTGCGGCACCTGGTCGTCCAGTCCGAGGTGATCCTCCAGCCACTTCGGGATCATGTCCCCGTCCTCGTCGGCGCACTCCTGGGCCGTGCCGTTCGGCGAGGCCGCACATTTGACTGCGGGGCACAGGGGAGGCCGAACGTGCCAGTCCCAATAGCAGCTCGGATGCCCCCCGCCCCCTAGTGCCCAGGAGCACTCAAGTGGGTCTTCCGGCGGGGGCTTCGAGCAGTATGCCTCCCGGCAGGTCATGGCCTGCTCACACACTTCGCCGGGGCACAGTGCGGCCGGGATCAGCACGTTTCCGTCGGGGTCGGCGGAGCAGAAGCCGATCACGTCTACCGGCACCCAGCTCATGCTCGCGCTCTCGTGGGTGAGATACTCGATGTAGGCTACTTCGTGGTCCCGCCGATCCACGGGCGGGTATCCGTTCTTCTCCCATTGGCGCGGGGCAACGCCGCACTCGGCCAGACAAATCTGGCGGGCTACGTGGGCTTCGTAGGTGCTGCCGGGCAGGGCGGGGGGGCAGGCCTCCACGCAGTCCAGCCACTGGCCCATCTCGTAGAGCTGCTGGAGGGTCAGCGCCTTGGCCTCGGCCCCCGGGGGCGCGGCCAGGGCCAGGGTGAGCAACAGGGTAGAGGCAACGAGCCGTCTCATCGTCGTCCTCCTCATCGGGCCCAAAGGACAAGCGGGGTGTCGACGGCCGTGCCCCACAGCGTGGCGTCCGCGTTGACGGGGGCGAAGGTGTTCTCCCGAGGCACCAGCGAGAAGCGGGCGGGGGCGGTTGGCACCACGCCCGGCTCGCCGAGCTTGAAGTCGTACACCAGCATGAGGCCGGCGCCTATCGGGTGGGCCCTGCGCGGCGAGTAGATCAGCACCTGCACCTGGCCGTCGGGCCGCTCCACCCACGAACGCCCCGTGGTCACGCTGCGAAGCAGCTCCTTGTCGGCCTCCATCACTGCCTTGCCCACGCCCACACGCCTCAGGGTGGCCGGGCCCTCGACCAGCAGCCGTAGGTCCGCCAGCACCGGGGCGGGGGCGTCGTCACTGGCGGGGACGTAGGTCACTCCCACAATGGCGCGCTCGACGACACCGTCGGCGTTGATCTCCTTGTGGAGCATTGCGAGGCGCAGTGGGGAGTCCGTGGAGGGACTCTCGCTGGGGCAGGCCCCGCAGACGCCGCCGCAGCCGTCGGGCTGCTCACAGGTCTGCGCGCTGCAGGCTGGCCGGCACACGCACGCGCCGTGCTCGCACTCCTCCTCGGGGCCGGTGCACGTGCCGCAGTCCTCCTCGCAGTGGGTCCCGCACTCGAGTCCCAAGTCGGCGCAGCTCCTCTCGCAGTCGGCGACGCACTGCCCCTCGGCGGTGCAGCTCGCCCCGGCGGGGCAGATGCCGCAAAGGCCGCCGCACCCGTTGGGCCCGCACTCGCGCTGCTCACAGCTCGGCTGACAGACCGAGTCCGGGAGGCCGGCAGGGCCGGGATCGGCCACCTCCTCGCCGACCTGGCCGCAGCCGAGGACAAAAAAAAAGCGCCAGCCCCAGGAGAGCACCCGACCTTGTCCGTATCCACCGGAGGGACCCACCCCACAGCCTAGACATCCTCGATTCTGAACCCATGACCAAACCTCCGACCGGCGCATGCTAGCGCATATTCAGACCCGAGACAGCTGGTTTCTGTCCCCGATCCGCCGCCTGAGGGCAACGGAACCTGCCAGGCTCCGTGAGCTGATCGTGGAGCTCGTGTGCATCCTGAAACTCGCGTTTCAGGATGCAGCGATTAGCGGTTAGCGATTAGCGGTTAGCCGGAATGCAGTGATCTCAGGTGCCTGGCTAACGGCTAACAGCTAACGGCTAACAGCCCCCGTCCTGAAACGGGAGTTTCAGGACGGGAACGAGCTCGCAGCCGAGGCGCGACGAGGGAGGATTCTCGCGCAGAGGCGCACAGGCCCAGAGGACGCTACTCGGAGAGGGAGTTCGGCCTGGTGGCCGGCGGCGGACGCAAGGCCGCCTGGACCTGGGCGCGACGCTCCGCTTCGGTGGGTACGCCCTCGCTCAACGCCAGGTAGCTCCGCAGGACGCTCACGGCGCCTCGGCGATCTCCGAGAGCCTGAAGCGTGGCGCCGAGCTGGTAGGAGGCGTCGAGGTGGCGCGGATCGGCCTCCAGCACCTGGCGCAGCACCTCCGCGGCGCGGGCGTAGGCTTTCTGCTCCTGCAGCACCAGCGCCAGCGAGTAGGCCGTGCTCGGAGCGGGGTCCAGCTCCAGCGAGCGGCTCAGGGCCGCCTCGGCGCCGGGGTTGTCTCCGTGGCGGCTCAGCGCGGCCCCGAGCTGCTGCCAGACCGAGGCGGAGTGAGGCTTCAGGTCCGCGGCCCGGCGGAGATGCTCCACCGCCTCGGCCGTGCGCTCGAGCCTGGCCAGGGCGTTGCCCAGGTTCGTGCGCACAGCCGCCGTGTCCCGGACCTCCAAGGCGCGCTCCAGGGTCTCGATGGCCTCCTCGGCCTGGCCGAGCTCGAGCTGTACGACGCCGAGGTTGTTCAGGGCCATCTCGTGCCTTGGATCAAGCTCGAGCGCCCGCTCGTAGGCGCGGCGCGCCTCTGCCGGCTTGCCCTGCCGGCGGGAGAGCGTCGCTCGGGCCAGGTGAGCCGGCACGTAGCTCTCGTCGGAGGCGAGGGCCTGGTCTATGAGCTTCTCTGCGCCGGCGATCCGGCCCTCGCGCAGGGCAAGCTGGGCCGCGGCCACACGCCCTTCCGGGGTCTCCTTTCCGGTGGCGGCCAGGGCGTAGCGCACCAGGGGGACATCGGCGCTGCGCAGGGTGTGAGGCTGCTCGGCCGCGGCGCGCACACGCATCCGCATCAGGTCGGCCTGCAGCGAGGGATCGGAGGGGCGTAACGCCCGGGCGGCTTCGAGGGCCAGGAAGGCCTGGGCCAGATCGCCCGCGCCGGCGGCCGCCTTGGCCCGGTCGCGGTGGGCCTGGATCGCCGCGGCGGTGGCCCGGCGCTCGCCCATCGCCTGCCACCGCTCCCAGGCGATCAGGGCGGTGAGCAGGGTCAGCACGGCCAGCAGCGTGGCGACGAGCAGCCGTGGGGCCGTGGATGGGGGCTGCGTGCCCGACGGGTCCGCCATCGCGTTCTCTCCCGAGCTCCCGGTGGATGCGCGGCGCAGTATTTCATCGGGCCGACGCCGCGCACAAGCCCAGTCGGGCGTCCCCGGATCCGCCGGCATGGCAGTCAACGCGGCCCCTCCGGTCGCGTCTTCGGAAGGGCACCGCCGGCGCGTGTGAGCTGCGATCGAGGCCGCGCTGGGGAGCTGAGCCCCAGCACGGCTCTCGATGTCATGGGCAGGCGTTGACCAGTTCCCGCCCTGAAAGTGGCCTTCCAGGGCGGGAGCCGCTAGCCCTTAGCCGTT
>CAZQPP010000735.1:0-3489 GCA_964594295.1 uncultured Myxococcales bacterium | reverse complement strand
TTCGCCGACCACCACAAGCGCTCCCCTGTCGACATGGGCCGCACACAGGTAGTCGCTACGGCGTCAGAATCCGGTTGGATTGCTGGCTGTCGTTGTCAGCAGTGGCACCGAGGAGCCCGGCTTCCGGCAGCGGCGGCGATGCGACGATCCATCTCCTCGGTCCTGACCACACGGCGGTCGGCCGGGGAGAGAGACGCGCTGGCGATCTGGAGGACTGCCGCGAGGTCCTCCTCTTCTTGCTGTGGAGGCACACCGTTCAATCTGTTCTCTCGCTCTTGCCGGTCCAACTCGGCAAAGGCCTGGGGTAGCTCGTCCGTTGAGCCACAGACCGTAGTGACGTAGTCGTCGAGCTGGAGGTTTCGGACCAGGGTGGCCTCGGCTGGCAGGTGTTCGAGGTCCTGGCCGAGGTTCTTCCGACCGCTTCGCCGCCGCTCGTCGTGCTTGAGCCCGCCGAAGAAGTTCTCCGACAGGAAGTTGGTCCTCGAGACGAGCCGAATGGCGCCGCCGACGCTTTCGGGCAGACGGATGGCGTGCCCCCAGAGGTTGTCGCCATGGGTCTTGATGTGCTCGAGGATGAGGTCGATGGCCTCGCGGGTGTCCTGTGCCGGCCCGCGAGCGGGCCTTCGCTGCTTCAGCGAGGCGACCAGCTCGTCGAGTTGCTCATGCATCTGCTCGAGATCGTGGACCGTCTCGTCCTCGGGGAGAGCGGCGAGCATGCGCAGCACACCCCGCAGCTCGTCGAAGAGGGCGGCGCGGCGGCGGAGTCGCACTGCGACTTGCCGGAAGGGGACCTCGGAAGCCACGGGCTCGAGGTATCGGCGGAGGCGCGCGAGTGTCCGCGTGACCACCTTGTCCTCCGGCGGTGTGCGGAGAAAGGCATCGGTGGCTCGCAGGGCCGTCATAGACCGGTCGTAGAGGTCGAGGTAGGGGCGGTCGAAGGGGAAGTCGAGGCCCGTGGCCTGGGCCTTGTAGTCCAGTACCCATTGGGCCAAGGCGCGGACGGTGGCCATGCCGTCGCGGCCAGGGTCGATCCGATGGTCAGCGTCGGCTAGCGATTGCCATTCAAGGACGCCGTGTCGAGCGTCCTCGATGTCCGTGCCGAGCTCGCGGCCGAGGTCCCGGACCAGAGCCCTGAGCTTGGGACACACTTTGGTCCGGCGGAACAGAGTGCGGAGCTCGGCGTGGGACGGATCGAGCAGGTCCTTGCCCACATCGGCGAGGAAATGCTGATGACACGCGAGCACGGGGAGGATCAGCTTCAGCTCGGAGAGCAGCTCGTCGAGGGCTGTGGTCATAGCCTTTCCCAGATCGCGCATGGCCGCGCAGGGTGGGCCGAAACGCCGTACCGTCTCTCGAAGGCAGGGCAGGATGAGGTCGGCCCGCTCGGTGGAGATCTTCCAGGCGCCGAGCACCCACCCCCGCCAGCCCGCGATCACGACCAGCATTGTGCCCCTGCCGGCCTCGCCGGTGGCATCGACGTGGAGCGGCCAGCCGCCGTCGCCTTCAAGCACGGCCTTGATCTCGCTGGCTCGAGCACGATGGAGCCGGCCCATATAGCGGACGAACTTCCGTGCCAACTCGCTCACCTCGCCCGTGGAGATGTCGATGCCCTGATCGACCAGCGCCGCCCGGATCGTCTCCCGCTGCCGGTAGTGCAGGAAGCGCTCCAGGCCGACGAAAACCATCACGTCGTAGCCGACGTTGCTGCCGGGCAGCAGATGTTCCCTCAGTGAGCTGGCCCCCTGCGTCACAAGGACTCCCGAGGGGTGACGACAACCCGCGGTGCAGATGCGGACGGTCTCGCGAGCCTCGAACTGTCCGTGGGCCAGGGTCTTGCCGTAACGGGACCGGGTCTTCTGAACGAGCCATCGCTCGCCGCTGCACGCCGGGCAGGTGCCCACTTCCTCGTCGGCCGAGACCCGAGAGCCAGTCGTGCACAGCAGGTTCTGCTGGCATCGATCGCAGAGCGAGAGGATCAGTGCTCTGAGCTCCTCGATGGTCTCTAGCCTGGCGCCGCCGTTTTTTTTCCTGGTCCCAGCCCATAGTGGGCAAAGATCTGCTCCACCTGTGCGGCTGATACGCCCACGGCGCGAGCTCTGAGGCGGTCAGCCACCACCGAGGCCGCTGCCAGTGCCTCTCCGGCCCGCAAAGCCTCTACCAGGACCGCGATGAGCGTCTCGGTGGACACTTGCGCCAGCGGGGGCTGCTGACCGCCTGTCTCTCGCCGCCGGGCAAGCTGCTCCTCTGCCCGGCGCGCCTCGGCGCAGAGGTAGAGGCGCCGCCCGGCCAGCTTCTGCCGGCGCACTCGTCCAGAGCCGACCAGTTCGTGCAGCGTGTTGTATAGGCTGTTGGCCACCGGCAGCTTGAGCAGCGTGAGGAGATCCTTGGGCGTCATCCCCCCGATCGAGCCATCGACCAACTCGAGCACCGTGGCCTTCAGCGTCCCTACGCGTGAGAAGCCGACATCGCGATGGAACCACAGTCCCCACTGGTCGAACCGCGCCACATCCCTCAGCGTGTAGTAGCGGCCAGCATGGGTGAAGCTCGACAAATAGCCCAGGACCCTTAGCCGCCGGAAAACGCTCATCCGCGACCGGGTCTCCAACACCCGCAACAGGCCAGAGAGTTCTGTCACCGGCTCTCTGCGGAAGAGCCTCCGCAGCGCCTTCTCGGATGCGTCAGGAGAGAGCATCGCCCCCTCTAGGTACAGTTATGTGTTTTACCTTGCACATGCACATAACTGTACCCAACCCGCCCAGCCTTGTCCACCCTTCTGTCATGGAAAATCAACAGGTTAGCTCATCCTCTAGGCTTCGGCGAAACCGAGATCGCGGTACATCTGTGAGGTGCGCCCCAGAAAAAGCCCCGACATTTCGCGATGTTACACGATCCAACCGGATTCTGACGCCGTAGGGCTTTGCGGAAACGAATCGCTCTTGAGGAGATCGTCCGAGGCGCATAGAGCCTTGTCGCGGGCCCACCCCGGATCTACCTCCGTCCCTTCTCCAAAGTACTCTCCGGAAAGGTGCTGCGCGCCGGAGCCAAAGCTCCATTTCCCGCGGCAAATGCGCAGGCGCTGTCCGCGTCGCCGTGGAGAGTGGATGAGACGCCGCCCGGGAGAGCAGCCCGAAGATGCGTGCGGATCGTCGTCGTCAGCCCGTGTTCGGTGAGAAACCCGGGTTTGGGTCCAGCCCGCCGGGCGCGGAAAAGGCAACAGGTCCGTGCTAGGCTTGGGTCATGACGACGCAAGATTGCGGGCCAAGGGATTGACTTCATCCTCGTCGAGGGTGCGGCTGCCGTCGTCCACGGCAGCGCGCGCGTGACCTACGATCTGGACGTCGTCTACGGACGAATCGAGGAGAACCTCCAGGCCCTTGCCGCGGCCCTGGAGCCGCATCGCCCATACCTTCGTGGCGCTCCCGAAGGCCTGCCCTTCCTTTGGGACGCCACGACGCTTCGCCAGGGGCTGAACTTCACCTTGACGACTGA
>CAZQPP010000734.1:0-3497 GCA_964594295.1 uncultured Myxococcales bacterium | reverse complement strand
ATCGGGGCATGAAGATGGTGCGCAGCGGAAGAATCGACGGTCAAATCCTCCTTTGCCCCCGCGGGGCGTTGATTTGGGCGGTGTACGTGGCTCTTGTGGCGCTGGTCGCCCTCCTGCCGGCCTGCCTCACCGTGCAGGAGTTTCCGTCCTCGCCGGACGGCTTCGGGGACCAGCCTGCAGTGGACGCACGCATCGTGGAGGACCCGGGAGGGGGCGGCGAGGAGGACCCCGGAGGCACGGCCGCCGGTGACGAGGGCGAGCCGGTCGTGGACGAAGGCACGCCGGCCGCGGACGAGGGGACGCCGGAGACGGACGAGGGTGAGGCGGAGGACGAAGGAGAGCCAACCGACGAGGGAGAGCCAACCGACGAGGGACAGCCTGCTGACGAAGGTGACTCCACTGACGAGGGAGGGGCCGCCGATGAGGGAGAGCCCGCTGACGAAGGTGAGCCAGCCGACGAGGGAGAGCCCGCTGACGAAGGTGGGCCCGTCGACGACCTGCCCGGCGCCGAGACCGATGCCTGCGAGAAGACCACCTGCGAGCTCGCGCAGGCCGAGTGCGGAAACATCGACGACGGCTGCGGAGGCGCCCTCGAGTGCGGGGCGTGCACGGCGCCCGACACGTGCGGTGGAGGCGGCGTCCCCCATGAGTGCGGCTGCACCCCGGACTGCGCGGGCCGGGGCTGCGGCGACGACGGCTGCGGCGGCTCCTGCGGGAGCTGCGCGGGCGGCCGGCTCTGCGCCGACGGTACCTGCGCCTCCGTGTCCTCCGTCTGCGACCTGAGGCTGATCCAGGACGGCGACCCCGTCACCGTGGACTTCGAAGGGAGCCAGGACGACACCCCCCACAACGTCGCCCCGACCGCCGCCGGTGACGGCTTCTACGCCTGCGGCGTGACGGGGAGCTACTCCTCCCAGACGAACCCCTTCCTCGCTCGCTTCGGTGCAGACGGCAGCCTCGCGTGGCACATCGCGACCACGGCGGTGCTCCCACACAGCGACACGGCCTCAGGCTGGGAGGTCCACGACGAGTACAACGTCTCGTGCACCGCCGACGGCGACGGCAACGCCTTCCTCGCGAGCGTCGACGGGGCATTCGAGCTGAAGGTCGAACTCTACTCTTCCCAAACCCGCAGCCCGCTCTGGCAGAGCAGCCTCGCCAGGGGTGATGCTGCGTTCCGCTCCCTCTGGGGCGCCGGCTTGGCCTCGGACGGGCAGGGAGGCGCGTGGCTCGTGGGTGAGGCCTCGCGCGGCGAGGGCCCGTCGCTGGTCATGATCAGGCGTTACTCCGCGGAGGGGACCGTGCTCCACGACAGCGAGTGGAGCGGAGGCAAGGGTTTCGCCACGGGCGCCGTCCCGGACGGCAGCGGCGGCTGCCTGGTCGCGGGAGGCTCCGACGGCGACAGCTCGGACGTGCTCTTGCTGCACGTAGCCGCGGATGGGGAGGTCGACTTCCACACCACCGTGCCCTCAGCGAGCTCCGGGCGGACGGCGCTGGCCCGGAACATCGCCTGGAGCGGCTCGAAGCTCTTCGTCTCGGGTTACGAGGAAGACGGCGGAGGCACCTTCCGCCCGCGGGTGTGGCGCTTCGACGCGCGCGATCCGGCCGCGCCGGTCCACCTCGACACCGTGGCCCTCCCCGACTTCGTTACCCACTCCAGCGAGCGCGCCACGATGAGCTCCGGAGCCACCATGCCGTTGCTGTCCTTCGGAGAAAGCGCCGTCGTCGGCCACGCCGTCCCGGGCGGCCAGGGCCAGTGGGCCTTGGCCATCGTCGACTCGGCCGGAGCGGTGACCTCCTCGCTGAGCGGCGGAGCGAGCAACTACCACGACGTGGTCAGGGGCTTCTTCTACGACTCAGCCGCCCAACGCCTCGTCCTGCTCAACGGCGCCCACAAGGCCTCCTCGAACCACCCGGCGATGGAGGTGCTCCGCTTCGATGTGGCGGCCGAGCCCTGCGTCTTCCCGCCGCCGAGCTTCACCCTCGGCGAGCAGGAGCTGGGTGGTGGCGACACCTACGAGACCCACGTAGGCGACGTGGACGGCGACGGCGACCCGGACCTCGTCACCGCCAACAAGGGAAGCGAGAACCGCGTCTTCCTGAACGACGGCGGCGGCTCCTTCACCGACGCCGGCGGCTTTGGCAACGAGGCCACGCGCGGCATGGACCTCGGCGACGTGGACGGCGACGAGGACCTCGACGCGGTGACGAGCACCGACGGATCGTCCCCGGTCCGGGTCTGGCTGAACGACGGCGCCGGCGCCTTCACGGACTCCGGCACCACGTACAGCACCGGAAGCAACGGGGCGGATATCGTCCTCGGGGATCTCGACGGCGATCGTGACCTCGACATGGTGGCAACGCACGCCCACGGCTCGGCCCCCCAGAAGGTGCTCTTCAACGACGGCTCCGGCGCCTTCACCGACTCGGGCCAGACCTTCCCCGGCCACGACGCGGCCACCCTGGCCCTCGGCGACATGGACGGCGACGAGGACCTCGACCTGGTCGTGGTCTGGCGCAACGACGTGGGCATCCGCGTCCTCCTCAACGACGGCGACGGCAACCTGAGCCTGGACGAGACGCAATACGGGACCGACTGGGGCATGGGCCTGAGCCTCGTCGACCTCAACGGTGACGGGGAGCTCGACTTCGTGATGAGCTGTGAGTGGCACGCCACCTCCAAGGTGCGCGTCTTCTTGAACAACGGCGACGGCTCCTTCACCGACGCGAGCTTCGGCCCCGCCGGCGAGAACGACCAGCAGGGCCTCGTCGCCGATGACCTCGACGGCGACGGTGACGCCGACCTGGCGATCGCCCACTACCAGGGAGCCATCGAGATCTGGCTCAACGACGGCAGCGGCAGCTTCACCGACACGGGCCTGGCCCTGCAATCCGACTGCTCCCGCGACCACCTCGCGGGCGCCGACCTCGACGGAGACGGCGACGTCGACCTCGTTGAGTCCTGCCAGGGCGGAAAACCCACGCGCATCTGGTGGAACGCCCCGGCCGAGTGACCCGATCTCCGGCTCGCGAGGACCGGGTGCTCGAGCTTTTTGAGACCGGGGCGCGCGGAGTTTCGCTAAACTCGCGCGAGGCTTCCTCTCCGGGGGTGCAAACGATGCCAGGCTCGAGGCTCTCGCCAGCTGGTGAGAAGAGGGCGGCTCCGGTCGCCTCGCTCGGGGGGGCGCGCCTTCTCGTCGCGCTCGCCGTGTGTGTGGCCTGGACCCTCGCCGGGTGCAGCGGCGGCTCCTCGTCGGGCGCTACGGCCGGCGACGCCGTGAGCGCTCCGCGAGACCCGGGGCGAGACGGCGAAGCCTGGAGCCGACCCTACGCCGACCCCGGATTCGACCCGGGCACGGACCCGGGCACGGACCCGGGCACTGACGCCGCCACGGACCCGGGCACGGACCCGGGCACGGACCCGGGCACTGACCCTGCCACCGACCCTGGCACGGACCCTGGCACGGACCCCGGCACCGACCCCGGCACCGACCCCG
>CAZQPP010000733.1:0-3502 GCA_964594295.1 uncultured Myxococcales bacterium | reverse complement strand
GAAGATTGCGTCCCGTTTCCCCGACGTGGTGTTGCGCATTGCAGGGACGATAATAGAGCGCCTCAAGCTGTCGCAAGGAATATCTTCCGGTCCGAAGAAAGTCACCAACGTGGCCCTGGTCCCCACAAGGCCGGATCTGTCTCTGGATGACTTCACAGCGCGGCTGACCGATGCTCTTTCGGCGCTGGGGAATACTCTCCATCTAGACAGCAGGAAAGTAGACCAGCTCCTCTCGGCCCCCGGAGCATCGCAGGCCAAGGAGGGCTCCCCAGATCACATTCGGCTTTCAGCCTGGCTCAATGAGCAAGAGGAGAAGTACGACCTTGTCCTCTATCAGACCGATACGACCCTCTCAGCTTGGAGCCGCCGCTGCGTTCGTCAGGCCGATCGGGTGCTCATCATATGTCAGTTCGAGGACGAGCCGGAACCAGGCCATTTGGAACGTGAGCTGCTCGACTCTCTCAGCGGAGTTACCTCCCCACAGTCCACCCTGGTCCTTCTCCATTACGACGAGACTATGCCGAGAGGAACCGTACGATGGCTGAACCTCAGGAATGTCTCACGCCATACCCACGTCCGTTTCCGCAGAAGGGAAGACTTCGCACGACTGGCGCGAACCATCACTGGAAGATCCATCGGCCTGGTGCTGGGAGGAGGCGGAGCGCGCGGGTACGCGCACATAGGTGTAATTCGCGCGCTGAGTGAAGCGGGCATCCCAATTGACGTGGTCGGTGGCACGAGCATGGGATCCGTTATTGCCTCCCATTGCGCTATGCTGGACGATACCAAGGCGATGGTCGATCTCCACAAGAGGCTCCACAACGAAGATCGTCCCTTCTCTGAGTATACTCTGCCGTGGGTTTCCTTGTTGGGCGGGAGGCGGTTGGATGCTGCGTTGGAGCGCACTTACAAGGGGGCCGACATAGAAGACCTCTGGCTCGACTATTTCTGTGTCTCCACCAACCTCAGCAGGGCCTGTTCCATTATTCACGAACGGGGATCGCTGAAGAAAGCTACCCGTGCGAGCGGCGCGCTCCCGGGAGTGGCTCCACCAGTCGTGGACAAGGGAGATCTGCTAGTCGACGGCTGTGTGTTGAACAACCTGCCCGGAGACATAATGCGGGAGAAGTTTGGCGGCGTTGTGATTGCCGTAAACGTCACTCCCAGAGAGGATCTTGTCGTCGACGAGTCCTTTTCGAAGATCCCCTCTCCGTGGAAGCTCTTCTGGAGTCGCTTCAATCCTCTTCAGAAGGCTATCTCCGTACCGAACATAGTGAACTCAGTAACTCGCTCAAGCACCTTGGCCAGCATCCGCCAAAGCAAGACCATCGTCGAGGATGCAGACTACTACCTGGAGCCTCCGGTTAGTAAGTATGCAGTGCTTCAAATGGAGGCGATAGATGAGATTGAGGAGATAGGCTACAGGTACGCGACTGAGATGTTGAGGAGATGGAGAGAGGAGGAGGGGGGCAGGCTCCGCATGGAGGAGATAGCAGGGCTTGCTTCCACCGAGTAATGCGTTTGCCAGGAGCAGAGATGGCGTTTGGGAGTGACTGGGAATCTGGAGAGGCGATCCTCAAGCACTATGAGCAGTCCTACTTGGTATTCAGGCCGTTCTACCACCTCTTTCGCCCAATCTTCTTTGGTGTGGAGAACGTGCCTGTTGAGCGACCAGTCATGTTGGTCACAAACCACCCTTTCGGTGGCGTGTTTGCGGGGGTTCTGCTGCTGCAACAGATTTGTCTGAGAAGAAGGGTGGTGGTGCGGACTATCGCTCACCCACAGATATTCCAGAATCCTCTGTTGCGACTGCTGGCAAGGTATGGAGGTCTGGTTGATGGCTCACAGGAGACTCTGGCCAAGGTGCTCCAGATGGGTCACTCCATCCATACAACACCCGGAGGTACGCGCGAAGCGTGGGGGCGGCGACCCAACCGATATGATCTGAACTGGAAGGAAGACCCGGGCTTTGCACGGTTCGCCATCAAGCAGGAGTGCCCTATTCTCCCAGCAGTGGTTGTAGGGCTCACTGATGCCTTCGACATAGTACTGTCCCATGAAGATATTCTCGCCTCTGCAGTTGGACCGTGGCTCAGGCGATTTGGATTGGGCAAGGCCGTACGTCCAATTGTACGTGGAATCGGGCCTACACCGATACCGAGACCTGAGCGCCTCTATTTTCAAGTCTGTTCACCAATAGAGACAGCGCCCTACAAAAGGTGGTCCGACGAATCGGGAGCCGAACGAAACCTGCTCGAAAAGACCAAGGAATCGCTCAACGGGGCAATTGACAGCTTGCTCAGTTTCCGGAGAAGGGATCCTGAGAGGAGTGTGGTCAGACGCTTGCAGGCAGCTGTGAAACCCAACGGTGACAACTCTCCATACACGTCGACGCGCTGACCGGTAGGCGGAAGTCCTGCCCGAACAACTTTCGATCCGGTTCGGTAGCTACCCTGGAGGTGGCGGCGGGCGACTGGCGCTGTCAAATACGTCAAGTATTCCGGGGACCTGAACGCTTGCCAGGGACGACGACGGGTCGCCGAGAATAGGACGACGAACTTCAGCGCCACCCGAGCAGCGCGTCTCGGCCTAGCTGTCGGTACAGGCCGGGAGAGCTTCGTCGCCTTCGAGCGCGGCCAGCGCGGTCCACGCGGCCTCGGTGCACGCGTCGGGCTTCGCGTCGGGCACGCAGACGGCGGTCCAGGTGCCCATGTCCTTCTCGCCGCAGTACTCCTGCCGAAGGGCGAAGCCAAAGGGCTCGCGGGCCCTTCGCTGTACTCGGACAAGGGGCTTTGCCACAATGCCACCGCTCTATTGGAGGGCCCCGCGCCCGCAGAGCGGCCGGCGGACAAGGAAGACACACCCGGAGTCGAGAAATGAGAAAGCCCCTCGCCCTCAGGTGGCTGGTTTCGTTGACGCTCGGCGCCTTGCTGGCGCTCTCTTTCGCGTGCGGAGGAGGCAGCGGGAAGGAGAAAGAGGAGGCCAGGGACACAGGAGAGGTGGGAGGCGATCTCGCTCCGGCCACCGATACCGGGCCGGGCACGACGGACGAAGGCGATGAGCCCTCGGACAATCCCTGCGAACCGAACCCCTGTCTCGACAACGGGAAGGAGGGCATGACGAGCTGCATCAAGAAGAGCGACACGGAGTACGACTGCGTGTGCGGCGGCTTCTACGAGGATGACGGCGAGGGCGGCTGCAAGCTGCGTGCGGCCGAGCCCGGCGGGACCGGCGTGGACGAGGCGGCCGACTGGGCGTCGGACAACCCGACCTTCAACGCTGTCGTGAGGGTGGTCGACAAGGCGGGAAGGCCCATCGTGGGGGCGCGCCTCATCGCCGAGGGCAGCGCCTACGCCGCCGACGAAGAGGGGGTCGTGCGCCTCGCCGATCAGCCGGCACTCGCGCCCATTCGCTACGAGGTCAAGGCCGAAGGCTACGCTCCTTCATCGTAAGTCCTCTCCCTGGCCCGTCGTGACCTGAGCGGCATGGGCGTGCTTCCGTC
>CAZQPP010000732.1:0-3503 GCA_964594295.1 uncultured Myxococcales bacterium | reverse complement strand
CTGAGCTTTAACCGTTCGGCGCTTCACTCGATCTTGATGTCCGCTCCCCTGTCGACGACGCGATCCACAAGGACGCACGCTCCCTCATGCCGGGCACAGATCTCTCCGCATCCACGGGCGACTCACCTACTGCCCTTCATGGCTCGACCTCTTTCCCCGCGGGACCTCGTAGGCACGCGCCCCTTCGTCGGTCGCCGCCAACTCGCCTCGGCCTCAACGGCGTCACGCGAACTCTCACCGCCGATCATCGCGCGACCGCCGCTGGCCAACAGCTTCGACAGCCCGCGGCTGGCAGGTTTTTCCTCCTGTCGCTGATCCTCGACCCTCACCCGCTGGCCCTCACCACGGCTTCGCGGCGCTTTTCGCGTGTTGCTGTTTCCGCAACGTCTGCTAGAATCGCACAATGCTCCAGGAGCCCCTCGATGAACACACCGTCCGCCGCTTGCTGCGCTCCATCGTCGAGTCCGGCCACGTTCACTTCGGCGGGCACGCTCTCCGCGAGATGCGCAAGGACGGCATGGCGAAGGACGATGTGCTCGCCATCCTACGTTCCGGTCTCGTCGAGCCGGGCGAGTTCGAGAACAGCAGTTGGCGGTACAGAGTCCGACAGGGAGTCCGGCGGCTAGCGAACAAAACGTTCACCTGAACCGAACCGGGAGCCCGGCGGCGGCGGGCGTGCCGGGGGCGGCGCCTCCTCGACGACGAGCCGAAGCCGGCGCCCGCTTCTCAGGCGCAGGTTTCGCGCGTTGATAGCGTCGCAGTGTGTCTGAAGCAGCCCCATGACGTCAGCGTCGCGGCGGTTGTACTCGATGGTGACGATCTCCAGCTTCGGCGTCTTGCAGAGGCGCGCCGGCAGCGTGGCGACCCGTTCGAGGAAGGTGCTGACCTCCATCCGGGCGTCGCCCAAGAGTTCCTTGAGCGCGTACGTCACCAGCAACACCAGCCCCACCTTCAGCAGGGAGAAGAGCGAGTCGAGCTCTACGTCGTGTGCGAAGATGGTCCGGCGGCTCTCCAGGACTTCCTTTCGCTCCCGGTACTTCAGGAGCTTCTGCTCGGTTCGATGTAGGCCAGCCTGAGCTTCATCGATCCGCTTGGTGAGGCCCGCCACTCTGTCGGCCCGTCGTGCAACCTCAACGGCCAGGGCACGCTGCTCCTTGAGGATCTCGTGTGTCTTCGGCGTGACGGCTCGCCCAGGCAAGAGGCGAGGTTCGAGGTGGCGGTCGACCGTCTGCTGCCGGCGCTGTCGTCGGGCAAGAACCTTCTGGTCCTCCCGAAGTCTGCGGCTGTTCTCCTCGACCTTCTCCTGCTGACGACTCAACCGCTCACCGGCTCCACGGAGCGTTCCCGCCAGCTTGTCCAGCTCCGTCAGCACGCTGACGTTGTCCACAAGCCGCTTGCCGTAGCCGTGGACTTCCTTGAGCCCGGCCGCCTGGTTGGCCGCCCGGAAGTTGCCCTCTTGTGCTGGCCAGCGATCGAAGTACAGGTCGGCGATGTCCGCTGCCTTCCACTCCCGCTCGTCCAGCTTCGTGCTCGCTCCCAGATAGGTCACATCTCCGGTCGTCCGGCGCTCCACTTCCACCACACGCATCCGGAACTTGCCTCCCTCCACCTCCGGATCGTTGAAGTCCGCCACCCCGACTCGTACCCGATCACCGTCTCGGTAAGCTCGATAGTTCGTCCGGTTGAAGATCCGTTTGCCTTCTACCCAGCCCGGCCTCAGGCGCGTTACCCACGACCGGCTGGGCTTGCCCGCTTCCAGGCCTTTGAGGAACGGCACTGAGTTGGCCTCCGCGTCAATGACGAGGAGGCGGCCCACCGACGACGACCCGAACATCCCTTCAAGACCATTGAGCAGCTTCGGCACTTCCGTGACCAACGGTGCTCGTCCGCTATGGGTCACCATCCACAACGGCACACCGTACCCGGAATGAAACGCCACCTGCTCCAGCCCTGGCATCGTACGGCCCACAGAGCTCACCTTCGTCGACTGGCTGAACAGCCGCGTCCAGATCGGCTTCGTCGTCCCATCCACGTAGACCACCACCGCCCGGCGTTGCTCTCCCCATTCCCGCGTCTGCTTGAGCCATAGACGAGCGTGGACCTCCCACAACGTGCTTGCAGCTCCTGCGTACTTCAGCTCGCGCGTGAACTTGTCCAGCGTGGCCGGCATGTACGCGAAGCCACATAACTCCCCAAGTAGATCCCCGCGCGGCACTCGGATCCCGTCCCACCGGCCGCCGCCTAGCAACGGGCTCACGAGCAGCCCGTACAGCTTCCGCTCGATGATCTCGTGGCGAACCTGGCTGACCTGGAAGAGGTCCGGGTCCATCCCCTCTCGCTTGGTCGCCACGCTCGCGAAACCCGGTCCGATCGCGTCGTCCGGTCCCTTCCGGTACCGATCGTTGTACGTGGGGAGGAACCGTCCGTACTCGTCTCGGTCGGCAATGTCCGGACCACGAGGCTCGGCGGGGCGTCCCAGATCCCCCACATGTTCCATCACGGCGTCCGCCAGCGCCTTCACGTAGCCCGTCTCTTGCGCAACCGCCTCGATGAGCTTCATCCCACCCAATTCCAGCCGCTGCTCGCCACGGATCCCCTTGCCTGGCGGGCGACCGCGAGGACGTGCCAGGCCCTCCTCTCGCAGGATCCCCTTCACCGTCGACGCGCTCGTCGTGTACTCGAAGTGCTCCAGCAAGTGGGCGCAGATCGCTTCCACCCGCAAGCTCGCCCGCGCCAGTGTACGGACCTCCTGCCGCACCTCCTCGGGCATCCGACTGGGAGGCGCGATGCGCCACGAGACGAGTCCCTCGAAGCCCTGTGTTTCGTGCCGCCGCTTCCACCGCTGTAAGCTAGAACGATGCGCCCACGTCACCACCCGTGCAGTCGCCTTGCGTTCTGACTCACCCTCAGGCCGACGGGCAACCTCTCTGATCGCCTCCAACCGGCGCCGTGCTTCTGCCAACCGCGCCTCTCTGACCTCAGACGACAGCCGCGCCCAGATTCGCTGTCGCTTGGCGTCCTCCGGCTCGAAGTTCTCCATCCCAAGATCCGACCATGCCACCGGCTCGCAGTCGACAATTTCCCCCGAAGTGTGACTCGCCCAACAACCATGCGGCTTTCTTTAGGCTGCCCAATACGCCTCCTTGCCCACACGCGACGCCAAATGGGTGGGCTTCCGGCGATCTGCGCCCCGACTTCCGCCGGACTCCCTGTCAGTGTGGGGCAAGAGCAGCTAGCTCCGCATCGGGGTCCATGGCACTCACCGGAAGAGGGCGAAAGGCCGCAGGGTAGCATCGACCAGCGCGCCGGCCAACGGGCAGGTAATCGCAGTACGCACAGTGATGGCAGTCTATGGTGGCGCTCGTTGCTGTCATAATGATTGAGCTGGCATCAGTTGCTGTGCTAATGAATGCTGCCCCTCAGGGAAACGACGGACACTCGAGCTTCGAAGATGAGCAGCATCTCCCCCCGGCAGATGGACGTCGCCAGGCGTCTCGACAGCG
>CAZQPP010000731.1:0-3516 GCA_964594295.1 uncultured Myxococcales bacterium | reverse complement strand
CACCTTCACCACGCCCAACTACGACTACTACGCCACCACGTCGGGCTTCCTCACGGCCGGCGAGATCCACTTCCGCGGCGACTTCGTGCAGACCAGGGGCACCAACTCCGCGGGCACCTCCTTCGTGTCGACGGGCACCAGGGCGGTCTTCGACGGCACGAGCGGCCAGTCGGTGAGCTTCTCGCACCCGGGCGCGAGCTCGTCGCGCTTCGTCGACGTGGACGTGAGCAACACGGTGGGCGTGAGCTTCGGGAGCACGCACGCCACCGGCGACCTCGACCTCACAGGCGAGATGACCTCGTCGGGCACCTTCAACCTGACGGGCACAATGACGCTCCGGAGCAGCAGCACCCTCAACAACAACGGCACGATAAACGTCGGCGGCTGCGTCAAGGAAGCCGGGCACACGATCACGGGGACCGACCCATGTCCATGAGAAGAGAAACCGGGGACAGTCCCCATTCTGCTGGCGGTTCTGCTGCTGCTGCTTGCGGCGCCGAGCGCGGCGCTCGCCGACACGCCCAACGTCTTGAACCTCCAGGGCTACCTGCGCACGCAGGCGGGCGAGCTCGTCAACGACACCGTAGACCTCACGGTGCGCCTCTATGCCTCGAGGACCGCTTCGTCGGCGCTCTACACCGAGATCGTCTCGTCGGTGGCGGTAAACGACGGGCGCTTCAAGACCATCGTAGGCGCGACCACGGCCATCCCCGCGAGCCTCTTCGCGAGCCAGGGCGGCATCTGGGTGGGCCTGTCGGTGGACGGCGGAGCCGAGCTCTCCCGCGCGCGGCTCGCGAGCGTGCCCTACACGCGGAGCTCCCAGAGCGCCGTCAGCGCGACCACGGCGACCACGGCGAGCACCGCTCAGGACCTGAGCTGCACCGGCTGTGTGGAGACCGACGTCATCGCCGACGGCGCGGTGACGACTGCCAAGCTCGCCACGGCGGTGGTGGACGGCTTCGTGAGCGCGACCGGGGACACCATGTCGGGCCAGCTCGTCGCGGAGGGCGGCGTCGACTTCTCCGAGCAGGAGCTCAAAAACCTGCGCTTCCAGAACTCCGCCACCCACCCGGTGGCCTGCAGCGCCGGCCTGATGGGCTACGTCTACTTCAACACCGCCGACCAGCGCCTCTACATCTGCAACGGCAGCACCTACTTCGGGCTCGCTACAGGTGAGGCCCCCGACGAGGACCTCGACGGCGTCCCCAACGTCACCGACAACTGCCTGCTCACGGCAAACGCGGACCAGGCGGATACGGACGCAGACGGCAAGGGCGATGCGTGCGACCTCGACGACGACGGAGACGGAGTGGCCGACGGCAGCGACAACTGCCCGACCGCCTCCAACGCCGACCAGACGGACACCGACTCCGACGGCGACGGCGACGCCTGCGACAGCGACGACGACGCGGACGGCGTCGTGGACGGCTCCGACAACTGCCCGCTGGTCTCCAACCTCGACCAGGCCGACCTCGACGGCGACAGCTCGGGCGACGTCTGCGACCTCGACGACGACGGCGACGGCGTGGCCGACCTGGCCGACAACTGTCCCCTCGACGACAACGCCGACCAGGCGGACAACGAGAGCGACGGCTTAGGCGATGTCTGCGACACGGACGACGACAACGACGGCACCGCCGACGCCTCGGACTGCGCGCCCACCAACGCCGCCGTGCACCCCGCGGCCACCGAGGCATGCAACTCCATAGACGACGACTGCGACACCGAGACCGACGAGGAGGACGCGACCTCCTGTCAGGCCTACTACTACGACGGGGACTCGGACACCTACGGCCACAACGGCACCGCCACGCGCTGCCTCTGCGCCGCCGACGCCGGCGCCAAGTACACGACGCTCGTGGGCGACGACTGCGACGACGCCGCGGCGGCCGTGAACCCGGGGGCCACCGAGGAGTGCAACACCGTAGACGACGACTGCGACTCGGAGACCGATGAGAACGGCGTCTGCGACGTGCTGATGACGCCGGTGCTGTCGGGCTTCACGCCCGCCTCGCCCTCCTCCAACACCTCGCCTTCGCTCAACGGCACCGCCGACCCCGAGCTGACGGTGCGCATCTACACGGAGTCCGACTGCAGCGGCAGCGTGGTGGCCAGCTCGACCACGGCGGCCGGCACGGGGATCTTCAGCCTCACCGTGAGCGTGACGGCGAACTCCTCCAACACCTTCTACGCCCAGACCGAGGACCAGTACTCCCAGCTTTCCAACTGCTCCGCCGGCGCCACCTACGTGCACGACGACCAGGGGCCGAGCGCACCCTCCCTCTCGAGCACGACCCCGGCCTCGCCGGCCCAGAGCACGACCCCCATCGTTCACGGGAGCACCGAGGCGAACGCCGGGTTGGCGGTCTACTCCACCTCCGACTGCAGCGGATCACCCCTCGGAACCGGCACGGCCGCGGGCGACGGCTCATTCAACGTCACGGTGACGGTCAGCGCCAACGCCACCACCGGGCTCCGCGCGAAGGCGACCGACGTCGCTGGAAACCCCGGCGCCTGCTCGGCCGCGCTTTCCTACACCAACGACAACACGGCGCCGTCCGCACCGGTGCTCGTAGGGACGACCCCCTGCTCACCCGCGCCGGGCACGCAGCCCACGCTCTTCGGGACCGCCGAGGCGAGCGGGACGGTGGAGATCTACACGACCTCGGACTGCAGCGGCTCCCCTGTCGCGACTACCTCGGTCGACGGCGACGGGGACTACAGCCAGCAGCTGACGGTCGCCCAGAACAGCACGACCACCTGGTACGCCACGGTGACCGACGGGGCCGGCAACACCTCCGACTGCTCGGCCGGTCTCAGCTACGAGTCGCGCACCTGCGACCAGACCCCGCCCGGCTACGACAAGGTCTGGACGGGGGCATCGAGCACTGCCTGGAGCAACGCCGACAACTGGAGCCCCTCGGGCGTGCCGGGCTCCTCCAGCAACGTCTTCGTCTGCGGAGACGCGGCCAACCAGCCCGTGCTCAGCGCCAACGTCTCTGTTGGCGACCTGATGGTCCAGGGCGGCTCGGTGGACACGAACGCCAAGACCCTGACCGTGACCGGAAGCCTGACGGGCAACGGCATCATCGGTACGGGCACGATCTCTCTGACCGGCTCCGGCGAGACGCTTCAAGGCTGCGGCCTCCCCAACCTGGCCGTCAACAACAACATCACCCTGGGCGGGCGCACCACGACCAACGGGGACGTCACGATAGCCGGCGGCAAGAAGCTCACCGTGGGCAGCCGCAGGCTTGAGGTCGGCGGAAACCTCTACGTGACCATCACCAACACCTCGGGGGACGGCCTGCGCATGAACACGGCCGGCGGCGAGGTGCTCGTCAGCGGCGGGGCCAGCTTCAACATCCCCAACTACACCTACAGCGCCACCTCCCTCGGAAACCTCACCGCCGGGACCATCTACTTCCGCGGCAACTTCTCCCAGAGCAACGGCAACAACTCCACGGGCAGGGCCTTCATGTCGACGGGGACCAAGGCCGTCTTCGACGGCTCCTC
>CAZQPP010000730.1:0-3518 GCA_964594295.1 uncultured Myxococcales bacterium | reverse complement strand
GGGCTTTGTAGACGAAGATCTCCGCCCCACGACTCCACAAGGCCCACACGAGGTCTTCCACCCGGTGCAGCTCTACAGGGAAGAGAGACACTGCATCCGGCCCAGGTACGTCGAGGACGCGGTCAAGCTCATCGAGGTCCTCGCCGAGGAGTGTGCGGCCTGTGAGCTGCCGGAGGACCTGCTTTGAGACCTGACGGGTTCTCGGCGGTCGCGTCCGCGCTCGGTCTGCTGCTCCTCCTCGGCTGCACTCGGGCCGAGCTGGAGCGCATCCCTAAGGACCCGCCCGCGCGAAACGACAAGATCCACCTGGCTGGCGGCCTGTGCACGAGCGAGCCCGAGACCCTGATCTTCCCGCTGCGCGTGCTCTTCATCGTGGACGGCTCGGTGTCGATGGAGACCTCCGACCCGCCCGACCCGGTCAGCGGTGAGAGCGGCCGCGAGGTCGCCGTCCGTGAGGCCTGGACCTCGCTCCTCGACCGGGGCATCGAGGACGTGCGCGTCGGCATCATGCGCTTCGCCTCGGAGGCCCAGAGCCGCACCGCCACCGACCTCGACGGGGACGACATCGACGACACCTTCTTCACCGCGGACCGTGAGCTGCTCGAGGCGGCCACCGTCGCCCTCGCGGAGACGAGCCGCACGACCAACTACGCCAACGCCCTCTCGGAGGCCTACTTCGAGGTCCGCACCGAGCTCCAGCGCTCCGACAAGGAGTCCCTGCCGCTCTCCAAGTTCGTGGTCATCTTCCTGAGCGACGGCCTGCCGGACACCGAGGGCGACCAGAACCAGGAGAAGAACCGCCCCACGGTGCTGCTCGAGGCGGTCGAGGCCATCGCGGAGGTGGCCCGCCTCTTCCGGGTGGGGGACTTCAGCTTCCACACCGCCTACCTCTCGTCGGGCCTCGGCCCCGTGCTCGACCAGGAGGCCCAGAGCCTGCTCGCGAAGATGGCCGAGCAGGGCGGGGGCACCTTCAGGAGCTTCCCGGCCGGGGAGCGGCTGGACTTCGTGGGCATCGACTTCTCCATCATCCGGCGGGTCTTCACCCTGCGCTCCCTCGTCGCCCTGAACCTCAACGCCCTGACCGACGGCGACCAGCTCGCCGCGGCCCTCGGCAGGGACCTGCGCTCGAATTCGGGAGGGGAGGACAGCGGAGGAGGGGATGGGGGCATGGATGGGGGCATGGGCAAGGGCACGGATGAGGGCCCCGTCTACGTAGACCTCGACGGCGACGGCGAGCCCGGCTGCGGCGAGCCCCTCGTCGACACCGACGGCGACGGCCTCGCCGACGCCACCGAGCGCGCCGCCGGCACCGATCCTTTCGTCACGGACACCGACGACGACGGCCTGAGCGACCGGGTCGAGTGGCAGTTCAGAGACAGCGGCCTCGACCCCAATGACTCGGAGGACGCGAGCTGCTTCGTCGCCGCGCGCTGCCACGACCGTGACAGCGACGGGCACTGCGACTGCGTGCTCGACGGCGACGCCGACGGCGTCTGCGACTGCGCCGAGAAGGAGGAGCTGGCCTGCGTCGACCTGTCCGGACGCGACTGTCTCGACGGTGACGACGACGGCTTCTGCGACTGCCCGGACCTCGACAAGGACGGCCGCTGCGACTTCGGGGACAGCGACGGAGACGGCCTGACGGATTGCGCCGAGCTCTTCTTGGGCACGGCAGCCAACGGCGGAGACAGCGACGCGGATGGCCTGCCGGACCCCGTCGAGATCCGCTACCGCACCAGCGCCATCGACGCCGACGAGCTCGCCGACCTCGACCTCGACAACGTCACCAACGGGACCGAGGCCCGAACGGCCACCGACCCGCTCTGCGACGACTCGGTCGTGCGCTCGCGGGTGGCCTACAGCTACTCGCTCCGCACCCTCGGGCTCGACGGCGCCCGCACCTGCTACGACTTCGACATCCGCAACATCACCATGATGCCCACCCTCGACAACGCGGCCGCCGAGCGGCCGGGAAACGGGTGGAACCGCGTGCTGCTCTTCGCGGGAGAGGTCGCCTTCGACGACCCGGGCGCGTTCGCGCGGTATCGGGTGGCCTGCGTCGAGGCGCGCTACGACAAGGACAAGGACAAGACCGAGCCCGAGGATGGGCGTTTCGAGCTCGAGGACGAGGACTTCGTGGACATGGACGGGTTTGATGCGGACGAGCACTGCAAGCGGCCGGAGTGAAGGGGGCGCGGGCGCCTGGCGGCGCGCGCCGGGAAGAGGAGGACGAGGACGAGGAGGGGGGGCGTGCACGAGGACGTGGACGTGGACGTGGGCGGCGCTCGCGTTGCTCGCGCTCGCCTGCTCTGCGGAGGATCCAGCGGAGAGGTTGCCGGGGCCGGAGGCTGTGGAAGGGCCGAGGTGTGAGTGGGACGAGTCGACCGGGCCCGAGACGGCGGTGGAGCTCGCCTCGGAGGCCGAGCAGACAGGGCAGATCTGCCCGGTGGAGGACGAGGACTGGTACGTTGTCGAGACGAAAGACGGCGAGGATCTCGTCGAGGTCCGCCTCGCGATGGACGCGCCGCTGTCGCCGGTGCAGCCCACCTACGCGTTGTGGTCCATGGCAGAGGACGGGGTCGCCGGGGACGCGGTGGCCGTGCCGCCCGCGGACGCGACCGACGAGAAGCTCTCGGTCGTGCACTGCCTGCCGCCGGATCGTTATTACCTCGTGGTCAGGGACCACGGGGACGACGACCAGGACCTGCGCCGGGGTTACGTGGTCTCGGTCCATCCGCGAGAGGAGAAGGACGGCAACGAGCCCAACGACGCCGCCGAGGACGCGGTCGAGCTGAGCTCCGGGGAGCCCGCCTCCGGGGCCATAAGCTGCCGCGGCGACGAGGACTGGTACGGCTTGACGGTGCCGAAGGACCAGACCCTCAGGCTCAAGCTCACCATGCCAGTGGGCGGCATCCAGCCGACCCTGCGGGTGCTCGACTTCGAGCAGGAGACCATCCGCATAGAGACCCACGAGGCCGCGACGGTCCGGGAGACCGCCATGGAGATCATCGTGGTCGTCGCGCGCCCGGGCCGCCACTACGTGGTGATCTCCGACGACGACGGCATCGACTCGGACCCCGACACCTCCTACAAGCTCACCGCAGAGCTCTTCAGCGACTCGGACCCCCACGAGCCCAACCCCGATCCGGATCACGCGACCCCGCTGAGCGAGCAGCCGGTCGAGTGCGGTGCGTCGTGGTCGAGCGCCATCGAGCTGCGCGGCACCATCGGAGCCCCCGGCGACGCGGACTGGTACCGCCTCCCGCTTCGCGCCTGCGACCCCGGCGTGGTCGAGGTCGAGCTGAGCTTCGAAGCCGAGGGCACGACCGGCAACCTGATCTCAGAGGTCCAGGCGCAGCTGACGGTATTGCGCGGCCACGAGCGCTCGGCCTGCACCGAGGCCACGGGCTGTCTCACCCTGCGCAAGTCCTGCAAGAACGGCTACGACTGCGAGGGCATCGGGAACACCTGCCTGAGCGAGGGGCTCTGCGCCGGCGCCGGCGTCTGCCTCCCGGAGG
>CAZQPP010000729.1:0-3518 GCA_964594295.1 uncultured Myxococcales bacterium | reverse complement strand
CCACTGCCCCTCTTCGCGGCTGTAGTCGAGGTAGAGCATGGAGGCCACGGCGTCGACGCGCAGGGCGTCGAAGTGAAACTCCTTCAACCAGTACAAGGCGTTCGAGAGCAGGAAGCTGCAGACCTCGGAGCGCCCGTAGTCGAAGACCAGCGTCCCCCAGTCAGGGTGCTCGCCGCGCCGCGGGTCCGAGTGCTCGTAGAGCGGCGTGCCGTCGAAGCGGGCGAGGCCGAAGTCGTCGCGCGGGAAGTGTGCCGGCACCCAGTCCAAGATGACGCCGATACCGCGGCGGTGGCAGGTGTTCACGAGGTGCCGCAGGCCGTCGGGGGGGCCAAAACGTGCCGAAGGGGCGAAGTAGCCCGTGACCTGGTAGCCCCAGGAGGCGAAGAAGGCGTGCTCGGCGATGGGCATCAGCTCGATGTGGGTGAAGCCCATCTCCGACACGTGGTCCACGAGGCGTTCGGCCGCCTCTTCGTAGGTCAGGGGGCGCTCGCCGGCCTCCACGTCGTCGGCGATCCGATCCCAGGAGCCAAGGTGCACCTCGTAGATAGACATCGGCTCGCAGGTCGGGTCGGACTTGCTGCGCGCCTCGATCCACTCCTGGTCCGTCCAGTGGTGTTGCGAGTCGACGACCCAGGAGGAGGTGCGGGGCGGAAGCTCCATGGCTCGCGCGTAGGGGTCGGTCTTCAGAAACACCGAGGCGTCGCGCGAACGTATCTCGAACTTGTAGAGCGCGCCGTGGCCAACACCGGGGACGAAGATCTCGAAGACACCGGAGCTGCCGAGCTGGCGCATCGGGAGCAGGCGGCCGTCCCAATGGCACATGTCCCCGACGAGGCTCACCCTCTCGGCGTTGGGCGCCCACACCGAGAAGGCGGTCCCGGCAGTGCCCTCCACCGAGGTCGTCCGCGCTCCGAGGGCGTCCCAGAGCTGCCGGTGCGTTCCCTCTGCGAGGAGGTGCAGATCCATGTCCGACACGGTCGGGTCGTAACGATAAGGGTCGTCGCGTTCCCAGGTCGTGCCGCCCTCGAAGTGGAAGCACAGACGGTAGTCGACGGGCAGCTTCGCGGCAGGCAGGAAGGTCGCGAACAGGCCGCCGCCGAGGTCGCGCATCTCCTCGGGCGCACTGCCGGCGAGGGTGCAGGTGGCCGAGCTCGCGTCCGGGTGGAAGCAGCGGATGGCGACTCCGGCGCGGCCGCGGTAACGCGCGCGGTGAGGGCCGAGGATCTGGTGTGGGTTCGAATGGCGTCCGGCGCGCAGGGCGTCGGCTTCTTCTCGCGGCACTCCGAGGCCGCCTCCTGGGCTCATGTTCGGCCCTCCTCTCCAAGGAGCACAAGTGAATGGCGAACGAGCAACAGGGCGCTCGCCCGCAGCGTACGCGTGCCCTCTCGGGCTGTATCAAGCAGGACGCGCCAGCGGCCGCCGCCAGGCGGCTCCGGCAGGGTGAAGCGGCGGGAGCGTGAGCTCCCGTTGAGCAGGAGCAGCGCAGAGGCGCCAGGGCTCCGGCCTCCTCGGCGGGTCACCTCTTCGCCGGCGTTGGCGAAGAGCAGCATGCCGAGGGTTCGCCGCCGCCGCTCCTGCCAGGCGGCCGGCGTCATGGGCTCGCCGTCCGGGGCGAGCCAGAGGATCTCCTGGCGCCCGTCGCTGTCGCGGCCGTCGTGCCTGAAGTAGGTGCTGCGGCGAAACACGGCGTTGCTCCGCCGCAGCCGCATGGCCTCGCGCACGAGCTCCAAGATCTCCGCGTCGTCCTCGTCGAGCTCCCAGTCTACCCAGGTTAGCTCGGAGTCATGGCAGAAGGCGTTGTTGTTGCCTGCCTGCGTCCGGCCGATCTCGTCTCCGTGGCTGAGCATCGGGACGCCCTGCGAGAAGGCGAGAGTGGCCAACATGCTCTTCTTCACGCGGAGCCTCAGGCTGCGCAGCGCCGCCGACTCGGTGGGGCCTTCGACTCCCCAGCTGTGGCTGAAGCTCTCGCCGGCGCCGTCCCGGTTCTGCTCGCCGTTGGCCTCGTTGTGCTTCCTGTCGTAGCTCACGAGGTCTGTGAGCGTGAATCCGTCGTGGCAGGTGATCATGTTCACGCCGGCCCCAGGTCCCCTGCCCGATCCTTCGAAGACCGCGCTCGATCCCGCGAGGGCGGCGGCGACGTCGGGGAGCTGCCCCGCGTCGCCGCGCCAGAAGCGTCGAAAGGTGTCTCGGTAGCGGTCGTTCCACTCCGACCAGGCGCGTGGGAACCGCCCGAGACAGTAGCCATCCGGGCCGAGGTCCCAGGGCTCGGCGATCAGCTTCAGCTCCCTCAGGACCGGGTCCTGGCCGACCGCGGCGAGGAAGCCCGCGTGGTCGAAACCGTTTGAGTGGCGTGCGAGGGCGGGGGCCATGTCGAAGCGGAAGCCGTCCACGTGCATCTCCTGCGCCCAGTAGCGCAGGCTGTCCATCACGAGCCGCAGCACGGGCGGGCGGCCGACGTCGAGCCAGTTCCCACATCCGCTGTGGTCCACGCAGCGGCCCGGCTTGCCGTCCCGGGGCCGGTAATAGGTGGGGCCGTCCAGTCCTCTGAAAGAGAGGCTGGGGCCCAGGTGGTTTCCCTCTCCGGTGTGGTTGTAGACCACGTCCAAGATGACCTCGAGTCCCGCCTCGTGCAGGGCCTTCACCATGGACTTGAACTCATGAACCGCGGTGCCCATCGCGGCCGTGGCGAGGCGCGGATCCGGGGCGAAGTAGCACAGCGGCATGTAGCCCCAGTAGTTGCTCAGGCCCAGCTCGAAGAGGCGCCCCTCGGGAGCGATCTGGCACACGGGGAGCAGGTCTACCGCCGTCACCCCAAGGCCCTTGAGGTGGTCGATGATGGGCTCGCAGGCCAAGCCGAGGAAGGTGCCGCGCAGGTGCTTTGGCACTCCCGGGTGGAGAGCGGTCATGCCCTTCACGTGGCACTCGTAGATGAGCGTGCGGCTCCACGGAGTGCGTGGAGGGCGGTCGTCGCTCCACGGGAAGGCGTCGTCGAGCACGACCGACCGCGCCATGGCCGGGCCGCTGTCGACGGTGCTTGGGTGCGCTACCCGCGGGCGATCACCCTCGTAGTCGAGGAGCGCCCGGGACCAGGCGATCTCGCCGGTCGTCGCCTTGGTGTAGGGGTCGAGGAGCAGCTTCTTCGGGTTGAAGCGTAGGCCCCTGGTCGGACGGTAGGGCCCGTGGGCACGGTATGCGTAGATCTGGCCGGGAGCGAGACCGGGCACGTAGCCGTGGAAGACGGCACCGGTGCGGGCCGGCAGGGTGATCTGCAGCTCCTCGCCTCCCGGGTCGGAGGAGTCGAAGAGGCAGAGCACGATCTTCTCGGCGTGCTCGCTGTAGACGGCGAAGTTGAGCCCTTCGCCGTCCCAGGTGACGCCGAACGGCTCCGCCGTGCCAGGCCAAATCCGCATCTAGTTGAAAGCTCCAAACCGAAAAAAAAGCCCCGGGCCGCGGACGCGGCCCGCGGGGCTTTTTTTAGATTTCCCGGCCCCCGCCGACACTCCCAAGCGGCCCCCCGC
>CAZQPP010000728.1:0-3530 GCA_964594295.1 uncultured Myxococcales bacterium | reverse complement strand
TGTGCGGCGTGTCCTCGAAGCCCGCCACAATCGCGTCGCCGTCCTCCGCGCCCTCGGGCTCGGGGCCGATGGCGTCGACGACGGTCACCCTGAGCCCGAGCTCGGCCGAGACGAAGACCGTGTGCACGTTTGGCCCGTCGTCGGGGCCGTAGGACTGGGTGATCTCGAAGCGGCTCCGGTCCCGCAGCCACCAGACCTCGGTGGGCCCGTTCGAGCGCTTCACGCGCAGCCCGCAGAAGAGCCCCGCCCCCTCGGGGGCGCCGAAGCGAGGCTGCTCGCGAGCGTCGAGGTCGTTGGAGCTCACGTAGCCGAGCTGGTCCGTGTAGCTGGGGTTCGGCCAGACGAGGACGGTGAGGTCGCCGTCCTTGGAGACGCCGGCCGTCAGCCTCCCGTGCCCGGTGATGGCGTTGACGTTGCTGGCCCCGAAGACGTGTTCGATGCCGTCGATCAAGCTCGCCGCGCCAGCGCTTTGAAGCGGTGACAAGGACAGGAGCAGCGTTCCCGCCGCGATGAGAGATCGGGCGGACATCGCCATGGCACACCCCTTCAGCCGAGGAGGGTGCAGCGTAGCGGAGCGCGCCCCTCCCGGACAAACCGAAGGTCTTGCGATGCTCCGAAGTCACCGCCTGCGATTCTCGCGCAGAGGCGCAGAGGGGGGCGGTCTTGTCCCGCCTCAGACCCCGAGTCTTTCCAGGGTCTCCATCAGCTCGGCCGGCCTCAGGGGCTTTGCCAGGATCGCGTCGGCGTCCCTGAGGCCCGAGAGGTGGCCGAGGTATGGGCGTGCGCCGGCCTGCACGACCTGGTCGTTGCCCGTCAGCACGACCACCGGGAGATCGGCTCGGTCCGGGTTGCTCCGGATGCTCCTGAGCAGGTCGAGGCCGGAGCGGCCGGGCATCAGCACGTCGATGATCGCCAGGTCGACGTGCGAGCGCTCGAGCTCCTCGAGGGCTGCCGAAGAGCCGCTGGCAGGGAGGGTCTCGTAGCCGTTGTCTTCGAGCAGAACGCAGACGTAATCCACGATGTCGGGGTTGTCGTCGACCACCAGGATCGTCTTTGCGCTCATCTCACCCCTCCGTGATGGTCACCCGTCTTCCAGTGGAACGCTGGGTCGCGGCGCCAGGGGGATCTTTACCAGGAAGTGCGAGCCTTTTCCCGGCTCGGACTTCACTACGATCCGGCCGCCGTGCTTGTCGGCGATCTTGTTCGAGATGAACAGGCCGAGCCCGGTGCCCTTGATGCCCTTGGACGAGAAGAACAGGGAGAAGATCTTCTCGCGAGTCTGCCGGTCCATGCCGATCCCGTTGTCCGAGATCTCGAAGTCCATGTACGGCGGATTCCGCCGGATCACGAGCTTGACCCAGTGGTCGCTCTTCCCCTTGTCCACGCGGCAGGCGTCGAGGGAGTTCTCGAGGAGGTTCAAGAGCATGGCCCTCATCGCCATCGAGTCGGCTTGAAGGGTGCCCACGTCCGGCGCGATGTGAATGCTCAGGTCGACGTCGATGTCGCTCGCCTTCTTGGCGAGGTCGGTCGAGAACTCCTCGAGCATCGCCGCCGGGTCCACCTCCTCGAGGATCAGCTCGCGGTCCTTGGCGTAGTAGAGGATGTCCATGACCATGCTGCGGATGCGCTCGACGTTCCGCACGACCATGTCCCAGCCCTTCTTCACGCGGGCGGGGTTGTCCTTCTCGAAGCCTGAATTGACCAGGTAGATGCCGCCGTCGAGGCCGGTGAGCAGGCCCTTGATGCCGTGGGAGATGGAGCCCACCAGCAGGCCGATGGAGGCGAGCTGCGACTGCAGCTCCCGCATCTGCGTGATGTCGGTGGACATCTCGATGATGGCCTCGGGGTTGCCCTCGGTGTCCAGGAGCGGCTTGGTGGTGCACAGCACGTTCATCTTCGTGCCGTCCGCCGAGGTCACGACCTCCTCGTGCTCCCGGGTCTTGCCGTCGCTGAGGGTCTGGCGGGCAGGGCAGACGAGGCAGGGCTCCTCGCGGTGCTTGTAGGCGCTGTAGCAGTGCTCGCCCACGGACGGCCCGAAGGTCTCGCGGAAGCGCCTGTTCGCGGCCCGGATGGTCAGGTCCGGCCCCTGGACGGTGCAGAAGCAGGGCACCTCCTCGAAGAAGCGGGCGAGGTCCTTCTGGCTCTTCTGGAGCATCGACTCCAGGCGCTTCACGTCACCTATCTCGGTGTGCATCTCCATGACGGAGGTGACGTGACCGTCCGAGTCGACGATGGGCCTGGTGTGCACCATCACCTCGACCCGGCGGCCGTTTTTCGTCGTGAGGACCTGCTCGCAGCTGTGGCTCTGACCGTCCTTGAAGGTCGCCTCTACCGGGCAGTCTTCGCAGACGAAGTTGCGCTGCTTGTAGGCCCGGTAGCAGAGGTCGCCGACGTGGTCGCCGAAGTCCTCCCGAAACCGGCGGTTGCCTTCGATGATGTGGAAGCTCCTGTCGTGGACCGACAGGTAGCAGGGCATCTCCTCGAAGTACCGCCGGTAGTCGGTCGGTACCGGCATTGCGGCGTTTGGGTCTATGCCTTCTTCTCCTTGAGGTCGAAGATGCGGCGGAGGTCGTCGACGAGCTTGTCTTCCTTGACCGGCTTGTTGAGGTAGCCCTCGGGCGCCGGCACGGCGCGCTGGTAGATGACCTCGCGGAACTCGGGGTGCCCGGTGACGACGCAGACGGGGATGTCGGCGATGTCCGAGTCGCTCCTGATCTCGCCGAAGACCTGCACGCCGTCCTTGCCCGGCATCGAGATGTCGAGGGTGATGGCGTCGGGCTTCTCCTTCTTGGCGATGGCGATGGCCTCGTCGCCGTTCTCGGCCTCGAGGATCTCGGCGCCGGCGTCCTCGAGCACGGTCGAGATGAAGGTGCGGGCGTCCTCCTCGTCGTCCACGACCAGGATGCGCTTGCCCTGCAGCGGGGCCGCCTCTTCCTCCGCCGTCTTCTTCTTCTTGGCCACGGCACATTCCTCCAGGACCAGGGCCTCGGCGACCAGGTCCACGAGCTGCTTGACCTCGCAACCGAGATCGTAGTGTTTGATCAAGTCGGCCAAGCCGTCAACGCAGTTGTGGCAGGAGGTGACGACTATCTTGGCGCCCGTCGCCTTGATCTGGTCGGCCTTGACCTTGGCCGAAGCGAGCCGGCGGGGCGTGTACTCCGACATCGACATGGCCCCGCCGCCGCCGGTGCAGCAGTAGTTCTCCTGGCGGTTGGGGGTCATCTCGCGGAAGTCGGTGGTCACCAGGTTGAGCAGCTCGCGCGGCTCCTCGGTGAAGCCGCAGCTCCGGGCGAGGTTGCAGGAGTCGTGGTAGGTGACCGGGATGGAGTTCTTGGCCTTGTCGACCACGATCTTCCCGCTCTTGATGTAGTCGAGCATGGTGACGACCGAGCTCTCCATCGGCGTCCCCGCTTCCATGCCGGCCCAGGTGGGGCCCTCGCAGCGCGTGGAGCGGAAGCCGTGGCCGCACTCGGAGATTACGATCCTCTTCGCGTTGAGCTTCTTGGCCTCGTCGTAGACGCGGCGCGCCG
>CAZQPP010000727.1:0-3551 GCA_964594295.1 uncultured Myxococcales bacterium | reverse complement strand
CGGTTCTGACTCGTGCTACAGTGACGGATGCCGCGGCAAGCCCCTCGCCTGCACCGACGATCGCCTCGACTGCACCGTCGACAGCTGTGACGCAGATGGCAACTGCTATCACGATCCGACTCCTCTCGAGGGCTCCTCCTGCGACGACCGGGACAACTGCACCCGGGACGACACCTGCAGGGCCGGCCTTTGCGTTGGGGTCTTCGATACTACGCTCGCCGCGTGCAAGCCAGGAGACTCCTGCCACCTACCCATCGAGGTCGATCCACTGCCTTTCGAGTACCGCGGCACCACCGTGGGCCGCGAAAACACTTTCGAGGGAATGGGTTGCAGCTATCTGCCGGATTTCGTGGGAGGCGAAGGGCAGGAAGACGTCATCTTTCGTTTCATTGCGCCCGAGGACGGCCTCTATCGGGCCGAGCTCCGCGTCTCTGACGACGAGTTCGATGACTCCGATCCACTGCTGCCGTCGTATTTGCACACCCATTCGGGCTGCCCGGCACCGCCGAGTCAGCCCAGCCGATGTCATCACCAATTCATCAACGGCGAGGAGGCGGAAGACGCACACAACGCGGCTCTAATGAGCTCCGGCAGCGAGCACTACTTTGTCGTGGATGGTTTCCGAGCAGCCGGGAATGCCGAACGCCCAGGCTCGTTTGTATTCAGCGTGCGGCAGCTCGCCCGTTTGGAGGTCAGATGCTCTGATGGCCTGGACAACGACGGCAACGGCACAACGGACTGCGACGATCTGAGCTGTGCGGGCCTGGACGGCTGTCCAGGCTCGAGCTGCGACGATCCTCTCGTCGTTCCGAGTCTTCCCTTCATGCTGGAGGGCAACCACCGCGGGAGACGCACCGAGTCCTATCCTCCACCTCCCTGGCGGTGTCCGGACGAGAAGACCGAAAGGTGGGAGCTATACCCACCAGGGCCACGGATGGAAGCTATGGTCTTCCGTTTCTCTCCTGCAACAGACGGAACCCACGTCATCCATGTCAAGCCGATTGTCAGCGACCTTCACTCTGTTCTCGTCGTACTCACCGCGGACCGCTGTGCTCCGTCCTCATCCGACGACGAGCGCACCTGTTTGGCCTACGAGGTCGAGGTGCCGCCGCGACCAGTGACGATTTCCCAGGTGTTGAGCGCCGGCACCACCTATTACCTTGCCGTCGCGCAGATCCTCGGCTTCGGCGGCCGTTTCAGCCTGAGCATCGAGCACGCTCCCTGAGCAGGCCTGAGACGGAGGACCAAGTGCCGCCCAGTCAACGTCCTCCCCGTCTCTGCGACAATCTGCTTGACGCACCCGTGTCCTAGGTTCTACCATGCCTCCGGTCCTGGGCGGATACCTGTACGGCACAACGGAGGATCAGAATGTCGGGACACATGGGTGAAACACCCCGGAAAAGCACCGTCTTGATCGCAAGCTCGGCCGGAATCAGGGGGTGCGGGCATCGTGGCGATGCTGGCAACTCCATGATGTTACTGGGGTTGCTGCTCTGCGTCATCCTGTTGGGTTGCTCTCGTGAAGGCCCCAACGCGCGAGCGGAGCTGCTCGACGCGGCCCGTCCAGATCACACGAGCACACCGCAGTGGAGCCAGGTTTCGGGAGCCGCTGCTGGGGGTGAGTGCTACAGGACTACCTGCCAGGGTGGTGGTGTCATCACCTGTGATGCCCACGACACGAGTCTCTTCAAGGTTCGCTTTCCCCAGGTCCTCGGCGCTGGCTACAACGAGACAGCCTACTGGCATTCGACCTACGCGGAGCTGTGGGACAATGGCGTAGTTCCGACGACGAACTCGTTTTCTACCATGCAGCCCGTTGCGTGGGTCGAATGGAGCGATGACCTGCAGCTGTTGGACCCGGAGGTCGAAGTCCGCCTCAACGGAGAAATAAGAGCGACGGACGGATCGGTCAACCAACCCTCAGGGTACTCTCGCATTCAACTCGGCCTAACACTCGAAGTGGGTTTCAAGGTCGTCGCCGCGCACGCGACTTTCTTGGACGCCAATGGGGAGTTTGTCGAATGCTCGGCCGTAGCTGGATTGGCGACAAGCCCCTTCAACGTGAACGTCACTGCCGATGCCCTCACCCTCGACCCGCAGCTCTGCGGGACCGCCCCGGAATGCACCGAGGCGAAGGCCTATCAGTCTGGTTGCCGCTACGAGTCGACAAACATCGACCCAACCACTCCCGGAGACAGGGACTCTCAGGAAGAAGTCTGCTGCATGGCAGACTACGACTGCTACTTCGAGCAGTTGGCGGGCCTGGACTCCTGTGCGACCTACGAGTGCGCGGAATGCCCGGATTCCCACGAAGAATCGGAATCCCCCGGCTGCACCCTCTGCGGTCCTGACACTCCCGTAGGTGACTGCCAAGACCGCCTTCCGCGCGCGTGCAGCTACCCGCCCAGGCCTGGCTGCTGCAATGACCAGCACCCGTGCGACGAAGACAACGACTACAGGTGCTACCGAGAGGACAGCAATGCGCCGCAGACGGCTGCGGGATGGTGCGTCCACTGCAAGGATGTTGAGTCCCTGCTTGCTCAGGGCGAGCAGCTCCCGCCAGATCTCGCCGACTTCTGCGACGACGGAAACGAGTGCACGGACGACGCATGCACGTGGGTGGACCAGGCAAACAACCACGCGAGCTGCGTGCACACACCCAAGTCCAATGGCACGGTCTGCTCCGGCGAGGACGGCGTGGGCGTGGACAACGAGTGTACCGACGGAGAGTGCATCGCCGGTGTCTGCACGGCGCTTTTCAACGATGCGGACTGTGACGACGGGAACGCGTGCACCGGCTACGAGGATCCCGACAACCCGGAGAACAGCGCCCCTGACGTGTGCGTCAATGGCACGTGCACGCCCGGACCGCCGTTGAGCTGCGACGACCTCAACGTCTGCACAGACGACGCCTGCGATCCGGGCACTGGCTGCGCGAACACGCCCAACTCGAGCTCATGCGATGACTACGACGCGTGCACCAACTCGGACCACTGCGAAGGGGGAACGTGCGAGGGGAGTGCGGTGGACTGCGGGTTGGACACGCCATGCGTGCTTCGTTGGTGCAACAGCGCAATGGGCTGCCAACAGGCTCCGCGCGCCGTCTGCGAGGACAATCCGTGTGAGACCAGCCGGGCCTGCGACGAAAACACGGGAGTCTGTAGCGGCACGCCGGTCGACTGCGACGACGGCGACGCATGCACCCATGACTACTGCGACGTGAGCATTCCCCAAGGCTGTGTTCACGATCCCGTGACTTGCGATGACGGGATCACGTGCACGGAGGACACCTGCGACGCAGTGGAGGGATGCCAGTACAACGGCCCTGACTGCTACGATGGAGACCCCTGCACTCAGGACGTCTGCGATCTGCCAGGTCACTGCGACGCAAACCCTCCGCCGGTCGACTGCGACGACGGCGACGAGTGCACGGATGACTCCTGCGACCACGCGATAGGTTGCGTCAACTTGTCCGTCGACTGCGACGACGGTAGCGAGTTCCCGCCCTGAAAGCGTAACAGCTTGATCTTACGTTCGAATTGTTGACATCG
>CAZQPP010000726.1:0-3582 GCA_964594295.1 uncultured Myxococcales bacterium | reverse complement strand
GCGACGGCGTGCTCGACGGGTCCGACAACTGCCCGCT
Organism: uncultured Myxococcales bacterium; assembly: GCA_964594295.1. Lineage (GTDB taxonomy): Bacteria > Myxococcota_A > UBA9042 > UBA3505 > UBA3505 > CAZQPP01. Next base: position 3,545 of record CAZQPP010000726.1, on the reverse strand, counting down.
CCTCGCAAACCCGGTGCAGGCCGACCTCGACGGGGACGGCGAGGGCGACGCCTGCGACCTCGACGACGACGAGGACCAGGTCCCCGACGACGAGGACAACTGCCCGCGGACTCCCAACGCGGACCAGGCCGACACGGACGGCGACGGCCTCGGCGACGCCTGCGACGATGAACCCGGGGGCGGCGACAGCGACGGCGACGGTGTGCCGGACGCCACCGACAACTGCCCGGCGACGCCCAACCCCGACCAGGCCAACCTCGACGGCGACGCCCACGGCGACGCCTGCGACCCGGACGACGACGGGGACGGCATCGCCGACGAGCACGACAACTGCCCGACGTTCGCCAACTCCGGGCAGGCCGATCTCGACGGAGACGGGCAGGGCGATGCCTGCGACCCGGACGACGACGGAGACGGCAGCGAGGACGGAGCCGATTGCGCACCCCACGACCCGGCGGTCTTCCCCGGCGCAGAGGAGGTCTGCAACCAGGCGGACGACGACTGCGACGGCGAGGTCGACGAGGGCAGCGACGGTGAGTCGGTCTGCTGGGTCGGCGACACGGACAGGGACGGCGTGCCCGACGCCGAGGACAACTGCCCCAACCACCCCAACCCCGACCAGGCGAACAACGACGGCGACGGGATGGGCGATCCCTGCGACCCGGACGACGACAACGACGGCCGCGTCGACGGGCTCGACTGCGCTCCTCTGGACCCGGACCGCCACCCCGGCGCCGAGGAGATCTGCAACGCGGTCGACGACGACTGCGACGACGAGGTGGACGAGGCCCCGGGTGGCGGCTCGGTCTGCGCCCCGACCGACACCGACGGCGACGGCAGCCCCGACGCCGTGGACTGCGCGCCCACAGACCCGGGCATCCACCCCGGGGCGGTCGAGCTCTGCAACAACGTCGACGACGACTGCGACGGGGAGACCGACGAGGGCAACGCCTGTGCCGGCGTGAACGTCCCGCAGTGGACCGGCAGCACCCCGCCTTCGCCATCGCAGGAGCGCGAGCCCACCCTCGACGGGAGGGCCGACCCGGGCGTGACCGTGGAGGTCTTCACCAGCGCAGACTGCTCGGGCGAGGCCACGGCGACGACAACCTCGCACGAGACCACGGGCGTCTTCTCGGTTCAGGTACAAGTGCCGGCGAACAGCGAGACCAGCTTCTACGCGCGGGCGAGCGACGGGGAAGGCGGCGTGTCGGGCTGCTCGGAGCCCCTCGTCTACGTGCACGACGACGGCCCGACCGTGGTCCTGACCGGCACCGACCCAGGCTCGCCCTCACCCGACAGGCGGCCCGAGGTGCAGGGCCGCACCGAGCCCGGCGCCACGGTCGAGATCTTCACCAACGCCTTCTGCGTCGGCGAGCCGGCGGCGACCGGTATCGTGGGGCCCGACGGCACCTTCTCGTTGCCCGTCGCGGTGCTGGAGAAGAGCCGCACGGAGCTGTCGGCGGCCGCTGTTGACGACCAGGGCATCATCGGGCCCTGCTCCGACCCCATCGCCTACGTGAACGACGGCCCGGGCACCCCCGCGGCCGTGCTGAGGGGAGCCCACGGCTGTGACGACGAGCCGGGCGAAACCGTCACCCTGATGGGCTTCGCGGAGCCCGGTGGCGAGGTCTCGATCTTCGCCGGCGAGGGCTGCCAGGGGCCGGCGAGTGCGGTCGCGCGGGCCGACGCGGGCGGGCACTTCGAGGCCCAGCTCGAGGCACCCGACCAGGGCGGCGGCACGTGGAGCCTCCGCGTGCTCGACCAGGAAGGCGACCTGTCGGCCTGCTCCGGGCCGGTGCGCGCCGGGGAGGTCCAGTGTGTCTTCCGACCGGCCGGCGACGAGAAGGTCTGGCTCGGCGGCGCGCCGGGCCACGAGCGTGACTGGCACCACGACGCCAACTGGCTGCCCGAGGGCGTGCCCGGCGACGGGAACGACGTGGTCGTCTGCGGCGGCGACGGTGTGCTCTCGCCCAGGTTGAACGCCGCCGCCAGCACCCGGAGCCTCTACGTGCTCGGGACCGTAGTCGACCTCTCCGAGCACGACCTCAACGTGTGGGGCCACATGGTCGCCGACGGCACCATCGGGACCGGGGTGCTCTTCTGGCACGGGCAGCAGCGCTTCGTGCGAGGCTGCGACCTCGCGAACGCGAGCACCACCGGAGACGTCTCGTTGTCGGGGGACACCGTTGTGCGGGGCGCTACCAGGGTCGTCCCCGGTGGAAGGCTCCGCATCCGGGCCCACATCCTCGACACCGGGACCTTCCAGTCGGTGATCTCCAACCTCGACCGGGACGGCCTCGTCATGGCGGAGGTCGACTCGGAGCTCCGGGTGAGGGGCCAGATCCAGTTCACGGCGGTCCAGGGCGGCGCGACCACCGAGGGCAACCTCACCGCAGGCCTCATCCGCGCGCGCGGCAACTTCGTCCAGACCGCGGGAGGCGGCTCCTCGCGGACCTTCGTGTCGACGGGTACGCGGGTGATCTTCGAGGGCGCGGGCGAGCAGTTCTTGAGCATGGCCTCGCCGGGCTTCGATCACTCGCGCTTCGCCGGCATCCGCTTCGAAAGCCGGGTCAGCTCGGACACGGGCTTCGTGACCATAGCCCCGGTCGAGGTCGCCGAGGGCGCCGTCGTGCGGGTCCACAACCCGGGCAACGTCGTCGTCGGCTCCAACCTGCTCGTGGACGGCGGCACCATGGCGGTGGGCGGGCGCTTCGAGGTCGTCGGCCGCGCCGACGTGCAGAACGGCGGGAGCCTGTCCTGCGGCACCGACTGCTGGCTCAGGGACTGGCTCCTCGTCAACACGGGCGCGAGCTTCTCGGGCGAGGAGGTGCTCTTCTTCTTCCACCAGCCGGTTGTCGTGCAGGCCACCTACGAGGTCGACGAGACCCAGGTCGCCGGGCAGATGGTCCTCGAGCGCGACATCCACCTGCCGGGGGCCGGCCTGCTGCACGTCCCCGAGCGCAACTCCCTCACCCTCGGAGGCAACCGCCTCGAGCTCGAAGGCGACCTCGAGACCTGGGTCACCGACACGCCCGCCGACGGCCTGCGCCTCGTGGACCCCGGCGACGTGCTCGTCGTGGACGGCACCGCCACCTTCCGCTCGAGCGGGCACAACCACAGCGCCACCACCGAGGGCAGCTTCACTGCCGGCGCCATCCACTTCCGGGGCGACTTCGACCAGGACCGCCCGAGCGGCGCCGCGCCCAAGAGCTTCGTCGCCACGGGTACCCGGGTCTTCTTCGACGGCGACTCGGCCCAGTCGATCGGTTTCTCCAGCCCGGACACCAACGAGTCGCGCTTCGGCGAGGTGCACTTCCTGAACACGGCCGGCGTCACGACCAGCGCGTTCGTCGCCACCGGCCCCGTGCGGGTCGCGGACGGCGTCCCGGTGACGGTCGTCGGCGGAATTCACGCCGGCGACACCCTCGGCGTCTTCGGCGGCGAGGTCACGGTGAGCGGCATGACGACGGTCGCGGGCGATGTCACGGTGACCAGCGGCGGCTCGCTCACTGTCGGGGACACGGCCCCATTCCCGGGCGACGTGG
>CAZQPP010000725.1:0-3589 GCA_964594295.1 uncultured Myxococcales bacterium | reverse complement strand
GAATCAGCGCATGGGCGAATGCGCCGTGCCCGCCACCATAAGCTACCGACTCGAGGCTCATCTGCCGGCCCTTCGAGGCGGCGAGCACCGCGATGCCAACCCGCCCAGCACCGAGCAGCCCCCTCACCGAGGATTCGTGGCCATCCACACCGCGGAGCGCGGCAGCCCCGGAGTGGCACGCGTCCACCAACACCAACGCGCGCGCAGAGCTTGCAGCCAGCACCTTTGCCAGATCATCCCAGACCAGGTCGTGCGGCGAGTCACGCCGGTCGAGGCTCGCCCCGGTCAAGAACCGGAATCCACCGTCGCCTCCCTTGCGTCCGTGGCCCGCGAAGAACAACACGAGCAGGTCGTCGGATTCCAGCCCCTTCGCGAGACGCCGCACCTCGCTGAGGATCTTGCTCGGGCTCGCAGCGCTATCTGTGAACGTCTCGACGGTCACCTCGGAGAAACGGCGCCCGGCGTGCTCCTCGAAGAGCCGCGAAACCGCTTCGGCGTCTCGGCGGGCGAAGCGCAGGTCCTGGCCCCTCAGCCCGGCGTATCGGTTGATGCCCACCGTCAGCGCGCGCAGACGAGGCGGTCTCCGCGGCGAGCGGGGCGCCGCGACCTTCAACAAGACCGGAACGCTCTCGTGACCGGCCGTGTCCGTGGCGACAAGCTGCACCGAGTGCGCACCGCGACGCAAGGACAGCCGCTGAGAGAACGAAGCGCTCGTGCCGCTCAGAGAGCGTTCGTGCACAGGCACACCGTCGACCAGCAGCACCGCCGCGGTCAGCCCCTTCGGTCCACGAACGTCAGCGCGTATCTCCACGGTGCCCGCCCCGGGCTTCTCACCGACGAGGGTGAGTCGTGCCCGCGGCGGCTGGAGTATCGCTACGGGCACGTCAGGAGACGCTCCTCGGAGGGTGCGCGCGAGCAGCCCGTCCACGTAGAATGTAGCGCGGAACTGGTTCAACGCGTGATACTGGCGGCTGCCCGGGAAGAACCAGTGAACGAAGGAGGCCCCCTGCGGGGTAGCGTCGTAGTAGCCGCGATCGTCGAAGACGACGAGCTCGTCGTCCAGGTAGAGACCGTTGAGCACTTTTCGGCCGGTCGAGAGATCGTAGACGAAGAGCTTGCCCGTCCGATTGACCTGCACCACATGGCGTCCGTCGGTCGTGAGCCTCAGCGCGGCGATCGCGTGCGGCTCGGGTAGACCGAAAGCCGCCCCTCTGACCAGGTGGCGCGCGAGGTCGAGGTCCAGGACCGCCCCGGAGTCCGCGTCGCAAAGGAGCACCTCGTCGGAAGACGGCCAGAACAGGCTTACCGGGTTGCGCACTCCTTCGGTGCCCAGGAACGAAAACCGACTCCCGACGCCCTTCGCCGTCCAGAAGGCCCGTGCGAGGGCGTCCAGGTCGGTCAGGCGGCTCTCTTTTCCATCGTTGCGATAGAGCCACGCCGCGTCGAAGCCCTCGTGCACTCCGTTCGTGCACCCCGTCAGGGCGACCGCCTGCTCGGTGTCTCCCTTGCGCCACCGCCAGTAGTGAACGAAACCGTCGTAGCCGCACAGCTCCGCGTCCGGGTCCACGGCTCCGGGCGGCGGCTCCTCGCCCTCCCACACGGAGTCAATGAGGTAACGCCGGGCCAAACGGGAGTGCAGGTCGTCTTTCGCGGCCGTCTCGCGCACCACCGCCGAGCCGGTTCGGTGAAGCGCCGCGAGCGACCGAGACGGGCGAAGCGGGAGCCCCAGCGCCTCCAGACGTGCCGCCAACCGGTTGGGAGGCGTCTTCGCGACGGCCTCGCGCAGCGGAAGCACACCCCGGCGGCGGACCGAAACCGGCCCGGCGTGACCTCTGGCGGCGGCCTTGAGCGGTGTCGGACCGTAGACGTAGCGCGCATAGGGTCGCGCCTTCTCATCGGGACCATGAGCGCCGACATAGCCGATGCGCAGTCGGTCACCTGTGTCCCATCTCCGCCTCGCGCGCACCGGCACGGCCAACCCAAGCTCGCTCAGCTGTGCCTCCCATCGCATCTCCTCGGGAGAAAACCCGTCCGCTTCGACGAGTCGGTGTCCAGGGAAGAGCGCCCCGGGTGTCTCTTCGAGGTCGACCTCCCCCACGAGGATCAGGGCGGCCTCCGGGAAGAGCTTCAGCTTGGTAGTCTCCCAGGCCTCGCAGATACGGCAGCCATGCCCGAATGCCCTGCTGACGCGGCCTTCGATCCGGGGTTGGAGGACTACGACTCCTCCCATGTCATACGTGCCGAGGAGCGCATAGGCATCGTTCTGTGCCCACACCAACACCGAGATAGCCGTGTCGTTCGTCCGGGCGGTCACAGCGACCTTCAGGTCCAACAGGTCCACAATCTCCATCGCACCTGACGCCTCCTCGTAGCTGAGAAAGCGCCCCGTGGGCGAGAAGTTGGCGCCGCGGCCTGGTCCGCCGAGCAGGCGCCGCCCCGTCGCCGCGTCTCGCACTTCAAAGGCCTCGTCCAGGATGCGCAGCTCGAAACCACCATCGGCGGACACCCCGACCGCCTTTGCGGGCGGGAGCTGCTCCAGATCCTCGACCATGAGCCTTGGTCGGCTGTCGATCACCCTTAGATCCAGAGACTGCGAGGGCGAAGCTGTCCCGGCGTCCCGGCCCCTCCCGTCCACCACCAGGTAGGTCGCCTCCACGCGCAGGGCACCACTCGACAGCGGGCGAATCGTCAGCTTTCCGTGATTCGGCTCCTTCACGAGGTACAGTGGGAACAAGACCCGCAACCGCTCCGGCTGGAGCTCCATCCCAAACGGCATCCGGGCTCCAGGGGGAACCGCCAGGAAACCGTCTCCCTTCAGGCGCACGGTGTCGGGCATCGTGAGCACCACGAAGTCATATCGGCCCCTGGTCGGAGCATCACGCCCCCCGGGGAGCGACCAGTAGGCGTGGATCGTCGCCCCAATCCCGAGCAAGCCCGAAGACGGGCCCTTCGCCCACTCGTAGCGGACCTCGAGCCGACCGCGGGCCGACGCCGAGCCGGCGAGCAGGGCGAGCAGCATAACGCAGAGCAACATCAGGGCGACGCGGCAAGGTCGGCGCACGCATGTGATCATCCCGGCGTCCTAGCGCAGATGTCGACACCGAGACAATACGCGGCTCGCTCAACGCCACCCCGCCGGCGGGCTCGAGAAGCCGCCGCGCGGGCGGGACTCGGCGAAGGGGCTCGCGCTCTCGCGCAGCCGGAGGTCGCGGTCGTGGGGCCAGCGCTCGAGGTCGATGCCGAGAGCCACGAGGCCCGGGCCGTCGTTGTAGCGGGCCACTAGCATGTGCGAGGGGTGCTTGCGGTTCGCGCGCACGAAGCGGGTCTCGACGACGGCCGAGGAGCGGCGCTCGCCGAACTCGGTGCCGAGGCCAGGGCGGCTCTCCCGCCTCGCCGGCCTGCGGCTGCGCTTGGTGCTCAGGGAGCCGGACGCGCTCTCCGACTTGGACTTCGCCGCGGGAGCTTCCGCCTCGGGGGCCGCGTCGTAGCTGTCGGGCCTCGGCGCCCCCGCGGAGCTTTCGCCGCCGGCCCGCCCGTGAGCCTCCGCGAGCTCGTCTCCAGGGGCCGAGCTGTCCTTGTCGCGAGAACC
>CAZQPP010000724.1:0-3615 GCA_964594295.1 uncultured Myxococcales bacterium | reverse complement strand
TGAGGTCATCCCAGGCCTTGTCGAGTGGCTCCTGCTGCAGGGCCAGCAGCGCATTCGTCAGGCGGGGACCGTCGGTTATCCCCTTGCGGAGGCGCTCGCGCATCTCGACGCGCAGCTCCCGGCGCGTTTGGGTTCTCCACGCCGTGACGGCGGCGCCGCGCTCCTCCTCGAAGGTACAAACACGTTCCAACGCGCGCTCCTGCCGCCGGCCGAGGTCCTCCATGTACTCCCCAAAGCGGGCGCGGGTCTCCTCGATATCAGCCTCGACCTGCTCGCGGCTGCGCGTTAGGTCGGAGCGCGCTCTCTCCAGCGCCCGAAGGGCCGCATCGAGCTCCGCGCTCAGCCTGACGCCCACCTCCTCACGAAGGCGTACGCGCCAGCTACCCCCGACCCTGACCAGCTCGGCGGCGAGCTCGACGGCTCCGGAGCGGGCATAGGCCTCCTCGTCTCGGGTGAGCGAAGCCTCGTAGGCGCGATACGCGCACACCACGCTGACGCCGACGCCGCGCTCGCCGAGGTGGTAGCGCTCGCCGAGCTCTCTGAGCAGCTCCTCGTTGTGCCTCTTTCCGGCCTCCACCTCCGCATCGCTCTCGTCGGTCCACCTGTTCTGCACGAAGAAGGCCGACGCGACTCGCGGCCAGAACTGCCCCACGGCGACCGCCTCACTGTTGGTGAGAGGCGGGACCGTGCGGAGGAGGAACATGGCCCCGGTCGCCTCATCGAGGTAGCGGGTCGTTGTCTCCACGTTCTCCCGCGTGAGGCTGCCCATGCCCGGGAGATCGACCAGCACCACACCGCCCCGGAGGATCTCCGCGTTGGAGAGCAGGATGACGCGCTCGACCCCAAGCCCGTTGCCTGGGTTGAGGCGGTTGTCCACGTAGCGTGCGAGGCTCTCCTCGCCGGCGGGCACCCGCTCGCTGCGCCCGTCCGTGAAGAGCACGGTCGCCTGCTCGGAAGGTGCGGCCCCGTAGGAGATCTCCACGGGGACGCAGGTGGTCTCGTCGGTCTCGACGGGGAGCACAGGCCGGTCGTACAAGAGGGCGTTCAACAGAGAGCTCTTGCCGCTTCCTTGTACGCCCACGACCGGCAGGACGAAGCGCTCGGCCTTGAGACGCTCGGCCCATCCACCGTGGCGTGCGCCGATGCTCTCCTCGGCCTCCGGCTGGTGGCGCGAGAGGAGCGACGACAGGTCCTTCTCCCCCAAGAGGGCGTGCAGATCTTCCTTGTTCCCTGCAGTCATCCCAACAACCTCCGGTACCAGGGGCGCGCGAGGCGCTCGAGCTGCTCCTGCTGCGCCGCGAGGAGGGCGCCTTGCTTCTCCACGGCTTCGCCGAGGCGTCCCAGCGAGCCATCGAGCCGCTCCTGCTGCGCCGCGAGGAGGGCGCCTTGCTTTTTCACCTCCTCGCCGAAGCGTTCAAGCGAGCTCTCGATAGCGGCGGCTTTGTGTTCGAGCGAAGGCAGCCGTGCGACGCTCTCTCTTTGCGCGCCAAGGGTCTTCCCGTTGGCCTCGTTGCTCAGCCGCAGGGCCTCGACGCTGCTCGTTACGGCGCTGCTCTTCTGCTTGAGCTTCGCTATGGTCTGCTGCGTTGCCTCCTGGTGCGTGCCCATCCTCGTGACAACGTCGCGCATCTGAGAGAGGGGGAGCTCCAGATCTTCTCTCATGTCTTCCAAGAGCCGCTCGAGGTCCTCGACGACCTTGTCGACCACCTGCTTGGTTGCCTCGTCCACGCGAAGCTCTACCTGCTCTATCATGACGGCCTCTTCGTGTTTTCTCGGATCTCGGACGCCGCGCGCCGGAGCTTGTCCAGCATGGGCGTGCTCTCTCCCATTCGTGCGGCGAAGCTCAAGAAGCGCTTCTCATCGTCCATTTTCTTCAGTTCTCCGCGCCAGGCCATGTCGTAAAGTATGCTGAAGGTCGGCGAGGAGTCGTTGGCCACAACGGCCACGGGGTCGATGCGCGCCTTGCCCACGAGGTCGGCGATCGCCTGCCATCCCCCGAGGATCTCTCCGGAGTTCGCCAGCGCACTGGTCTGCTCCACCACGAGGACGACAGAGATGACGGCTGCCCGTACCGCCTCTAGGAGGGGCGAGGCGTGGAGTAGCGAGAGCGTCGAGCCGACCTGGCCGATGTCGGCGAGCAGGAAGAGCGAGGCAGGCCCTCCGAGGAGCCCGATGGGGGTCTCGTCCCAACGCTTCCCGGCTAGGGCGCGAAGGGGCTCCTCCACGATGGCGACCTGCATGGCGGGCCGGTCGATGCTCACCGAGGTGACGCCGGTCGGGTCGTCCACGCTTCCGCGCAAGCGATCCCACCAGAACCGGTCGAGGAAGCGTTGCAGGCTGTCCCGCTCCCAGCCCCATACGACGACCCGTTTGTGGGATCCGGGCACGCTCGCCGCGGCCCTTTCTAGGCAGCAGTCGCGCAGGGCCAGGGCGCGCTGGCCCAGAACGCTCTGCCCGAGGCGAAGAAGGGAGAGGGTGGCTGCCGGCGCCACTATCTTCGTGCAGCGCTCGACCACGGGCGGGTGCGTATCCGGCGTGGAGCGGGCGGCCAGAGGCTCCACGTCTTCAGCTCCGTGTCGGCGCAAGATCTCTTCGATCTTGTCGACCACCTTGCGCCGCTCCTCGGTGTCGAGTACCCCCCGCTCGCTCCGCTCGAGCTCCTTCCGGCGCCGCTTGATCTCCGTGCGGATGGCGCCGCCCCTCTTCTCGGCCTCTTCGACCAACGAGGAGAGAGAGCGCTCCAGCCAGCGGCACTGACCCTGGGTCGTCGTCTTCACGACCTTCCTGAGCGCGTCGAGGTCTACGAGCTCGCGACCCTTCACCCACTTGTAGCCCCAGTCGTCAGCACCGAAGAGTCCCCCGAAGAAACGCGCTATGCCTGCCAGGGGTCCGCCTTTCTTCTTTCTCCGAGGCTCTTCCCGGTAGGTGCGGACACGGAGCTTCGGCTTCCACCTGTCGGGGAGCGCGGCCTGGCGGATGTCCTCGTCGGTGAGGTTGGCCTCCTTGGCCAGATTCTTGAGCGAAGCCCGTGTCCCGGTGAGCAGCTCGCCAGCCTCCTTGGGACCGGCTTGCACCCACTCGTTGACGTCGGCTACGAGCTTCTCGGCCTTCGACTTCTTGTCCTCCTCCAGCTCCTTGGCCCTTCGCTTGAATACCTTGGCCCTGGCGAGGGAGCCCTCCCTGAGCCGCTCTCCCGCCTTGCTGGCCTTTCGGACGGCCGAGTCCACGCCTTCTTCCAGATCATCGAGCTCCCGCCGGCTGCGCTCGAGGTGGCTCCGCGACGCTGCGGGGCGGAGCAGGGCCTCGTTCTGCCCGGCCACGATCTCTTGGAGGTGGCGCAGCGTCTGCTCTCTCCGGGCAGCACGGATTGCCGGGCGAAGGGCGTCGAGCTCCTGCTCGACGGCCTCGACGAGCTGTTCGACGCCGCCATGGTCGTCCTCCCCGTCGAGGGCCCTGCGGGCGGAGACCTGGCAGAGCTGCGCAGAGCGCACCTTCTCGTGGGTCGACTTGTGCAGCACCTTCCTCGCGCGCTCGCGCCACTCGCAAGCCACCTCTTCTTTCGTCTTGACCACGACCCCGTCGCGGCCGAGCTTGGGCTCCACCGCGTCCACCTTG
>CAZQPP010000723.1:0-3620 GCA_964594295.1 uncultured Myxococcales bacterium | reverse complement strand
GGTGCAGGGGTTGCCATCGTCGCAGTGTTCCTGGTTGCCCCGGCACACGCCGTTGCTGCAGGAGTCGCCGGTGGTGCAGGCGTCGCCGTCGTCGCAGGGGGAGCCGTTGTGCCCCGGGTAATGCTGGCAGCCGCCGTAGCCGCAAGTGTCGGTCGTGCAGGGGTCGCCGTCGTCGCAGTTGACGTCGCCGCCCTTGCAGACGCCGTTCTGGCAAGTGTCCCCGGTGGTGCAGGCGTTGCCGTCGTCGCAGCGCGTGCCGGGCGGTGCGGGGAGGTGCTGGCAGCCGCCAGTGGGGGAGCACTGGTCGGTCGTGCACGGGTTGCCGTCGTCGCAAGCGATGGGCTTGCCCTTGCAGCAGCACGACGTGCAGGTGTCCCCGGTCGTGCACGGGTTGCCGTCGTCGCACGGTGTGCCGATGTTCGCCGGCACGTGCTTGCACCCGGTCGGCGACGGGCTGTCCTTCGTGCACGGGTCTCCGTCGTCGCAGTCCCCGCCGAAGATGCAGGTCCCGTACTGGCAGACGCCTGCGGCACCTCCGCCGGGCCGCACGCACATCGTACCGTCGGGCACCGGAGGGTGCGAGCAGCCGCCGCTGGCGCAGAAGTCGTCGGTGCACGCGTTTCCGTCGTCGCAGAGCGCCGGCACTCCGCTGCATCCGGCCGGGGTGCAGCGATCCCCTGTCGTGCACGGGTTTCCGTCGTCGCAGGCGGTGTTGTAGGCCGCCGGGACGTGTACGCAGCCGCCGATGCCGAGCAGGTCGTCGGTGCAGGCGTCGCCGTCGTCGCAGCTCGAGCAGGGCTCGCCGGTGTTGCAGCCGGACCACGGACCGGGGTCTTCGCAAGCCCAGCAGGGCTCGCACTCGGTGCAGTGGCTCCCGCTGCCCCAGCCGCCGCCGGACATCATGCTCTTGGCGCAAGCGTCGCCGAGGCCGTCCTCGTTGGCGTCGGTCTGGTCGGGGTTGGGGGTCAGGTGGCAGTTGTCGGATCCGTTGAGCACGCCGTCACCGTCGATGTCGGGGTCGACGCAGTCGCGCCGCCCGTCCCCGTCGGTGTCCGGGAAGTCCTCGTCGGTCTCGCCGTCGCAGTCGTCGTCGGCGCCGTTGCAGGTCTCCGGAGCCGCGACTACGCCCTCCGGACAGCCCGCCGAGCTCAGGTCCGGAGCTTCCTCCAGGACCCTCTCGTCAGCGCCGGCCTCCTCCCCCGGAGGGTGCAACGTCGCGGGCTCGACCGCGTCCACGACTCCCCCGGTTGCGTCACCAACCGCGTCAGGAGGCAGGCTTTCACAGCCCGAGAAAAGGACAAACAGACCCATCGCTGTGATGGGCCATACGTGTCTACCCACGTACCCCAGCATGACTTTGGCCCCAGCTGAAAGTGTACCTACGTGCTACCAACCAAAAACGGTAGGGAAGGTGTCCGAGTTCGTCAACGCCCAGTTGCGTTTGGGCCTGTAATGGCGCTGGTGAGACCGTGTTCTGCAGGACCGTCGCGCACACCCGCGGGGGCGCTCGCGCAAATGCGCAGCGGGCTCTTCCGCGCGCGCGCTCTGCTGGCTGGCCGGCAGGAGTTGCAGTAGGAATTCCGTCATGCGCAGCCACGGGAACCTCTTCGACATCAGCCATCCACCGGCGACCGGCGAGCTTTTCGAGGTCTTGGCGAGGAGCGAAGGCCTCGAGGTGGAGCGCATCGTCTCGAGCGCAGATGTGCCGCCGACGGACTACCTCCAGCCGCACGACGAGTGGGTCGTGCTGCTCCGCGGGAGCGCCGTGCTCGCCGTCCGCGGAGAGGAGTACCGGCTCGAGCCGGGGGACTGGCACTGGCTCCCGAGAGGAACGCCGCACTCCGTCGTCGAGACCGCGGAGGGCACGGTCTGGCTCGCGGTGCACGGGCGGTGAGGGCGCTTGGACGGTCCGGCAGCGGGTCCGCCGCGGCCGTGGCGCTCGCCCTCGCCGTCGTGGTTTCCGGTTGTAGCGAGGAGGTCGACGTGGGAAACGCAGGTGCCGATGCCTCGGCGGAGCTTCCGGCCGTAACGCCTTTCGGAGTCCACAAACCGGAGACGGCGCGCCCCGAGCGCTGGCGTCCCCGCTTTCACTTCTCTCCGCCGGTCGGGTGGATGAACGACCCCAACGGGCTAATCTACCACCGCGGCACCTGGCACCTGTTCTACCAGCACCAGCCTGCCATGCCGGTATGGGGGCCGATGCATTGGGGGCATGCCGTCAGCGACGACCTGGCGCGCTGGAGCGACCGGCCGCTGGCGTTGAGGCCGGATTCGACGCTGGGCTGGGCATACTCCGGCAGCGCGGTGGAGCTTTCCGGTGAGAGCGCCGGGCTCTGTGCCGGGGAGGGCTGCCTGGCCGCGATCCTGACGCACCACGGAGGCGAAAGCGGAGATGAGAAGCAGAGCGTCGCCCTGAGCGACGACGGGGGCGAGACCTGGAGGCTCATCGACGCAAACCCCGTGCTGCCCAACCCCGGCCTGAAGGACTTCCGAGACCCGAAGGTCTTCTGGCACGAGCCGACGGCGCGATGGATCATGGTCCTCGCCGCCGGCCGCGAGCTTCGCCTCTACGGTTCGAAGGAGCTGCTGGAGTGGCGGGAGCTCTCCGCCCTCGACCCGCGCGCGCCGACGGTAGCCGACGTGGGTGCGGTCTTCGAGTGCCCCGACCTCTTCGAGCTGCCGCTGCCGGAGGGGGGCAGCAGGTGGGTGCTGAAGTACGACCTCAACCGGGGCTTCGACGACAACCGCCCCGGAGCCCAGTACGTGATCGGCAGCTTCGACGGAACCCGATTCAAGCCGGACGGCTGGGCCCGCCCCCTGGACCACGGAGGCGACTTCTACGCTGCCCAGTCCTGGCACGGGGCCCCGGACGGACGGCGAGTGTGGATCGCCTGGATGAACAACTGGGCCTATGCACTGGTCACCCCGAGCGAGGGCTGGCGCGGAGCCATGACGCTCCCCCGCGACCTCGCCCTGCGGGAGGGGCCGTCCGGCCCGGTGCTCGTTCAGACACCCTCACCGGAGCTTCTCGGCCTGCGAGAGCGGGTACTTCTCGATCTCGAGGAGGCGAGCGTGGAGGAGGTGGGTGCGCGCTTCTCGGGAGGCGGGGGTCAGGCCCTCGAGATCGAAGCCGAGATTCAGATGGGCCTTGCCACCGAGGTGGCCCTCGGCGTCTTCGCGAGCGGAGACCGGGCCCTCTGGATCGGCTACAGGCTCCCCGACGGAGAGATCTTCGTGAGCCGCTGGGGAGCCGGCGAGGCTTCCTTCAGCGAGCGTTTCGAGGCAGCGCGCTCGTGGCCCGTGCCCCTGCGCGACGGCCGCCTCGACCTCAGAGTCTTCGTGGACGCCTCCTCGGTCGAGGTCTTCGCCGACGGCGGCGCCGCGGCCTACACGATGCTGTGCTTCCCACCCGAAGACGGTGTCGACCTGCGCCTGCGCGCCGAGGGCGGCGCGCCCATAATCTCCCGCCTGAAGGTGTACGCCCTTGGGTCCATCTGGTGAACACCCCACGCCCGGGGGGGAAGCGGGGTCGGGAAGCGGTCGGAAAGCGGCGGGGGAAGCGGGGTCAGGTGTCGACATTTGACACTTAGCTCGCTGGCGGGGGTCAAAGGGAAGCGGGG
>CAZQPP010000722.1:0-3627 GCA_964594295.1 uncultured Myxococcales bacterium | reverse complement strand
GTCCCCAAATCGAAACGGGACTGTCCCCAAACAGCTTTACAGGAGGCTTCCCGTGGATTATCGCTCTCGGCTCCGTCTCCGGGGGGGGTCGAGCACAAACGACGCAAGAGGAAGCCGTGAGCCGGTCAACCATCTTCACAGTCATCTCCCTTTCACTGCTCCTGCTCGCCGCCGGCTGCGCCAAGAAGGCCGCGACGCCCGCTCCCGAGAAGGCCGCCGCCCCCGAGAAGGCGGCAGCTCCCGAGAAGGCGGCGGAGCCCGCGAAGCCCGCCGAGGCCGCCAAGCCTGCCGAGCCGGCCAAGGCCGCTGAGCCCGCGAAGCCCGCCGAGCCCGCGAAGGCAGCGGCGCCTACGCCCGGCGCCGTCACCCTCGGCGAGGCCTTCTCCGGAGCCCCGGCCGCCACGGTAGCCGATCTGCGGGCCAAGGCCGCCGACTTCGTCGGCAAGAAGGTCGCCCTCGAGGGGCCCGTGTCGGCCATGTGCGAGCACAAGCGCAAGTGGCTCTCCGTCGCCGACGCCAAGACCGGCCAGTACGTGCGCATCGTCACCGCCCCGGCCTTCCTCGTGCCGGCGGGGTCGGTGGGCAAGAACGCGCGGGCCGAGGGCACCGTCGAGCGCGTCGAGGTGCCGGCCGCCTACGCCAAGCACATGATGGGCAAGCACAAGCTCGGCGACCCCGACTCCATCACCGGTGAGGTGTTCCACGACGTCATCTTGCGCGCGACCGCCCTCGAGGTGAAGTAGGCACCGATGCGCTGGCGCCGGTGGCTCTTCAAGCTTCACCGTGACATCGGCTTCGTCTGCGTCGGCCTGACGCTGGTCTACTGCGTCAGCGGCGTGGCCGTGAACCACCGCCACGACTGGGACTACAACTACGCGCTCGACCTGACGACGCACCCGGTCGGCGCCGCAAGCGAGCTCATCGGCCCCACCCTCGGAGGAGCCACGACAGGAGAGGAGGTGGTCGCCCGCGAGCACCAGCAGGAGCTCGTCGCGTCCCTGCTCGGCCGCCTCGCTCTCGAGAAAGCTCCCCACAACGTCTTCTGGCGCGGGCCCAGGCGCCTGAGCCTGTTCTTTGGAGAAGGAGACACGGACGTCGTGGACTACGACCCGGTCGCCGGCACAGCCGTACACGAGGTCAAGCGCCCTCGGCTCCTGCTCCGCGAGCTCAACGCCCTCCACCTGAACGAGCCGGAGGGCGCGTGGACCTGGATCGCGGACATCTTCGCGGTGGCCCTGCTCTTCCTGGCCATCTCCGGCATGCTCATGGTCAAGGGCCGCAAGGGCCTCCGCGGCCGCGGAGGGGTGTACGTGGGGTTGGGCGTGCTCCTGCCGATCGTCGCGATCCTGCTGCTCTGAGGAGGGCCGACCGGAGGCGCCTGCCGCGGACTGGGGCCCTCCAATGCTCCTCGCACGCGCACGGGATCTGGACCTCCGCCCGCCCCTTCTGCTAAGACCCGCGCTCCTTGTGCCTGGAGCGCTTCATGGCGCGCATCGTGTTGGCCGACGAGAACGCACTCGTGCTGGACCTCATGAGCATCTTCCTGTCCGGCGACGGGCACGATCTGCTCACGGCCGAGAGCACCGAGGTGTTGCTCGGGCTGCTCGACTCGTCCGAGGAGGCGCCCGACCTGGTCGTCCTCTCGGCGGATCTCGAGCCCGGCTTCGTGGCCGAGACCGTCATGGCCGTCCGCGACGTCGTCGCCGCTCCCATGCTCCCCGTGCTCGTGACGGTGCCCCCAGGGGCGGCGGACGTCGAGCACGAGCTCAAGGGCCTCCTCTCCGTCGCGATGGTCACCAAGCCCTTCGACCGGGCCGGCTTCCAGCGCGCGGTGCGGGAGGGCCTCGCGGCCGGCGCAGAGCAGGCGAAGGCAGGAGAGAGCGAGGACGGCGACCAGGACGGGGCCGTCATCGAGACACCCGGCGTCACACGGCGCCCGTCAGCGCTCTTCGACGGGACCGGCTTCCGCGACACCTACGAGCTCGCCCTGAGCGACAGCATCCAGACCTGGCTGGCTGAAGAAGGGCGCGCCATCTTCGAGCACGAGGTCCGAAGCTACGTGCAGGAGTCGGGGGAGCGCATCCTGCACGAGGTGGCCTGGCGGGTGGTCCCCGAGCTCGCCGAGAGCCTCCTCAGGAAGGAGATCCGGCGGATCACAGAGGAGATGGAGAACTGACCTCGACATCGGCACACGCGCTGCTCGAGGCCGGCTACGACCCGCTTTCAGTGGAAGCGGGGCTCGACGCAGAGTGGGAGGCCGCCGGGCACTACGGCGCCGCCTCGGAGTCGGACCGCGAGCCTTATTGCATCGTCATCCCGCCGCCCAACGTGACCGGGATGCTCCACATGGGCCACGCCCTGACGCTGACCATCCAGGACATCCTGATCCGCTGGCAGCGCATGTGCGGGAAGAACGCCCTGTGGCTGCCGGGCACCGACCACGCGGGCATCGCGACCCAGATGGTCGTCGAGCGCGAGCTCGCCGAAGAGGGCCAGTCCCGCTTCGACCTGGGCCGTGAGGGCTTCTTGGAGCGGGCCTTCGACTGGAAGGAGCGTTACCACGATCGCATCGTCACGCAGATGCGCCGCCTCGGCGTGTCCGTGGACTGGAGCCGCGAGCGCTTCACCCTCGACGACGGCTACTACCACGCGGTCCGGCAGGTCTTCGTCTCCCTGTACGAGGAGGGCCTCATCTACCGGGACCACCGGCTGGTCAACTGGTCCCCGGGCATCCGGACGGTGCTCTCGGACCTCGAGATCGACCACAAGGAGGTCCCCGGCAAGCTCTGGGAGATCCGCTACCCGGTGCCCGACGAGCCGGGCAGGCACGTCACCGTCGCGACCACGCGCCCCGAGACCATGCTGGGCGACACGGCGGTCGCCGTGCACCCCGAAGACCCGCGCCACAAGGACCTGATCGGCCGCGAGGTGGAGCTGCCGCTCACGGGCAGGAACATCCCCGTCATCGCCGACGCCGAGGCCGTCGACCTCGAGTTCGGGACCGGAGCCGTCAAGGTTACGCCCGCCCACGACCCCAACGACTTCGAGACCGGCAAGCGGCACGGCCTGCCGATGATCGCCATCTTCGACGAGGCGGCGTGCTGCAACGAGAACGCCCCCGAGGCCTACCGCGACCTCTACCGCTTCGAGGCGCGCGAGCGCGTGCTCGAGGATCTGGAGAAGCTCGGGCTGTTGGGCGAGATCAAGGAGCACACGCACGCGGTCGGTCACTGCATGCGGACCGGCGTCGTCGTCGAGCCCATGCTCTCGACCCAGTGGTTCGTGAAGATCGAGCCGCTCGCCCGGGAGGCCATCGCCGCCGTCAGGGACGGGCGCATCCGCTTCGTGCCCGAGAGCTGGACCAAGACCTACTTCAACTGGATGGAGAACATCCGCGACTGGTGCATCAGCCGCCAGCTCTGGTGGGGCCACCGCATCCCGGTGTGGACCTGCGAGGACTGCGGCGAGCTGACCTGCGCCATCGAGGACCCCAGCGAGTGCTCGTCTTGCGGGTCCGCGGCCCTCTCACAAGAAGAGGACGTGCTCGACACGTGGTTCAGCAGCGGCATCTGGCCCTTCGCCACCCTCGGCTGGCCCGAGAAGACCAAGGACCTGGAGACCTTCTAC
>CAZQPP010000721.1:0-3632 GCA_964594295.1 uncultured Myxococcales bacterium | reverse complement strand
GAAGGGCAGGAAGAGGGCGACCCTCTCGCCCTGCTCGAGGCCGGCGTGGTGAAGGGCGCCGGCGAGCCGGGCCGAGCGATCCTCGAGCTCGGCATAGGTGACGATCCCCGAGGTGTCCACGAGGGCCGCTCGCTCGCCGCGCTCGGCGGCGTGGCGCTCCAGCAGGGCGGAGATGGCGCCGGCAGCCTCTGGCATCGTCACAACGCTCGCTCGGTCAGCGTGTAGCGGCGGTACACCCTCATCGCCCGGGTCGAGACGCTCGCCGGAGGCCTGCCCGTGCGCATCAGCGCGTGCACGGCGCGGGTGAAGCCGAGCTCCAGGGCTCTCTTGTGCGTGACGGCGGTCAGCGCCCCGCCGAGCCCGTCGCCCCGGTAGGCCGGGTGCACGGCGAGGGTCTTGAGCACGATCGTCGGGACCTCGGGGTCGCTCCGGTCGGCGACGCAGTACATCAGGCCCGCGAGCCCGTCCTCGGTGCGGGGGGTGGGACCGAGGTCCTCGCAGATGAAGATGAGGCGCGGATCGGTCTGCCCTGCCGCGCCCGCGTAGAGCATGGCGAACTCCTCGAATCCTATGGGGCTGTAGGAGACGTTCTCCTGGAAGGAGGCCAGGATGAGACGGTGGAAGGCGGCAAGCTCCTCACCTGCTCGGCTGGGGTCGAGGGGGCGCACCTGCAGCGGGCCTTGCTCGTAGCGGCGGAGCTCTTCGCCAGCCGCGTCGATCATCTCCTCGAGCGCGGTCGTCTCCATGGAGACGTACCAGGCGATGGGGCAGAAGCCTTCGTCTTCGAAGAGGGCCGGGTGGTGTGGCGGGTTCTTCGGCTCTCCTCGGAGGGTGGGCTGAGAGAAGCCCTCGGTTTGGCGGGGCAGGCGTTTCGCAGGCGAAACGCCACTACCGCAGGGCGTTTCGCCAGCGAAACGCCCTGTCACAAAACGGAAGGGGTGCCAGGTGTGGAAGGTGACCGGCGCTCGGACGAGCGAGCAGCCGCCTTCACGGAGCCACGCCAGGGCCGGGTCGAGCAGGGCGCGCAGGGCCCCTGCGTCGTTCGGGAAGACCTGCGCGCCGACGTAGCCGACCTGCTCTCCCGCGTCGCCGCGCACGCGGGGGTTCAGGGAGGCCGTCAGCCGGCCCACCGCGCGCTCGCCTTCGTGGAGCAGCAGGTGGCGTGAGCGCCCGTAGCGACAGAAGAGGGCGTCGGCGGTCGCGAAGCTGCCCGGGTCGAGGGGCGGGTCGAGGGAGCAGAAGGTCTCGAAGGCCTCGCCCGCCGGCTCGATCTCGGTGGCGCGGTAGGGGCTCATACGAGCACCCACAGCGTGCACCCGGCGGTGCTCCCGAGCACGCCGGCGAGCCTGGCCCTGCCGGTGGTTTCGCCCGCCGCGCTTGCGAGCAGGGGCGCCGCGCCGGCAAAGATGACGAGCACGCCCGCTCCCCGGAGGTCCAGAGGGACCGGCGGCCCCGAGAGCCAGCCGGCGGCGACCACGATCGCGCCGCCGAGCAGGCCCGCGGCGACCCGCGAAGGGAGGGAGGAGCGCTCCCCGGGCGCCCACTCGCTCCAGGCCAGGGCCGACACGGCCGCGACCGAGGCCAGATAAGGCAGGTAGAGCTGCGCCCGGCCGGTGTGCACGTGGGCCAGCAGGACCAGGAGGGAGACCGCGAACGCGGGGGCGAGGAGCTGCAGGCTCGCGGCCTCGCCGCTCCTGTCCATGGCGCGGACGGCGACGAAGCCCGCGTAGGGCACGAGCAGCGGGAGCAGCCAGGCAGGCCCGCCGAGCCCGAAGGCGAGGAAGCCGGACAAGAAGAGCGCCATGGCCCCGGCCGCGCCGAGGCGGGCGACCGACACGGTCGGCACGAGCACACAAGCCGCTGTCAACGCTCCGAGGACCCAGCTCGAGAGCTCCTCGGCCGTGGCGCCCGCGGTCGCGGTCAGCAACAGCACCACCGAGTAGGGCAGGAGGAAGTTGTCGAGGCCGCGCACGCTGATGCCCTCGGTGGCGGTGGCGGCCATGGCGACGAGCAGGGCGGTGGTCAGCACGCTCGGGAGCGATCCTCGGTCGAACGCCGCCATCAGGAGGAGCACGAGGGCGAAGGTGACGCCGAACAGCGCGAAGGAGCCGCCGAGGCTGCGGAAGTCGCGGTCGAAGACGTGGTAGCGCTTGAGAGGCTGCCGCGCGCCGACGGCGGCCGCGGCCGTGTCCGAGACGGCCAGCACGGCTATGGCCGTCACGTAGGGCACCGGGTCGCCGGCCGCGAGGTAGAAGGAGACCCACACCGCGAGGGGGTAGCAGTAGGCCCCCTGGGTGCGCCGCTCGACGGCGTGCACCGAGGGCAGCCACCCGAGCAGCCGGGTGCCGCCGAGGAAGACGCCGAATCCCAAGGCGAGCCAGAGGACGGTTACGTGGCTCTCCACCAGCCAGGGGAAGGAGGCCGTCACGACCCCGGCCCAGACGTGGGCGACCTTGCGCGTGACCTCGGCCGACACCGCCCGCCCGCGGTGCAGCAGCTCGGCGAGGCCGAAGCCCAGCATCACCGCGACGCCGACCACGGCGGCGCCCTGGATGTCTGATGCGGGTGGAAGCATTGGGTGTCTTTGGCCCCTCTCGCGGGCGGGCTCTAACATGATCGCGAAGAGGAGATCCATCGCAAGCTCTTGCGCCGCGTCGCGCGGCGTGGCACGAGAGATGCACGGCAGGTTCTCCTCCAGGGTTGAGAGGCCCCATGACCGTCCACAAATCCGCCAAGATCACGCGTCCCCCCTTCCTCCTGCCCGAGGACGTGGAGGCCCACGAACCCTCTCCCCTGCTCAAGGAGCTCAAGAAGCAGCTCACAGAGGCCAACTACGAGCTCGCCCAGACCCTGGTCTCCCCCGACTCCGACAAGGCGGTCACCAAGCCCCAGGAGAAGAAGAAGGACAAGGGGCCCGAGCCGGTGCCGGAGCAGAAGGAGGCCCAGGCCAACCACCGGCCCAAGAGCGGCGCGCGCGCCCAGGCGGTCTACGACCGAAACGCCGCGCGCGCCAAGGACATGAAGGCCTCGCCCAGCGCCGCGCAGAAGGGAGACCTCACCCTCTTCCTGACGCGCTGGAAGGCCAACAAGACCCGCTACGAGGCCGTCGCCGCCAAGGTCAACCTGCCGGCTCCCCTCATCGCCGCCCTGCACTGGCGCGAGTCCACCGGCAACTTCGGCACCTACCTGCACCAGGGCGACCCCCTCGGCAAGGCAGCGGTGCACTGGCCGACCGACATCCCCATCTTCCACAAGTGGGAGGAGGCCGCCATACACGCTCTGAAGTCGAAGAAGACCGTTCAGGGCATGTTCAGCCTCACCAAGGACACCTCGGACATCGTCGCCCTCGCGAGCTACGCCGAGTACTACAACGGCCTCGGCTACTACTTCAAAAAGAAGCCGAGCCCCTACGTCTGGTCGGGCACGGACCAGTACAGCTCGGGCAAGTACGTCGCCGACGGCAAGTACGACCCCAAGACCAAGGACAAGCAGCTCGGCGTGGCCTTTATGATCCAGTCCATCTGGAACGAGGAAAACGCGGCGGAGGGCGGCGAGTAGGTCGGGCCTCGGAGCTCTGGTCTTTGATCTAGCTGTTAGCTGTTAGCTGTTAGCGGTTAGCCTGAAACCCTGCG
>CAZQPP010000720.1:0-3632 GCA_964594295.1 uncultured Myxococcales bacterium | reverse complement strand
AGGACATGCGGGCGCTGGCGAAGAAGCGATGGGAGCGCCGCTTCCGCGAGCTCGGATTGATCGGGCCCGAGGCGACGGCCGACCCGCCTCCCACGGGCGGTGGGTCATAGCTTCCCCCTCCGATCTTGCGCGGGAAGATCCCTCCCGCGCGGGAAGATCCCTCCGGCGTTGAGATCCCTCCCGCGCAGGTGAGTCCGGCGCGGCCTGGTCGCGCGAGGCGCTCAGCGAGCTTCGAAGCGGCCGATCTGAGCGTGCCGGGAGACGACCTCGACGTCCACCACGGCGCCGTCACCGGTCACGACACGCTCGACCGTGCGCTTCTCCCGCCAGGTCTGCACCGTGAATCGAACGAAGGGGCCGGCCAGCAGAGCCGCCATCGCCTCGGCCGGAACCGTCGCCCGGCCGTCGTCTTCGAGCACACACTTCAGGTAGGCGGTGGCGTCCTTCACGAGGACGGTCATGGTGCCGCCGGGCGCGCTCGGCGCCCATTCGATGTCTAGGGCCTCGCCGGTGTCGATCACGTCTCCGCCGCCGGCGAGGTTGGGCGAGGAGACCATGTAGTCCTCCGCCAGCCGCACCTCGCCGACCTCGAAGCTCCCGACGCCGGCGCCGCCCGCCGCCGTGACGGTCGCGCCCGCGCCGTGCGGCAGGTACTCCGGCGGGAAGAACGAGCTGTGGGTGAAGTAGCCTTGCTCGACCGGCCCAGGCTCGTCGCGCATGTAGAAGGTGTCGTACCACGCGTAGACCACCGGGCCGGGCGCGCCGTCGGCCCGCAGCGTGATGTCGCCGGCGTCGAGGAAGGGGCCTTCAGGCCATGTCACCCCGCTCGGAAACTCCCACGGCCACTCGGTGTAGCTCTCGAAGCTGCAGATCTCGCCGTCGGTGTTGACCCAGCTCTGGCGCGTGTCCTTCGGCGGCGTCTCCGAAGCGTGCAGGCTCAGCGACGCGGTTCCACCCTGGGCAAAGGCGTCGTCCTCCCGGAAGACCCGCTGGTTGATGTAGAGCAGCCTGGCCGTGACGTCCGCCGCCGACGGGGCGATGACTTCGGCGGCCGCGACGTCCTCGGCCGCGACGTCCTCGGCCGCGGTGTCCGCGGGTGGGAGGTCGGCAATGCTGGGGTCGGGACCGGGGTCCGCGACACCGGCCCCGGGGTCGGTCGCCGGCGCATCGGCCGAAGGCCCCGGGGTCTCTTCGTCCGGCGCGACGGCGGCGACATCGGTGAGGGCGGCGTCAGCGAGGGCGACGGCTGAGCCATCGGAGCCGGGCTTGGAGCCCGATGTGCAGGCCAGCAGCAAGATCGCGGCGGCCATGATCAGGGTTCTGTGCATCGCGCCATCCTGCCCAATCCTGCGGAGAGCGTGAAGTCGCCGACAATGAACTCGCCGTCAGGCCCCGCCGAGACCAAAGGCTTGGAACCACCCGCAGAATCGACAACCTGCCGCACATCGGTCACGGGGCCGGTGTCGGCATCCTTGATTCGCTAGCTTGGACCGGTTTCTCCATCGGCCCAAACAGCGATGTGCTGGGATTGTGCGCGGCTGGATATTCCGATGTGGCGGTGGGCAGTCGAGGATGGGACAACGTCTTCGACGACGCCAGCAGCACCCCTTACCCCTCACCTTCGCCCCAGTGCGCCCACGTTCGCAAGGTGTCTTGCTAAGTGCTGAAGATTGTGTGCGTTTGCGAAGGTGGTGGTGGTAAGAGCGCCTCTTCCCAAGCTGAATGTCGCCGGTTCGAACCCGGTATCCCGCTCCACGCGCTGACCCACGGCGCTGCTGGGAGCGTCGTGGCTTGGGGGGCTCGGGTTCACCTGGCTCCTTCCTGAAGAAGCTCCAAGTGTGCTCCGTCGGTGTGACCCTGACCTGACCCAGCATCCGAAACCAACTGCTCCGGCCCCGGGTGTCTGCGTGGCGCTACTCCTGGAGCTGCTTGGCGAGCAGCAGCACGCGGCTCTCGAGCTCAAGCTTCCGATGCCACGGGAGCTGCCCTGGGAGGCTCGTGTGTCGAAGACAAAGACTGCGCCACTGGGCCATGTCCGGCGGGCTGGGAGGGCCGGATCTGCCCGCCCCGCAAGGCACGCTGATGAAGCTGATCATCGACGGCGTCCTGGACCAGAAGCTCCCCTGGTCGCTCATCCTCATCGGCGTCGGCATCGGTCTGGCGGCCTGGGCCGCGCGGCTGCCGGTGCTCCCCTTCGCCGTCGGCGTTTACCTGCCGCTGCACACCATGGCGGCCGTCTTCCTCGGCGGCGTGCTGCGCTGGTGGCTTGGCCGCAACCAGCCAAGGGACGTGCAGGAGCGCCGCCGGGAGCAGGGCATTCTCTTCGGCTCGGGGCTGGTCGGCGGCGGCGGCCTCACCGGGGTGCTGCTGGCGGTCTGGGTCTTCTCCACCGGCGAGAGGATCACGGGAATCCCGGCCGACTTCTCGGGCCTGTCACCCCTGATGCAGTCGGTCGTGACCGAGGGCCTCGCCCTGCTCACCATCGCCGCGATTCTGCTGATCATGAGGCGCCGCGCCACCCGGGAGTGAAGGTCGGCGGGTCAGCCTGCTCTCAGTAGCAATAGTGTACCCGGGCGTTGTAGGCTGCGGTGGTCGTGGCACGGCAGTACCCACAGTCTGGATACTGCTCCCTGCATCGCCTGTCTGCCGTTCTCTTGGGGCACGCGCAGAGCTTGCAGGTCCAGAAGAAGAAGTAGTACTGGTCCACGCAATAGGGGAAGTCGACCAATCCATACCTCTTGCGATCAGCGCCGTAACAGCTGACAGGGCGGTCCGGGCACAACCAGTCCCTTATGTCGTTCGAGGGTGGCTGCTTCGCATTGACGCAATCACTCAATGCCTGGCACGGGGAAGAACTGGCCGCCCCGCATGGGTCGGAGACGAATGCCTCGACACAAGCCTTCAGGCTCTTCACCGCGCAGGGCAGGTGCGGCTCCGCCGGGTCGGAGCAGGCCTTGAGCAAGCCGGGCATGACGCTCCCGCTCTCGCCACCCGAGCCTTCGCACGTGGTCTCGCCGAGGCCGAGAACCTGGACCGCGTACCAGTTGCAGAGGCAGCTCTCCTCATCGGCCGATAGCTCGTCGACCTGCTTGTCAGCGGGCAGCTTGTCAGCACACGTGGTGCTCCCGTCGGCGCTGGAGCCGCTCTCGGCTTCGTCGTCGTTGGAGCAACCCGTGGCCGAGGCGAGAAGAAGCGGTACGGCCATGACTGCGACCCGGATAGATGTCCTCGTCATTCGATCCTCTCGTGCACGACCCGGTTAACGTAGTCCACGCCAACTCCGGCAACAACTCGGGAAACGCCGGAACGCACGGCTGGGGAAGCGCCGGGCCTCCGCCAGGTTCGAGGCCGGACGCTCCCACTGGGGTGGTTGGTCTGCGAGCCTGTCCCACGTTGCTTGTAGAGGCACGGCCAGCCCGGCCTCGTGCACTTTCCCCGCCCGCAAGCTCTGCCCCAACGCGGCGGCCGCGGCGTAGAGCAGGGTGGCTCCCAGGCTTCCGGCGGTCCCTTTCAGTTCCCCTTACCTCCCCCCTTCGCGCCAGTGCGCCCACGTTCGCAAGGTGTCTTGCTAAGTGCGGAAGATTGTGTGCGTTTGCGAAGGTGGTGGTGGTAAGAGCGCCTCTTCCCAAGCT
>CAZQPP010000719.1:0-3641 GCA_964594295.1 uncultured Myxococcales bacterium | reverse complement strand
CCCAGCGGGTCGCAGGCGTCGTGCGGGGGTTGCCCGCGAGTTCTGGTGGTTCCTCAAGGACAACAAGAAGTGGTGGATGACGCCGATCATCTTGGTCTTCTTGCTGCTGATGGCGGTGGTCTTCCTCTCCGCCACCGGCGTCGCGCCCATCATGTACACGCTCTTCTGAGGGTCAGCGCTTGGCGGTCGTCCGCATAGACTGGAGCCCGGAGCCCCGCCCGCGGCGCAGCTTCGGCCTCGGCATGACCGGCTCCGGCCTCGTGCTGGCGGCCCTGCTCTGGTGGCTGCTCGACTCGCACACGCTCCCCATCGTCGTGGCCGCGGTCTTCGGCGTCGGGGGGCTGCTCACCGCCGGCCTGCCGGACCCCGTGGGCACCTGGGTCTACCGCGTCTTCCTCGGGCCCGCGTGGCTCATCGGCAACATCATCAGCCGCATCCTCGTGACCGTCGTCTTCTACCTCGTGATCACGCCCATCGGGCTGGCCCTGCGCGTCGCGCGTGCCGACCCCTTCGGCCTCGGCCCTCCTCGCGAGAGCTACTGGAGCGACATCGAGAGCCACGACCCCACCGTGGAGCGCTACGAGCGGCCCTTCTAGGAGCTCGCGGAGCAGGGGAGAGGCAGGGAGCGACCCGGGATGGCACTTTTCCAGAAGGCACCGCGCACCCCCGAGGAGGTCGAGCGCTGCAAGCCCTTGGAGATCCCTCCGGACGAGGTCTTGGAGCTCGACGAGGAGGAGTGGTACGCGCGGGTCTACCGGGGTGACGAGATCCCGCAGCTCACGATCCGCTCGGTGGCTGTCGGCTCCTTCTTGGGCT
Organism: uncultured Myxococcales bacterium; assembly: GCA_964594295.1. Lineage (GTDB taxonomy): Bacteria > Myxococcota_A > UBA9042 > UBA3505 > UBA3505 > CAZQPP01. The sequence continues at coordinate 2,825 of CAZQPP010000719.1, read as the reverse complement.
TCTTCTTGGCCTTCACCAACCTCTACATCGGGCTCAAGACCGGCTGGGCCCTCGGCGTCGCCATCACGGCGTGCATCCTGGCCTACGCCATGTGGAACGTGCTGCTGAAGGCCAGGCTCGCGAGGACGCCCATGGGCATCCTCGAAACGAACTGCATGCAGTCGACGGCCTCGGCGGCCGGCTACACGACCGGCGGGACCATGGTCTCGGCCATCGCCGCCTTGCTCATGCTCTCGGCCACCGAGGACAACCCCGGCGGCGCACACCTCTCCTGGCCGGTGCTCGTCGGGTGGACGCTCTTCCTCGCCGCCCTCGGGACCATCCTCGCCATCCCGATGAAGCGGAACATGATCAACAAGGAGAAGCTCAAGTTCCCCTCGGGCACGGCCGCCGCGGTGACCCTCCAGTCCCTCTACTCGGAAGGCACCGACGCCATCCGCAAAGCAAGGGCCCTGCTCTGGGCCGCCCTCGGCGGAGCCCTCTTCCCGCTCCTCCTCGAGCTCGAAGCCCTGACCAGGACCGTCACGAACAAGGCCACCGGCGCCGTGGAGACAGCTCGCCACGCGCTCCTCCCCCACAGCACGAAGATCTTCGACCTCATCGGCCTGCCCGTGCCCGGCATGCACGAGGAGGCGGGCAAGCTGGTCGCCAACAAGCCCTCCCACTGGACGATGGTCTTCGACAACAACCCCGTGATGATAGCCGCGGGGGCCATCGTCGGCCTGCGCGTCACCGTCTACATGGTCCTGGGCAGCCTGCTGCTCGTCTACTTCGTGGGCCCCGCCGCCTACGACTACGCCTGGGTCAGCGAGGCAACCGGGGAGACCGTCCGCGCCGCCTCCCAGCCGTGGAGGGCCTGGAAGGAGATCGGCATCTGGCTCGGCGTCCCCATCATGGTGGCCTCCGGGCTGCTCTCCTTCGTCCTGCAGTGGCGGACGATCCTCCGGGCCTTCCGCGGGATCACAGGCAACGGCGGTGAACAGAGCGAGCTGGTCGCGAAGACCGAGGTGCCGTTCTCCTGGTTCGGGTGGGGCACCTTCCTCTCCGGAGGCGCGGTCATCTGGCTCGCCTCTGCTTGCTTCGAGGTGCCCTGGCACTACGGCGTGCTAGCCGTCGCGCTGACCTTCGTGCTCGCGCTGGTCGCCTGCCGCGCCACCGGCGAGTCCGACATCACGCCCACCGGAGCCATGGGCAAGATCATGCAGCTCACCTACGGCGTGCTGATCCCCCAGTCGACGACCGCGAACCTGATGACCGCGAGCATCACGGCGAGCTCCGCCGGCTCGTCGGCCGACCTCCTGAACGACCTCAAGAGCGGCTACCTCCTCGGCGCCAACCCGCGCCGCCAGTTCATAGCCCAGTTCCTCGGCATCTTCGCCGGCACCGCCGCCACCGTCGCGGGCTTCTACATGCTCGTACCCGACGCCACCGTCCTGACCGGCACCGGCGAGATGGCCCCGAAGTTCCCGGCGCCGGCCGCCCAGGCCTGGAAAGCGGTGGCCGAGGTCTTCCGCATGGGCCTGGCCAACATGCACCCCATGCACCGCCAGGCCATCGGCGTGGGCCTCTCCCTCGGGACAGTCATGGTGATCCTCGAGGTCGCCCTCCCGCGCGCGAAGAGATGGCTCCCCTCCGCCACCGGCGTGGGCCTCGGCCTCATCCTCCCCTTCCAGTACCCGCTGTCGATGCTCGTCGGCGCCGTGATCGCGGCCCTGTGGACGAAGAAGAGCCCCAAGTCATCGGAGGACTACCTGATCCCCGTGGCGGCCGGCGTCATCGCGGGCGTGTCACTCATGGGGGTGCTGGTGGCCTTCTTGAACAACGTGGTGCTTCATTGAGCAAGGCGGCCTGGTTGCAGGCTGCCGACCTGCTCGCAGGCTGCTGACCCGCGTTTCTCACCGAGAACGGGCTGACGACGGCGATCCGCCCGCATCCTCGCGCGTCGGGAATGGTCAGCGGAGACGGGGGCTCGGCGACTGCCTCATGCCTCCGACAAGCTCGCCCACGCTCATTTCGGATTGAGCTTCCTGCGTGCGTCCTCGAGCTGACGCGTCCGGCCAAGGCTCTCCTCCTGCAGGCGCTGGATCGAACGCAGGCGGTGCTGCACCATGTCGCCGCCCTCGAGGAGCCCGGCTCTGGGTGCCATTCGGCGACCGATCTCCACGTGGTCGAGCGGGTTGTCGCCGGCCTCCAGAACGCCGGGGTCCGTGACCGGGGTACGATCCGGGGCGCGACCCGTGCGCTCACTGGCGCTCCTCAACCCGTCGAGACCGTAGTCGACTGCGATGGGGCTGCTCTCCGGGGCGGCTCGGTGCTTTGGGCCGTTGGGTCCGAACGCGATCTCGTCGTCGTTCGCCGACGAGCCGGCTGCGGCGAAGATCGCCTCGCCGCCAAAGCGCTGAACCGCCTCGCCGAGGGTGCCGTAGACGGCCATGGCCGCGGCCAGGAGCTGCGCCCTGTGCTTCTTCTCGCGCTTGAGCGCTGCCTTTACGCTGCGGAGCGCCTCGTCACTGTGTTTCCGGGCGAGTACACGGCTGAGCAAGCCCGGACGTCCCGCACGCTTTTCGGCGAGCTCGAGGACAGCGCGGGTTTCGTCCGCCGGCGTCTCGGGGAGGCGCGGGAGCGAGGAGACGTCGATCGGAACAGGCAGAGGCTGTGACGGCGAGGTCACGTGGTCGCCGGTAGGAGGCAGCGGTCTATCGAGCGACGAGGGAGGCTCGGCGGGCGCGGGTTGGGAGGGAGGCCCGCGGATGCTGCGTTCGCTTAGCTTGTTCCCGCCCTGAAAGCGTAACAGGCTGATCTTGCGCGGGAATTGCTGACATCGG
>CAZQPP010000718.1:0-3650 GCA_964594295.1 uncultured Myxococcales bacterium | reverse complement strand
GGTCTGCTCTTCTTCGTCGACCGAGGGGTCGGCGTCCGCCGATGTCACCCCCTCGGTGTGTTCTTCGATCTCTGGGTCATCCTCGGGGGCGCCGTCGTGGGTGGGCCCCATGGTCGTTGGCTCCTCGTCCTCCGGGGAGGGCGGGAATTCCGCGCCGCACGCCGGACAGGTCAGAAACTCGGAGCCGAGCTCGCCCTCGACCTCTAGAGAGCACGCCGGACAGGTCACGGTCATATGCACACCTTTCCCAAATCCCGCGGTGCGGTGCCGAGGGTCATGGAACCTCCGAAAAACGCAGCGATCACACCATGAAAGATGCTAGCACCGGGAATTCAGGGGGGTCAAATACACGGCCAAAGCTATCTACGCCTCGCCGGTCGCCTCGCGTGCCCGCCCCGACACCCGGCCGCTCGGCCCGGATCGCCACGCTGCGCGCCGTCATTCTCTGTCGTTTGACTCCGCTTTGGCGCGGCTGCTACCACCGGCTCTTCCCCCACCAGGTGTGAGTCCGCCATGGCTCTTCGAAGCTTGCCGCGGGCCGCCGCGCTTTGCCTCCTCGCGCTCTGTTTTGCCTGGGGGTGCAAGGAGAGGAAGGGTGCTCCGGCGCCGCCCGCGGCATCGCCCCCACAAACCACCGCAGCCGCGCCAGAGGACGGAGAGCCGCCCGCGGCCGCCAAGACCGGGACCGACGAGGCTCCCGAGGCGGGCGCTGCCAAGCCCGGCGCCGCGGCCGCACCGCCCGCCGCCGCGGGCTCGGGAGCGCCGATCGTCTACTCCTCGGTAGAGAGCCTGCCCGCGGCGGGTGTCGTGGAGGGCAAGGTCCTCCTCGAAGGCGAGCCTCCGGCCAACGAGCCCATGGTCATCTCCGAGGAGTACGCTGCGGAGCACCCGGCGGCGGCGGCACACTGTCGCTCTCGCAACCTCAAGAGCGACGGAGTGGTCGTCCTCAACGGGGGGCTCGCCAACGCCGTGGTCGAGCTCCGCGGCATCACGCGCGGCAAACGTCGCCTCAAGCAAGCCCTGGTTCGCGCCGCCAACTGCCGCTATCAGCCGCGCGTGTCTCTCGCGCCGCGTGGCAAGGCCCTGGTCCTCGTGAACGACGATCCCTTCGAGCATCACCTGCGCATTCGCAAGCCGGGCACGGGGGCTTTCTTCGACGGTCTCCTCTCCCAGGGAGACAAGGCGCCCACCAACGAAGCTCTGATCTCGGGGGTCTACGAACTCAGCTGCGACCTCCAGCCCTGGTTGAAGGGCTACGTCCACGTCGTCGGGCACCCCTATTTCGCTGTGACGGAGCTCGACGGCTCCTTCCGTATCGATGACGTCCCGCCGGGCAAGCACTCGGCCCGTGTGTGGCACGAGCAGCTCGGCGAGCGGGCGGCGGAGGTCGAGGTCAAAGACGGCGCTACCGCTCGGCTCGTCTTCAGGTACAAGCCTTAGGTCATTCTCTTTCCCCATCACTGATGGAGCCCACAATGGTTGAGCCACGTACTACTTATAAGATCGCCGTCCTCCCCGGCGACGGCGTCGGCATAGAGACAGTCAAGGCAACGCTCCCCGTGCTCGACGTGCTCAGCGCCGAACGCGGCTTCCGCTTCGAGCTCGACGAGATCGCCTGCGGCGGTCACTACTACCACGAGCACGGCGTCGAGTGGCCCGAGGGCTCCTTCGAGAAGGTGAAGAAGGCCGACGCCATCATCCTCGGCGCGGTAGGCCACGAGGACGAGCAGGGCCGCACCGTGCTGCGCGAGGATGGTGAGCTCGCCGGCTACGAGATGGTCATCGGCATGCGCCTCAAGCTGGACCTCTACGCCAACGTCCGGCCGGTCCGCCTCTACGAGGGCGTGCCCCACTCGATCCACGGTGTGCACCGCCAGGTGTGGGAGCACGACAAGGTCGACATGGTGATCGTGCGCGAGAACACCGAGGAGGCTTACGCGCCGGGCGCCTTCCGCATCGAGCGTGGAGAGGAGACCGAGCTGGTCATCTCGCCCATGATCATCACGCACAAGGGAGCCGAGCGTGTCGTGCGGCGGGCCTTCGAGATCGCGATGCTCCGTGAGGGATGCCCCGACGGAGGCGTGCGCCGCGTCACCTGCGTCGACAAGTCGAACATCGTCCGCGCCCACCGCTTCTTCCGCGACGTCTTCGACGAGGTCGCGGCCGACTTCCCCGAGGTCGAGACGGACTACGCCTACGTGGACGCCTTCTGCCAGTGGCTCGTCCGGCGCCCGGGCTTCTTCGACGTGGTCGTCGCCCCCAACTTCGCCGGTGACGTCACCACCGATCTTGCCGCCGTGCTCCAGGGTGGTCTCGGTATCGCCGCCGGCGGCAACATCGGGGACGACCACGCCATGTTCGAGCCTATCCACGGCAGCGCGCCGCGCCATGCCGGCTTGGACCGCGTGAACCCCATCGCCACCGTGCTCGCTGTCAAGATGATGCTCGAGTGGCTCGGGCGGCGTCACGGGGTAGACGGCCTGGTCGAGGCCGGAGACCTGCTCGAGGAGGCGGCCGCCATGACGGTGGCGCGCCCCGAGGGCCGCACCTACGACCTCGGCGGTGAGGCCAAGTGCTCGACGGTGGGCGGCATCGTGGCCGAGACCTTCCAGACGCTGCTCAGGAAGAAGGCCTGAGCGTCGTCGTTCGGCTCGGAGTCGTCGCGGGGCTTCTCGCCGTGGGGTGCGCGGAGCCCGCGGCTCCGCCTGCACCGTGGACGTCGCTGCTGGAGGGCGACCCTCCGGTCCCGTGTCTGCGCAATTCCGAGTGCCCGTCAGGACGCTGCGGCCTCGATGGCTGCAGCTCTCTCGCCTCGACCGCGTTGCCCGTCGAGCGCCGGGGCGTCCTGGAGCACCTCGGGTTGCGCCTCGCCTCGTGCAGGCCCGCGTGCGACGGGGGCTTCTCGAGCGCTCTCACCAAGGCTCTCGATGCCACACGTGACCTGAGCCCCCTTCGCTTCGCGCGCATCCTCGAGGCGCTCCCCATGCACCCCGACCCGGCGGAAGCGAAGAGCATCGCGTCGCGCCATGCGGGGGACCCTCACCCGAGGGTGCGCCTGGTGGCTCTGTCCAGCCTGGCCGCGCTCGGTGATGCCGACGCTGCTGCCAGGCTCTCGGCTGCCTTCGAGAAGGCCGACACGCCGGCGCGCCTGGCGCTGCTCTCCGTGGGCGCCCCGGTCGACACGGGGCGCCTGTGCGCCCTGGCCGGCGGCGACGAGGCCCCACCCCACCTTCGCATGCGCGCCCTGCGTGCCGTGTGTGAGCGGGGCGAGCGCTGCCCGGAGGCCGAAGGGAGCGCCTTCACCGCGGCGTGGAGCTGCCCCAAGCCCTGAGTCGCAGCTCCGGTCGACGCCGCCCGTGACCCGCGTGAGCCGCGCGGGTAGTGTCCCCGGCCATGAGCACGCTACGCCTACGCTCCCATGCGTTCCTCCTCATAGTCGCTGCCCTGTCCCTGAGCTGCGCCGGCTCTACCAGGAGCTCGTCCTCGCTCCCGGGAGCGGACACCGCGCCCGCCGGCGACACCCCCGGTGCCGCCGACCCGGGTCCCGGCCCGGCGACCGACCCCGGCTCCCCGCCCCCCGACCCCGGCCCGACCCCCGACCCCGGCTCCCCGACCCCCGACCCCGGCTCCCCGACCCCCGACCCCGGCTC
>CAZQPP010000717.1:0-3680 GCA_964594295.1 uncultured Myxococcales bacterium | reverse complement strand
GACCCGCCGCGCGCTCTCGCACCTGCGCAGCCTGGCCGAGGCTAAGGAGCGCTTCCTCCTCTTCGTGCACTACGCGGATCCCCACGGCCGCTACATGGTCCACAAGAGCGGCCCCCGCTTCGGGCGCAAGCTCATGGACAAGTACGACGGCGAGATCGCCTTCACCGACCGCTACCTCGGAGAGCTGCTCGCCGAGGTGGACACGCTCGGTCTCACGGAGGACACAGCGGTGATCGTAGTCTCGGACCACGGGGAGGCCTTCGGAGACCACCGCTTCCACTTCCACGGCCACAACCTGCACGAGGAGGAGATAAGGGTGCCGCTGATCTTCGCGGGCCCGGGCGTGAGCCCCGGCATCCGCAAGGAGAGGGTCAGCCTCGTCGACCTGCTGCCGACCGTCGCGGACTGGATGGGGGCCTCCAAGGAGCTCGCGCCCGGCCTGCCCGGCCGCAGCCTGCTCGACGCCCTACGCGGGGCCAGGCTCCCCGATGTCCCGGTCTACGCACAGCTCCTGCCGTACCCCGCGTGGCCCGAGGAGCAGCACGCCCTCATCCTCGGCGACCTGAAGATCCTCTTCCACAAGAACCGGAACATCTGGTCGCTCTACGACCTCGACCAGGACCCGAGAGAGAAGAAAAACATCATCCGCAAGCACCCCCGAAAGGCGGAGCTGAAGAAGCTCCTGAGGCGCTACATGAAGGGGGAGCGCGGAGGCTTGTGAGAGCCTCCCCTAAGGCCTGGGCCCCGACCCCACGATCCCGTGGCGGAGGATGTCGGCGTAGGCCTTGATCAGCTCCTCGGCGGGGATGCCGCGCTCGGCGTCGCCGAAGCCGATCATCGAGTCCTCGAGCTGCGTGTGCAGGAAGAGGGAGAGGAACGCGCGGATGACCGCCTCGGCAGGCAGCGGGCGCAGCGCGCCCGACTCCATCTGGGGATCGAGGGCGGCGTGGGCCTCGCGGTACATGACCTCGCGGAAAGCCCGGATGACGGGCGCGAAGTTCTGGCCTCCGAACTCCAAGACGTCGATGTACGCCAGCCTGAAGAAGTCCGAGTTCTGCGCCACCGCGTGCCAGATCACGCGCCCGACCTCCTCGAGGTTGTCGACCAGGTTGGGCGTGTGCAGCGCCTGGGCGAAGGTGCGGACGTGGGGCGCGAGGTCGTTCTCCGCGAGCAGGGTCCGGAAGATCTCCTGCTTGGACTCGAAGTGGTGGTAGATGCCTCCCATGCTGACCTGCGCGCGGCTGGCGATGTCGCGCAGGTTCGTGCCGTTGAAGCCCCGCTCGATGAAGAGCTCGCGGGCGGCGTCGAGCACGCGCTGCCTGCCGTTTCCTGCCCTGGCCTCTGAGAGCACCATGTCGCTTTTCACCTCGTCTACGGAGCGAGAGACGCCAGCGACCCGACGGTAGCCCAAAAAAGCATCGGCCGCCAAAGGCTGGCCGCGGCCTCCGGGGGAGCGGCCCGGGTGGCCAAGCCCGCAGAGCCCGAGGCCCGTCTTGACACCGCCCGGCACCCCCGACTATAAGGCCGCCTCGCTCCGGTCCTCCGGTGCACCGCGGGTGTAACTCAGCGGTAGAGTGCAACCTTGCCAAGGTTGACGTCGACGGTTCGAATCCGTTCACCCGCTCCCGCGAAAGCCTCGGCGCTGCTGGGGCTTTCGTTGTTTTTGGGGAAGGCTCGAAGACCGGAAGCGGCGCTGCTCAAGAAACGCCCCAGCCCTCCGCCGGGGGCCTTCGAGAAGACAACACTCGCCCTAACAACAATAATATTGAACAGTTAGGGCTCGTCGTGCCCTTGTTTTCCGCGACGAGAAGAAGACAAGGGCAACGTCCGAGCACCGCGTTGCTCGGGCGAGGTGTAGCGGCGGTGTTGCTTGGCCGAGCTCGGGTTGACGGGCTCCAAGAGCCCGGCGTGCACCCATCCCCTCAGAGTCTTGGACGCACGCACCGGGTCGTCCGTCCGCAGGATGGTGCGCACCTCAGCGTTGCCAATGCTCCCCTGTTCCTGCACCAAGGCGGCGACCTGGTCCCAAGCGGATGCACGGGCGCCGTTGCGAAGGACTACCTGGACGGCCTCCCGTTCCAGGTCTGGAAAGGCCCGACAAAGGGGCGGGTAGAGGTCGGCTCGGCGCATTGTGTCGAACATCATCCTCACGTCTTCGACCGAATGGCCGAGGCCCTGCTGGTCTACGAGTCCCTCAACGGCGAGGAGGTAGACTGGCTCATCGCCGGCAAGGACCTCGACGTGCTCCGCGAGCAGCGACGCATCGCCGCAGCCGAGCGCGCCCAGGAGGCCAAGGCCAGGGCCGAGGCCAAGGAGCTTGCGCCCGATGCGGCGATCGCCGCCGTACTGGCCTTGGGACTCAACACAGAAGCGCTGTAGGGCAGGCCAACCCGGGACGTCCGGGTGCAGGATGATCGAGGCGTCGTCCATGGCCTCGAGGTCCGCGGAGCGCTTGCCTCCGCGCAGGGTCACGACCTCGCCGAAAGGCTCGCCGGGCCCGAGCACCGCGACGTAGCGCTGCGCGTCTCCCTCACCGACCGACACGCCGAGGTTGCCCGACACGACGACCCCCATGCCGGGCTCGCTTTCGCCACGGCGGTAGACGAAGTCCCCCGCCTTCAGCTTCAGCCTCGACACCTTCGCCATGATCTTCGCGAGCTGATCAGGCTCGAAGCCCTCGAAGAGGCGGTCGGAGCGCAGCTCCGTGTCGGGCCCCGTCTTGGCCAGGTGTGCCCACACGGCCTTGGTGGAGTGGGGGTCGAAACCCGGAGAGTGGAACTCCGAACAGTGCTCCGAGAGGCGAGCCGCGGCGGCCCCGCCGTCGTCGACCTGTCCTCCGAGCATCTGCAGGGTCGGGCTCTCCACCTGACGGAGGTAGCCCAGGTCCTTGGCACAGTAGGCCAACGGCACCCTCGTCCCGGCGCCTTCGAGGTGGAAGCGGGGTGCGTAGGGGCGGCTGCCGATCTGGTAGTACATCGGCACCAGGCCCAGGGAGCAGTAGCAGACGTCGACGTCTATGCCCTTGGTGACGAGGTTGTGCACCGTGGCCTCGACCAGCAGCGAGGTGACCGTCCGTCCGCGGGAGCTGGGGGCCACCGCCAGGTGGGAGGTGAAGGTCACCCGCTCGGGGCCGAAGACCTCCGCGAGATCCGTGGCCGCGAGGGGGCGGCGCCCCTCTGCATCGAGAATGGCGGCGCACACATCCGACGAAGCGGACCCGGGTCAGTAGTCTGCTAAGCTCGCCGAGCCAATCGGGCGACGAAGGGGCGATTCGGAGGTTTGGCATGAGCTCTCTACGCACACGCGCACGGCTCTTGTGTTGCGTTTCCGGCCTGCTGCTCGCCGCAGCCGGGGCTGCGGGCTGCGGCGGCGGGGAAGCAGGCTCCGAGGAGGGCGAGGACGCCACCGCGGACACGGGCGAGAGCATCGTGGATGAAGGAGCCGACCCGGGCGCCTCCGAGGGGAAGGACGAGGGCCACATCAGCGAGCCGGGAGGGGTCGTCCTCAGCGACGACGGCGCGAGCAGCGAGCCCGATCCCGGAGGCGGCTCCGCCGATAGTGGTCCCGAGGACCCAGGCCCACAAGACCCCGGCCCGCCCGACCACGGAACAGAAGACCCGGGCCCGCAAGACCCCGGCGCCCAGACTCCCGACCCCGGGCCCCAGCCTCCCGCCCCCCGC
>CAZQPP010000716.1:0-3682 GCA_964594295.1 uncultured Myxococcales bacterium | reverse complement strand
CCTTGGCCTTCTCCTCGACCGGCGGCGTCGGCTCCGCCGGCGCCTCTTCCTTGGCTTCCTCCTCGACGGGCGGCGTCGGCTCCGCCGGCGCCTCTTCCTTTGGCTTCGCTGCTACCGGCGGCGCGGCAGCCTTCACGGGCGCTGCCGCCGGCGCGGGCTCGGTCGGTGCGTCCTTGTCGCCTTCTGTCGCGGAAGCCGGGACCTTCTCGCCGCCCTCGGCCTTCGCCGGCTCGCCGGAGGCCGCCTTCTCGGCGTCGGGCGCCGTCGGCTCGTCTGTGGGCTCCTCGTCATCGAAGCTGGGCTCGGGCTCCGGCGGCGCGTTTTCCATCTCGCGGAGCTGCTTCAAGACGATGACGCGCTTGGCGATCTGGTGGTCGGGGCTCAGACCTTCGGCCTTCACGTAGGCTTCGTACGTCGAGATCGCCTTGTCGGTGTTGGCGAGCTGGTTCTCGTAGATCTGCGCGACCCGAAGGATCATGTCGTTCCGCCGCGGGTCTATCTTGCGCACCTTGTCATACGCGGCGACGGCGTCTTCGAACTTGCGCAGGCCCATCTTGGTCGAGCCGAGGCCGATGAGGGCCTCGATGTTGTCGGGCTGGCGGTTGATCACGAACTCGTACTGCTTGGCGGCCGACTCGTAGTCGAGCCAGTTGAGCTGGATGGCGGCGAGGTTCACGCGGGCGGGCAGGTTCTCCGGGTCCAGCTCGATGGCCTTGGTGAAGGAGACGACCGCAGCCGGGAGATTCCCCAGGCGCGCGTGGGTCACGCCGAGGTTCGTGTAGGCCTCGGGGCTGTTCGGATCGAGGGACATGACCTTCTCGGCGAAGATCCACCGGGCGATGCGGAGGTCGCCCCGCATCAGGTTGAGCAGCCCGCGGGTGTTCAACCCTTCCGTGTTGGCCGGGTCCACCGCGAGCACTCGAACGACCTGCTCCTCGGCCTTGTCGATGTCCTCCTCGATGAGCCAGTACAGGGCGAGCGCGTTGTTGACCGCAACGTTGTCGGCGTCGCGGGCGACGACGGTGTCGAAGGTGTCCTTGGCCTCCTTCAGCAGGCGCTTGTACTCGACCTCGTTGCCGCGCTCCTTCGCGGCGCGAGCGTTCACGAGGTAGATCTTGCCGACGTAGGCCTGGGCGTCGAGGTTCTCCGGGTTGGCCTTGAGCGCGCGCCGGTAGACGGCGAGAGCCTGCTCGGGCCTGCGCATGCGCTCGTGGATCTTCCCCAGGTTGGTGTAGGCCTCGAGGAAGGCGGCGTCGGCCTCGATGGCCTCCTCGAACTTCTTCTGCGCGAGGTCGTAGTCCGGCGGGACCTTCAGAGCCGCGGCGATGCCCTCACGGAAGAGGTCTTGAGCCTCCTGCTCGACGCCTTCGACGTACTTGATGATCTTCTCTTCGACGGGCTTGCGTTGGGTGAGGTCTTCCTCCTCCTCGACGGCCTCGGCCTCGGCCTCCGTGGCGACGGCGGCCTTTTTGGCCTTGGGAGCGCCGCCGCAGCCGGCCGCGAAGACGGCAAGGAGCAGTGCAGCTGCGAGGAAGAATGGGAGCCTTGGGAGCACGCGGGCGATCTTTCTCATCTTTACCTCCCTCCTCTACTTCGACATGTCTACGACGATGTCGCCGCGCTTCAGGAAGCGGATGAGTGACGCGGAGGTCAGGGTGTCCTTGGTGTGCTCGTAGCCCACCTTGTCCTCGTGCGAGACCGGGAACTCGTCGGGGTTCACCTTGGAGGCGTACTGAGCCGACTTCTGGGACCACTCGCTGTAGACCTTCTGCTCATGTGCGAGTCGGAGGGCGTAGCCGAAGGCGGTCAGCGACTTCTCCTGAACAGGAGCGGCCGTCTGCTCGAGGGTGTAGCGGTACTGGTCCTCGACATCGATGGGCAGGTTGTCCGGCACCGGCGCGTCGAGCAGCATCCTCGCGAACTCGTAGTAGAGGAGGCCGTTGCGGAAGAGCGCCGCCGCGTTCCACTGCGGCTCCTTGAAGTCGAGGATGTCCTGGTAGGCCTTCTCCGCCGCGGCGAGAAGCTCCGCCTTCGAGGTGATGGTCTTCTTCAGGAGCTTGATGTTCTTCATCGTCTTCGGCTCGAGCTTCACCGAGTGGAACTCCTCGTAGATGTACTCGGCGAGCAGGAAGGCCGACTGGGCGGCGAAGTACTTGGCGCGGCCCTTCTTCTGGCCGCTGTCGAGCAGCTTGTCGAAGGACTCGAGCGCCTTCTTGAACAGGCGCTGGGCCTCGTACTTGTTGCGCTTGAGGTCGCGCATGATCTTGGCGGAGCGCGCGTGGGCCTCGACGACGAGGGGGAGGACCTTCGGGTACTTCTTCACGAAGGACCTGTAGGCTTTCTTGGCCTTCAGCATCTCGCTCTTGGCCTTCCTCTGCCCCTTCTTGCTCTCCTGCAGCTCAGGCTTTCTCCCCTCCTCCTCGTGGACGACGGCGATGCGGAAGTACACGTTGGGGGTGTCCTGGCGCTTGGGGAAGAGCTTGACGTACTTCTTGTAGGCCTTGATCGCCTTCTTCGGCTTGCCCAAGGCCTCCCAGATGAGGCCGGCGTTCTTGATGGCGTCGGGTGACTTCTCGTACTTCTTGAAGTCCTCCATGCCCTCGAAGGCCTTGGCGGCGTTGGCGAACTGGGTCTGGGCCTCGTAGATGAGGCCGATGGTCCACTGGGCCTCGGGGGCGATCTTGGCCCTCGGGAACTTCTTCCTGACCTCCCGGTAGGTCTTGATGGCCTTCCGGATGTCACGCGCGCGCTCGTAGATGTGCGCGATGTTGTACATGGCGGTCGCGGCGAGCTCCGGGTCGCTCCTGCGGAACTCCTTGACGATGCGCTTGTTCTGCTTGACCGCGTCGCTGAACTCCTTCTTCAGGGTTTGCTCGCGGGCCTGCTCGCCGATGGCGATGGCGCGGATGCGGTTCAGCTCGCGCTTGGACTTGACCTTGAAGTTCTTCGCCTTGATGAGCTTCTCGGCCCAGTCCTCGACCTTCTCCCAGTGGCCGAGCTTGGCGTAGGCGTCGATGAGCAGGTTGACCGCGTAGGCGGCGAACTGGTGGTTCGGGTCGTAGTCGAAGAGCACCTTCAGGCGCTTGACCGCCTCGCGGTACATGCCGTGGTCGTAGAGCGTCTGGGCCGCGATGTAGGACATCTCCGGGATGCGCTCGCCGCGCGACGGGTCCTTCTTGCGGATCTCCGGCTTCTTCTCCAGCCAGGCGAGGACGAGCTTCACGTAGGTGTCCGCAGACTCGATGAAGCCCTTCTCCAGCTCGTGGAGGGGGGTCTCCTTCTTCAGGTCCTGCCGCTTCTTGAGCTCTTTCTCGCTGAGCTTGATGCGCTGGATCTTGCGCTTGCCCCTGGCCCGCTCGCGCAAGCCCGAGGAGGCCATGAGCTCCTCGTAGCAGAAGACCGCTCCCAAGGCCGCGTCCTCGGTGAACTCTCCGGTGCTGTCGCGCTCGAGGACCGCGTTGTACTGCTCGACCGCCTCGCTGTACTTCTTCTTCTGGTCGTAGAGGATCTCGGCCAGGTAGAAGTTCACCCGGTAAGCGTCCTTGCTCTTGGGGAACTCGCTCAAGAAGAGCTTATAGAGGTCCACGGACTTGTCGTAGAAGGCCATGCTCTTCAGGCGCTGGGCCTCCTGGTGGTACTTGGTCGAGATCCACAGGGTCCGGCGCTCCACGGCGGCCCGGGC
>CAZQPP010000715.1:0-3697 GCA_964594295.1 uncultured Myxococcales bacterium | reverse complement strand
ACCAGGCGGGCGCCCTTCAGTGGGCCAGCTACCTCGGCGGAAGCGCAGATGAAGAGGCTCGCGGCATCGCCCGTGACTCCGTGACAGGCGACCTCGTCGTCTGCGGCCGGACCGGCGCCGCCGGCGCCTGGGTCGGGCAGGGCTTCGTGTTCGGCTCCGGAGGGGGTGAGGATGCCTTCGTGGCGAGGATATCGAGCGACGGTCAGACGCTGCGTTGGGTCTCGGCCTTCGGCGGGCTGGACAGCGAACGGGCCTATGGGGTAGCAGCCCTGGCGTCGGGGCACGCAGCCGTGACGGGCTACAGCCTCTCGGGTGGCTGGACCCGCAGCGGTCTCGACGACAGGTGGGGCTCGGATCGCGACGCCTTCGTGGTGAAGCTCGATGCTCAGGGCGCAGGGCTCTGGGCGACCTTCCTCGGCGCCGGGGGCCGAGACATAGGCATGGCGACGGCGGTCGCCGGCTCGGACACGATCCTCGTCGCGGGCGAGACCGACTCGGCCGGTTGGCTCTCGGGCTCCGGCGACGACACCCACAATGGTGGCGACGACGCCTTCCTCCTCCGAATCACCGACGGCACCGAGTGCTACGACCCCGGCCACACCGAGACCTGCGACGGCACCGACGAGGACTGCGACGGCGTGACCGACGAGGACTTCTCCACCAAGGGCGCCCCGTGCGACGGCGCCGACAGCGACGACTGCGCCAACGGCACCTTCACCTGCACCGCAGACGGCGCGGGCGTCGAGTGCACGAACGAGTCCACGACGAACATCATCGAGGTCTGCAACCTCGCAGACGACGACTGCGACGGCACGACCGACGAGGGATACTGGCTCGAGGACCGCCAGCAGGGGAGCCTGGACGTCGGGGCTGTCTGCCCGGCGGAAGGCGCCTGCGCGGCAGGTGTCGTCGAGTGCAAGACCGCCTCTGAGTCGGTCTGCTCCACGCGCGCGGGAGGGACCGACGACCAGAGCGGCACCGAGGCCTGCAACGGCGTCGACGACGACTGCGACGGTGTCACCGACGAGGCCTTCGCGGAGCTCGGTCAGGCCTGCGACGGGGACGACGTGGACGACTGCGCCACGGGGACCTGGACCTGCAAGGCGGACGGCACGGGCCTCGAGTGCGTCAACGAGAGCGGGGCCGGCCAGACCGAGGTCTGCAACGGCGTGGACGACGACTGTGACGGTGACACCGACGAAGACTTCAAGACCGGCGGTACGGTGACCTACACCGACGCCGACGGCACGACCGGGCTCGCGCTCGGCGACTCGTGCGGGAGCGGGCCATGCGCGGGCGGAACGGTGGTCTGCAACAGCTCCGACCCGGCTCGCATGACGCTCTGGTGCGACTCGGCGAGCAACGCGACGAGCGAGAGCTGCGACGGGGCCGACAACGACTGTGACGGCGTGGCCGACGAGGACTACGAGGCCGGCGGCACCGTGACCTACGACGGCGGTCCCTTCGCGGGTGATGCTGGGAAGGTGCTCGAAGCCCCGTGCGGCACCGGGGACTGCACGGGCGGCTCGGTGGTCTGCAGCACGGCCGACGTCTTTGCGCTGGCATGCGACCAGGTCGTCACCCAGGCCGCGGCCGAGACCTGCGACGCGGCGGACAACGACTGTGACGGCTCGACGGACGAGGACTTCCCCGACAAGGGGGCAGCCTGCGACGGTGGCGACAGCGACAAGTGCGCCAACGGCACCTGGACCTGCAAGGCCGACGGCAGCACGCTCGAGTGCGTCAACGAGTCCGTCACGAGCATCACCGAGACCTGTGACGGTACCGACGAGGACTGCGACGGTGACACCGACGAGAACTTCGCCGAGAAGGGCAACGCCTGCGACGGCGCCGACGGCGACGCCTGCGAGAACGGCACTCTGACCTGCACCGCCGACGGCGCGGGCCTCGAGTGCGTCAACGAGTCGCCCGCGGACGTGGCCGAGGCCTGCAACGCCTTGGACGACGACTGCGACGGGGACACCGACGAGGCCTTCGCCGAGAAGGGCTCGGCCTGCGACGGGGCGGACTCGGACCTCTGCCAGAACGGGACGTGGACCTGCAAGGCCGACGGCAGCGGGCTCGAGTGTGTCAACGAGAGCCCGACGGACCTCAGCGAGAGCTGCGACGGCATCGACGAGGACTGCGACGGGCAGACCGACGAGGGCCTCGGGCAGACGACCTGCGGGCTCGGCGAGTGCGAGCACACGGTGGACAACTGCGCCGGCGGAGAGACCCAGAGCTGCAACGCCTTCGAGGGGTCCACGCAGGAGGTCTGCGACGGCTTGGACAACGACTGCGACGGCAACACCGACGACGGCTTCGCGGGCGCTCCCGAGCTGTGCAACGACGTGGACGAGGACTGCGACGGGGAGACCGACGAGGCCTTCCCCGACAAGGGGGCCGCGTGCGACGGGTCGGACAGCGACGACTGCGCGAACGGGACCTGGACCTGCAAGGCGAGCGGCTACGGGATCGAGTGCGTCAACGAGACGGTGACCGATATCGCCGAGACCTGCGACGGCACGGACGAGGACTGCGACGGGGACACGGACGAGGACTTCGCGGACAAGGGCCTCGCCTGCGACGGCGACGACACGGACGAGTGCGAGCATGGCACGTGGACCTGCAAGGCGGACGGCACGGGCCTCGAGTGCGTCAACGAGAGCACCACCGACATCGCGGAGACCTGCGACGGCACCGACGAGGACTGCAACGGCGTCACCGACGACGGGCTCGGGACGACGACCTGCGGCCTCGGGGCATGCGAGCACACCATCGACAACTGCTCGGGCGGGGAGGCGCAGAGCTGCGACGCGATGGAAGGCGCGGCCACGGAGGCCTGCGACGGCGCGGACAACGACTGCGACGGCGGCACGGACGAGCCCGCGGCCGGGATCACGGTTCACTCCGCCACCGGAGCGTCCAACTACTGGCAGCTCACCTGCAACGAGGGAGCGGTCCTCGTCGCCGACGGGGTGTTCGCCGGCATGGCGCGGACCGCGGCCACCGACAACTGGGACGGCGTCATCTACCCCGACCCCAACGACAGCTCCCGCTACGTGTCGGCGTGCATCAAGGTCGACTTCGGCGGCGTGGTGGGCGCGCAGGAGCTGCGCGTGGTCTCGATGTCCACGAGCAGCGTCTGCGGCGACGGCTGCAGCTCGGGCTGCAACACGCGGCACAACTACCACGCCTACGCGCGTGAACCCGGCGGCAACTGGGTCTACCTGGGCACCAGCCCGAACGCGGCCGGGCTGCAGGACACGGTGTTCCAGCTTGGCGTCGTGCTCACGCTCGACGCGGCCCTCGTATGCCGCGGCGGCGGTGGAAACCACCGCGACAATGTGTTGATCGACGTGGTGCAGGCGCACAGCTTCACGCCGCTGTGCCCCTGCGATGGAGTCGACGGTGACGGCGACGGCCAGACCGACGAGAGCTACCCTGCCCTCGGCGTGGCCTGCGACAGCACGGACACCGACCTGTGCAAGAACGGCACCTACACCTGCAAGCCTGACGGCACGGGCGTGCACTGCGTAAACGAGGCGACGACCGACATAACGGAGATCTGCAACCTCGTCGACGATGACTGCGACGGCGAGACCGACGAGGACTTCACGACCCTCGGCGATGCCTGCGACGGCAGCGACACCGACCAGTGCGAGAACGACACCAGGCCCTGCAAGGCCGACGGCAC
>CAZQPP010000714.1:0-3701 GCA_964594295.1 uncultured Myxococcales bacterium | reverse complement strand
TCCGGGGTTTCAGGCCTCAGCGAGCCTGGTCAGTGTGCGACAACGGCAGGTAGGGGTGGAAGCGAATCCGACCTGGCTGGGTTGCGGTCAGGAACTCGGGCCCGAGGGCCTGGTCCAGCAGGAAGGCCTGGTGGTAGAGGCGCCATTGTTGGAGCCTGGCCGCCCGGACTGGGTCCAAGTCGGTGCTGACCGGAACGATCCGTTCCAGCGGGCTGAGCACCTCGATCTCCTCACCCGCGAGCGCGCCGGCCGCACAGCGCAAACGGTACAGCTCCTGTTCGCCCGTAGGGTGGCTGTCTACGACCTGCCACAGGAGGCCGCGAAGCTCTACGTGACTTCCTGGAAGTAGCTGACTCACGAGCTTGGCTCCGCCCGGCTCCAGCTTCGACCGATTGCCTCCGACCTCATCGCCTATCCAACAAATGCGCCGTTGGGCACGATGGCACACGCGCGCGTTGAAGCCAACGTGCTGAGCGGGGGCTCTCCAGGTTCCGGATCAACGGAGGCTGCCTTCGAGCGCCCCATGCGCCACAGCCCTGTTGACGTGTGCGCATGTCGACTCCGAATGAGGTCGCGCGCCGGCCAACGCAAAGCCGGTTCTTTCCGGTATGCTTGCCAATGGCGGAACGAGGGAAGCGCCTGTAGGAGCGGGCCGTGGGCAAGCGCGAACGTGAGCGAGAGGCAAGGCGGAGCCGGTGAGGCGCAGGCCAGTTGTGGCGGTGACAGAGATGCCTGACCAAGAGGACATCGAGACCCACTTGAGGATGCTCTATGGCGAGCCAGCCGTGGAAGACGTCAGTGAGCAGGAGCAGGCCAACGTCCGGGAGCGAGAACGCGTCCTAGCGGATTCTCGCCGGGTGCGGTTGTGTACCGGTCGGGAGGTCTTCGTGTTCTCCGTGGAGGTGGAGTTCACCTGGGACGGTTCGATGGAGGGCTTCCCCAGCGAGGACATCCTGGGCGAGATCCGCAGGCGGGTCCATGACCTCGATTGGGATGCGCTGGCGAAGGACGGGGACTTCTAGCGGGCTGTCAGAAGGTCCCCTCGCGAACCTGGCCTGGCCGAAGGTTCGCGCGGATGTCGACGATGTTCAGCGGATCGACCGTCTCGTTCTCCGGGAGGGGCACGTCGCCGCGGTCCTTGCCGATCTCCGAGACGCTCCTTAGCTTCTCCAACGCTGGCGCGCTCGACAGCACTTGGTGCTTGTCGTCGTAGTACTCGAACCATGGCAGCCCGGCATCGGTGTACTCGGAGGCCGTCAGCGGGGCTGTCGGCGGCTCCGAGCCTGCGATTGCACGCCACACCAACGAGTTGGCGATGTGCACGAAGCAGCGTGAGCTGCGGGCCAGGTCCCAGTCTCCGGGATCGTAGGGGTCGTCGTAGATCTCCTGGCGCATGCGGCCGCCGGGTGCGAGACCCATGTCGTAGGCGGCTTCCTCGTCGGCTACCGCGAAGGCCGGAGGGCAGCAGGGCATGCCCATCTCCATGCGCCTGCGCTTGGGAAAGCGCTTCTCGAAGGCTTCGCGCCGCATCGGCCGCACGAGGATCTGGATGCCCCCGACCTCCCCGGCGCCCGTGATCTGCTCCTCGGCGGAGTAGCCGGCGCCGAGCGGCATCGCCACGAACTGGCGGATGAGCCCCCGTTCGACGACGTAGCCGTCGAGCCACGGCTGCTCGGGCACGACCACGTAGTCCTGGCGCCCGCCGGCTTTCAGATCCTCCGTCCAGGCCTCACCGGTCACCGCGCTGACCTTGCCGGTCGCGATCTTCATCGCGAAGGGCCAGGGCACGCCGTGACCGTTCACGTAGTCCGAGTCAAAGTTCAGCCACATGGCCTCGGACTGGTACATCGGGAGCATGACGCCACCGTGCCTCAACCAGGACGCCGGGACGGTCTTGGCGTGGTCGTCTACGTGCTTGAGGGGAAAGCACCCGAGCCCAGGCGGGAGGGGGTAGTCGCGGCCGTCGTCGGGGATGCGCAGAGTCCGCTGGAAGGACACCCTCAAGCGTGCCTTCGGGTGGACCTCCGGGAAGTTGAAGATCAACGCGTCATTGCGAAGCTCGATCATGGGGCGTTCTCCTTGGGGCTACCAGCCACCGTCGCGCACCTCACGAACGACACGGAGCACCGCGTGGTCGGGCATCTCGGCAAGCTCTCGGATGATCTGGCCGAAGAGCTGGGGCCGCTTTCGGATGATGGTGGCGAGGTCCGAGGAGACCTTGCCTGCGAGGGCGAGGAGCAAATCCTTGTCCTCTCCAAGCTCCTCAGCAAGGCGGACTATGGTCTGCTCGGACGGCGGGGCGACTTCGCCACGTTCCACCTTGCTCAAATACGAGGGCTCGATCCCGACCCGGCCCGCGACCTGCCGGACAGAGAAGCGCGGGTCGTCTTGCCGGAGTGCATCGCGCCGTTCGCGCGCGTAGGGGCCGAATGGGTGTGGCATGAGTAGTGTGTACTACATAATACACGCAGAGATCAAGGGTGGTGAGCGTGGCATCCCTCGACGCCTCGACTAGCGTGTCGATTTGGAGGTGCTACCGCGCCACGTCGAGGTTGTGCTCCCAGCGGGGAGGTCCAAAACACGGCCGCCGCATGGATCTCCCCTATCTCCTTCAACGCCTGTAGCGCGCCTTGCTCGGCGTGCCCGCGTTGGCTTCTCACGCAACGCTGGGGCCACAGCCGCCAAGGTCAGATGCAATAGCTATCCTCTGGGCCAAGGTTCCCGAATTGAACCGCAGCAAGGAAGTCGTAGATTCTTATGTTCGCCCATTCTGGGACCGCGAGTTCTTCCTTGATGGCCTCTTCCTCTTTGCGAGCCGCTGCAAGCTCCTCCTCAGTCGGTGGGAGGCCGTGCTTGGCCACGCTGTCCATGCCGGCAAGCCAAGCTTCCTGACGTATGGCGCGAAGGAGCATCCGGCCCCAGGCCGGAGGCGCGGCCTCGCCTTCGTTGCGCCGGAGTTGCCGCCACGCAAGCTGTTGAAGAAGCTGTGTTTGGCGGATGAGAGCGCGTCGCCGCGACTCGACGTCCTCGTAGGACTCACGCCGCCGCCACCGTGAGCGGACCTCTGACTGGTACCGATGGACCGTCGTCGTTGGCAGGTCGAGTTGCTCGCCGATCTCGCGCACGCCCACCGAACCTTCCGCCATCAGGTCCTCGACCTTTCGGAGAAGCTCCTCTCGTTCCCACTTGGAGCGCCTACGAGGGCGTTTTGTTCCGGCCATGCGGGAAAGCTATCTCATTCTCGTGGGTTGGCGCCAGCATCTTGATGTAGCGAACCTGTCCCGTCGCAGGTAGTGACTTGCGCGCTGGCAGGCCTATCTTGGTCACGCAGTGACAGCGACAGCAGCCGGAGGACTAGCCGATGAGCGACCGAGCGGACCTGTTCCCCGAGGGCGACGCCTACTACATCACCCCCGGTGGCGGGGTGCTACGGGTGGGGGCGGAAGGCGGACCCATGGTCCTCGACACGAAGGGGGAGTGGCAGATGACCGACATCAACCACCTGTACGAATCCAGGGCATCGCATCGCGAGGAGGCAATGGAATTCTATACGGTCTGGCGCGACCGGGACTTCCGGGCGTGTGCCGGTCGCGAGGGGACCCGGTAGAATGCGGTTCAGCGGCCGCCCAGTTCGGGATCGAAGCTCGCGCACTCGCCTTGGATCACGGCGGGCGCCTCGTGCGTCGGTGCGAGCCCGAGAT
>CAZQPP010000713.1:0-3714 GCA_964594295.1 uncultured Myxococcales bacterium | reverse complement strand
CGACGATGGAGAGCAGGCCCTGGCCGGGCAGGGCGAGCATGGCCAGGCCGGCGACCACGAGCACCCAGCCGAGCACGTTGCGAGCCACGTGGAGGAGCACGCGCTGAGCAGGGTGGCGGCTCTCCCAGCCGGAGGCCTTCGGTGGAGGGTCGACGTAGTAGCGCGCAGGGATGCGCGCGACGAAGATGGGCACCAGGACTACCCCGGCGAGGACCATGACCAGCGAGAGGATCGCCAGCACCTCGAGGACGGAGACGGCCTCCGGAGGCAGAGGCAGCCAGCTCGGGCCCCAGCTCAGCTCCAGCTTCAAGGGGACTCGAGCAGCAGGGTCACCGGCCCGTCGTTGACCAGCTCGACCTGCATGGAGGCGCCGAACTCCCCCGTCTCCACCTTCAGGCCGCGCTCGCGCAGCAAGGCGACCGTGTGCTCCACGAGGGCGTTGGCCGCGTCGGGGGCGAGGGCGTGCACGAAAGAGGGGCGCCGCCCCTTGCGGCAGTCGCCGTAGAGGGTGAACTGGCTGACGATGAGGACCGCTCCGCCGACGTCCTCGACGGAGCGGTTCATCTTGCCCTGGTCGTCTTGGAAGATGCGCAGCTCGGCGATCTTCCTCGCCATCCAGGCTGCCTGGCTCTCGGAGTCGCCGGCGCCGGCGCCGAGCAGGACCATCAGGCCGGGGCCTATGGCCCCGACCGTCTGGTCCGATACTTCGACGCGGGCTCTGGCGACCCGCTGGACTACGGCGCGCAGGCTAGCAGCGCTCGAACAGGGCCGCGGCTCCCTGGCCGCCGCCGATGCACATGCTGACGATGCCGTAGCGGGCTTGCCGCCTCTTCAGCTCGTGGACGATGGTCGCGGTCAGCTTGGCGCCGGTGGCCCCGAGCGGGTGGCCGAGGGCGATGGCGCCGCCGTTGACGTTGACCTTGTCCGGGTCGATGCCGAGCTCGCGGACGCAGTAGACCGACTGAGAGGCGAAGGCCTCGTTGAGCTCGAAGATGTCGATGTCCTCCTGGGAGACACCGGCGTGCTCGTAGAGCTTCGGTACGACCACTGACGGGGCGATGCCCATGATGTCGGGGGCCACGCCGACTACCTGGAAGTCGACGAGGCGCACGATGGGCGTCGCGTTGAAGCGCTTGACGGCGTCCCCGCTCATCACGATGACGGCGGCGGCGCCGTCGGAGAGCGGGCTGGAATTGCCCGCCGTGACGCTGCCCTTGGGGTTGAAGGCCGGGCGCAGCTTGGCCAGGCCTTCCAGGGTGGTCTCGCCGCGGACGGTCTCGTCGACGTCGAGGGTGCCGGTGCTCAGCTCGCCGGTCTTCTCGTCCCGGATCTCGTAGGGCACCGGGACCAGCTCATCTTTGAACTTGCCGGCCTCGATGGCGGCGGCCGCCTTCTTGTGGCTGTGGTAGGCGAACTCGTCCTGCTGCTCGCGGGTCACGTCGAAGCGCACCGCCACGTTCTCCGCCGTCGTGCCCATGCCCATGAAGATCTCGGGCATGTCGACGGCGATGGTCGGGTGCGCGCTGAAGTGGAAGCCCGGCATGGGGACCAGCGTCATGGTCTCGATGCCGCCGGCGACGACGGTGTCCACGAAGCCGCCCATGACCGCCATCGCCGCCTGGGCGATGGTCTGGAGGCCTGAGCTGCAGAAGCGGTTGACGGTGGCCGCGGGCACGGTGTCCGGGAGGCCGCTGTAGAGCGACGTGACCCGGGCCAGGTTCATGCCCTGGGAGCCCTCGGGCATGGCGCAGCCCAAGACGACGTCGTCGACGTCTGCCGGGTCGAGGTCGGGCACGCCCGCGAGCGCCCCGCGGATGGCGAGGCGCCCGAGGTCCTCGGGGCGGGTCTGCCGGAGCGAGCCTTTCTTGCCCCGGCCGCAGGCCGTCCTTGCGGCGCTGACGATGTAGGCATCACGCATTTGTTCTCTCCTCTTGTGCCGGGGCTAGTTGCGGAGCGGCTTGTTGGTGGTGAGCATGTGCTCCATCCGGGCCTGGGACTTCTCCTCGCCGCACAGCGACAAGAAGACCTCCATCTCGAGCTCCATCAGGCGCTCCTCGGTGACGACGGTGCCGCTGGCGACGTCGCCCCCGCTCAGGATCCTGGCCAGCCCGCGGCCGATGAGGCCGTCGTGCTCGCTGATCCAGCCGTCCCAGATCATGCCCTGGATGCCGGCGGTGAGGTTGGCGATGCCCTCGCGGCCGGGCACGCGCACCATCGGGTCCGGCGGCGGGACGTAGCCCGCGCGGTACATGCCCAAGACCTTCTGCTTGGCCCTCGCCGTGAGCTCGTCACGGTTCAGGACCATGTTGTCGCTCCTGCGCATGTAGCCGAGGGCCTTGCCCTCCTCGGCGCTCTCGGCGACCTTGGCCATGCCGATGCTCTGGAAGGCGTGCATGACGTAGGGGAAGACGTCCACGCCCGCCGGCACGTTCTCGAGGCAGCGGATCAGGACCTCCTTGCAGCCGCCGCCGCCGGGGATGACACCCACGCCGACCTCGACGAGGCCGTGGTAGCACTCGATGTGGGGCATGACGGCGTCGGCGCCGAGGCAGACCTCGAGGCCGCCGCCGAAGGTGAAGCCGAAGGGAGCCGCCACGACGGGCACCTGGGCCTGACGGAGGCCGCGGTTGGCGTGCTGGAAGCTGGTGACGGTCTGCTCGAGCTGGTCCCAGGCCTTCTGCTTGGCGGCCATGAGGATGAGCAGGAGGTTGGCTCCGACGCTGAAGTGCTCAGCCTCGTTGGTGATGACGAGGCCGCAGCCCTCCTTCTCGGCGCGCGCTACGCCCTCGCCGAGCATCTTGATGATGCTGTCGTCGACGGCGTTCATCTTGGAGTGGAACTCGACGCAGAACACGCCCTCGCCGAGGTCGAGGAGCGACGCGGAGACGTCCTTGTGGACGAGCCCGCCCGTGTCCTTGACGGCCTGCAGGGAGATGGAGCCCTTCGGCGGAGCGAGCACGGTGTGCACGCCGGTCGCGGGCACGGCGACGAGGTTCTGGCCCTTCTCGCCCTGGGCGTAGAAGGTGCCCGCGCCCTTGGCCACGCGGGTCAGGATCTCGGGGGGCTCGATGCCGGCGGTCTCGAGCATGCCCATGAGGTTGTCGATGCCGATGGCGTCGGCGCACTCGAAGGGGCCGATGTCCCACTTCATCGCGTTGTCGACGTCCTGGATGGTGTCCGCGATCTCGGGGATGAGGCTCGCCGCGTAGCAGAGGGTCGGCAGGGTCAGGCGCCGCGCGATCTCGCCGCCGCGGTCGTCGGCCTCGAGCATGATCTTGACGCGCTTCGCCGGGTCGTCCTGGCCGCGGGTCTTGCCGGTCGACTCGAAGCGGACCTTCTGCTTCTCGTTGTACTCGAGGGTGTTGGTGTCGAGAGCGAGGATGACCCGCTTACCCTCCACCTTGGTCTTCTTGTAGAAGCCCTGGCCGCCCTTGTTCCCGGTCCAGCCCTTCTCGACCATCGTCTTGACGAAGTCCGGGGTCTTGAAGGCGTCGCGGTGGGGGTCCTCGGTGAGCAGGTCGTAGCAGTTCTTGACGACGTGGATGAGGGTGTCGAGTCCGACGAGGTCGGCGGTCCGGAAGACCGCGCTCCTCGGCTTGGCCAGGGGAGGCCCTGCCACGGCGTCGATCTCCTCGATGCTGTAGCCCTCTTCCAGGAGGTTCATCGCGAGCTGCACGGCGTAGACGCCGATGCGGTTGGCGATGAAGTTCGGGG
>CAZQPP010000712.1:0-3721 GCA_964594295.1 uncultured Myxococcales bacterium | reverse complement strand
ACGACGGCATCGCGTGCACCGGCGACTTCTGCGACGAGGCCGCCGACGCCTGCGCCGGCGCGCCGGACGACACGCTCTGCGCGGACGGCGACTTCTGCAACGGCGTCGAGTCCTGTGACGCCACCGCCGGCTGCCAGGCCGGCAGCGCGGTCTCCTGCGACGACGGCTTCGCCTGCACCACGGACTCCTGCAACGAGGCCACCGACTCCTGCGACCACGCGCCAAGCGACGCAGCCTGCGACGACGGCGCCTACTGCAACGGCGTCGAGTCCTGCGACGCGGTCGCCGGGTGCCAGGCGGGCACCGCGGTCACCTGCGACGACGGGGTCCCGTGCACCCTCGACTACTGCTACGAGGCCACCGACTCCTGCGAGCACACCCCCAGCGACGCCGCCTGCGACGACGGCGCCTACTGCAACGGCGTCGAGTCCTGCGACGCGCTGGCCGGTTGCCAGGCGGGCGCCACGGTCACCTGTGACGACTCCATCAAGTGCACCGTCGACTACTGCGACGAGGCAGCGGACGCGTGCGCCGCCACTCCCGACGACGCGCACTGCGACGACGGCGAGTACTGCAACGGCGACGAGACCTGCGACCCGAGCTTCGGGTGCGCGTCCGGCGCCCCGGTGCTCTGCGACGACTCGGTCGGCTGCACCCTCGACTCGTGCAACGAGGACACCGACTCCTGCGACTTCAGCGCCTGCGACGACGCCTGCGACGACGGCCGGTTCTGCAACGGAGTCGAGACCTGCGACCCGCTCCTCGACTGCCAGGCCGGCGCCGACCCGTGCCCGGGTCAGGGCTGTGACGACGCCCAGGACGCCTGCGTCGCCTACGCGCCGCCCTACCTCTCCACGGGGACCGCGGCGAGCGCGGAGGGATGGACCACCGTGACCCTCGGGCGCTCGTACGACTCCATGGTCGTGGTAGCCACCGCCCGCTACGAAGACCGCTCGGGCCCGCCGGTCGTGGTCCGCGTCCGCAACGCCGCCGGGAGCAGCCTCGAGCTCGCGGTGCAGACCGCCGACCGCCGCGGCGCCTTCGTCGCCGGCGTGGAGGTGCACTGGCTCGTGGTGGAGGAAGGCGTCTACGACGTGGAGACCCACGGCGTGAAGATGGAGGCCGTGAGGTACCTGTCGACCGTCACCGACCGGAGGCGCTCCTGGCGCGCCGAGGCCCGCTCCTACGCCCAGGCCTACGACGCCCCCGTCGTCCTCGGGCAGGTCATGAGCTTCAACGACCGGCGCTGGTCCGCCTTCTGGTGCCGCAGCGGCTCGGCGTTCTGGAACCCGCCCGACTCTACGCTCCGCGCGGGCAAGCACGTGGGCGAGGACCGCGCCCACCACCGGGCCCACGAGACCGTCGGCTACATCGTTTTGGAGTCCGGCTCCGGGACCATGGGCATGGTCGGCGGAGCCCCGCTCTCCTACACCGCGGCCCTGGGCGCGGACTCGATCCGGGGTGTCTTCGACGCGCCTCCGTACAGCTACGCGCTGTCCGGGCTCTCCTCGGCCTCGACCGCCGTCGCCACCATGGCGGCCATGGACGGCGACAACGGCGGCTGGGCCGTGCTCTACGGGGCCGACGCCGTCTCGGCTGCGAGCCTGAGCCTCGCCGTCGAGGAGGATCGGGCCATGGACTGGGAGCGCAGGCACACCACCGAGCAGGTGGGCTACGTCGTCTTCGCGGAGCCGATCGCTCCCTGCACCGCGGACCTCGACTGCGACGACGGGCTCTACTGCAACGGCGTCGAGACCTGCGACGGGGCGGGCGCCTGCCAGCCCGGCGCCCCTGTCGCCTGCGAGGACGGCGTCGCCTGCACCGTCGACTACTGCGACGAGGACACGGACTCCTGCACCGCCACCCCCAGCGACGCGCTCTGCGACGACGGGCTCTACTGCGACGGTGCCGAGACCTGCGACCCGGTGGCCGGGTGCCAGACCGGCGCCGCCGTGACCTGCGACGACGGCATCGGCTGCACCATCGACTACTGTGACGAGGACGCTGGCGCCTGCGCCGTCGCGCCCGACCACGTGCTCTGCGCGGACGGCCTGTTCTGCAACGGCGAGGAGGTGTGCACGCCGGGCATCGGCTGCACCGGCGCGATCTCTGCCGGCTGCGACGACGGAGTAGCCTGCACGGCCGACAGCTGCGACGAGGACACGGACTCCTGCGGCCACACCGCGGACGACGCCGTCTGCGACGACGCTCTGTTCTGCAACGGGGTCGAGACCTGCGACGCGCTCCTCGACTGCCAGGCAGGCGCCGACCCCTGCCACGGCGAGGGCTGCGACGAGGCTTCGGACCTGTGCATGGCCGGCGCCGCGCCTTACCTGTCCACCGGCGTCGCGGTCAGCGGCGGCAACTGGATCACGGTGAGCCTCGCCCGCAGCTACGACTCCATGGTGGTGGTGGCGAGCGCACGATACGACGCCTCCGTGCGCCCGGCCGTGGTCCGCATCCGCAACGCCGCGGGGAGCGGCTTCGAGCTGCTGGTCCAGTCCGCCGACCGCTGGAGCAGCGCCCTCGCCGGCGTCGAGGTCCAGTACATGGTGGTGGAAGAGGGCGTCTACGACCTGGCAACCCACGGCGTGCAGATGGAGGCAGTGAAGTACACCTCCACCGTGACCGACCGCAGAGGACCGTGGCACGGTCAGGCCCGCTCCTACGCGCAGCCATACAACGCCCCGGTCGTGCTCGGTCAGGTCATGACCTTCAACGACCCGCGCTGGTCTACGTTCTGGTGCCGCGGCTCGAGGCCCTGGAACCCGCCCGACCGGACGACCCTGCGCACCGGCAAGCACGTGGGCGAGGACCGGGCTCGCTACCGGGCCGACGAGACCATCGGCTACATCGTCATCGAAGCCGGCACCGGCTCCATGGGCGCGTTGGACGGCACGGTGGGCTTCAGCGCGGCCCTCGGCGCCGACACCATCAGGGGAGCGGGCGACAGACCTCCCTACTCCTACAACCTGTCCGGGCTGTCCTCGGCCTCCACCGCCGTGGTCACCATGGCAGGCATGGACGGCGGCAACGGCGGCTGGGCGATCCTCTACGGCGAGGGGGCCGTGTCCTCCACGAGCTTGAAGCTCGCCGTCGACGAGGACCGAGCCATGGACTGGGAGCGGAGGCACACCACCGAGCAGGTGGGGTACGTCGTCTTCGAGTAGCGCGATCCGCCGCCTGGCGGTGTCGGATCGAGCGATTAGCCATCAGCTGTTGGCAGTTAGCGGGGCAGGCAGCTAACGGCTAACGGCCAACGGCTGAATCCGCCGGCCATCGGCCGGTGGTTCCTGGAGTAGACGCACCCTCGACATCGCAAGCCGGCCCGGTATTGTCTCCTGGTCGCCGTCACAGCTGCCGGGCCGGCTTGGGGCCGACCGGAGCGATCCAAGGAGCGGAGCATGCCTCGCCTTCACGCCGTCGCGCTGGTCCTTGCCTTCTCGCTGTCGCTCGTCAACCCTTCGTGCCGATGCGAAGACGCGGGTGAGGCAGCTCCCGACGTCCAGCAACCAGGCGGAGGAGATGCGTTGACGCCGGATACCGGGGGCTCGGAGGGCTCGCCGGACGCGGCGACTGATCCCGGGCCGCCGGATGCTCCCGGGGACACCGGCTCGGACCCCGGACCAGCGGACGTGGAGGAGGACGCGAGCGCCGATCCGGGCACGACCGACACCGCCGAGGACACCGCGACCGACACGGGACCTCCGCCGGACGCCGA
>CAZQPP010000711.1:0-3747 GCA_964594295.1 uncultured Myxococcales bacterium | reverse complement strand
GGTCGACACCTGCGACGCGGAGACGGGCTGCACGCACGAGCCCGGCGAGGACGCCATCCCCTGCGACGACTCGAACCCGTGCACGGCGGAAGACGCGTGCGCCGGCGGCCTCTGCGAGGGGAGCCCCGTCGAAGGCTGCTGCAACACGGACGCGGACTGCGACGACGGCGACCCCTGCAACGGCATCGAGGTCTGCGCCTCGGGCACGTGCAAGGAGGGCGTGAGCCCCGACTGCGACGACGGCGAGATCTGCACCCTCGACGGCTGCGTAGAAGGCGAGGGCTGCATCCACGACCCCGCGCCGGCCGGCACGGTCTGCGGGGACGGCGGGCCGTGCGCGGCGACGCCGACGTGCCTCGACGGCGCGTGCAGGCTCGGCGAGCTCACCGACTGCGACGACGGCAACCCCTGCACCGTCGACGACTGCGATCCCGAGGCCGGCGGCTGCACACACGACGCCGCGGCAGCCGAGAACCTGAGCTGCGACGACGGCATCGCCTGCACCGAGGGCGACGTCTGCCTCGCGGGCCAGTGCGAAGGCACACCCACGGAAGGCTGCTGCAGCTCCGACGCGGACTGCGAGGACCCGAGGCCCTGCCGCACCGGAAGCTGCGACGCGACGACCGGAGCCTGTGTGCTCGAGGCGATGGCCGACGAGACGCCGTGCCCGGACGAGGACCTCTGTGACGGCGAGGAGCTGTGCTTCGAGGGCGTGTGCAGAGCCGCGGCGGAGCCCCTCGACTGTGACGACGAGAAGCCCTGCACCACCGATCAGTGCGATCCCGGGACGGGCTGCGTCCACACCCTCTCGGCGGACGGGATCGTGTGCAGCGACGGGGACCTGTGCAACGGCGTCGAGCTCTGCACGAGCGGCCTCTGCGAGCCCGGGCAGCCGCCCGACTGCGACGACGGCAACCCCTGCACCGCGGACGGTTGCGACCCGGCCACGGGGTGTACCCACGTGCCCGACGAGGGAGCCGTCTGCGACGACGAGGACGTCTGCAACGGCACCGAGACCTGCCAGGGAGGAGTGTGCCAGAGCACCGGCCGCCTCGTCTGCGACCAGAACGCTTCCAACCCCTGCGTCCGAGACCTCTGCCACCCGAAGAACGGCTGCTACCCCGAGTTTGTCGAGGACGATTGGCCCTGCAGCGACGGAGACCTCTGCAACGGCTTGGAGAAGTGCCTGAGCGGCGTCTGCATGCTCGGCGAGCCTGTCGACTGCATGGACGACAACCCCTGCACGGTGGAGAGCTGCGACCCGCAGAGAGGCTGCGTCCGGGAGGCCGCCGCCCCGGGCACGAGCTGCGCCGACGACGACGCGTGCAACGGCGAGGAGAGCTGCCAGGGCTTCTTCTGCCGGCCGGGGACGCCGCCGGACTGCGACGACGGAGATCCCTGCAGCCGGGATGACTGTGATCCCGATGACGGCTGCATCCACCCGAACGCCGAGAACGGTACGCCCTGCGGAGACGGGGATCCATGCAACGGCGAGGAGACCTGTCAGCACGGCCAGTGCGCGCCCGGAGATGCGCCGGACTGTGACGACGGGGATCCCTGCACCGAGGATGCCTGCGATCCCTCCTTGTTGTGCACCCACGCGCCGGCCGAAGGCGGCTGCGACGACGGCAACGTCTGCACCGGCCCCGATCAGTGCCAGAACGGTCAGTGCCGCGGAGAGCCAATAGAGGGCTGCTGCACGGCAGACGGCGACTGCGACGACTCGAACCCCTGCACGAGGGACGAGTGCAACGCCGTCACCGGCGCCTGCAACCTCATCGTCACGCCCGACATCACCTGCGTCGACGAGGCTGGCACAGAGGGCGTGTGTACCGACGAGGGGACCTGCGAGACGGTGCCCATCAGGGGCGTCGTGATCGAGGACCGAGACGGCGACGGCAACCTCGGCGATGGCGTGCGCCGGGCCGGCGTCAGGATCCGGGTTTACCGGGACAACGCCGACGGGGTGCCGGGCGCAGGAGACGAGATCGTCGCGAATCGCAGGACCGGAGACGACGGAGACTTCTCCGTGGCGGGTCTCGGCGCGGGGACCTACTGGGTCACGGTGGACTCCCTCGGCCTGAGCGCCAATGAGGACGACGGCACCTGGGCGGAGCAGACCTACGGGCCGAGGGGCAGCGTGCTCGGCTCGGGGGCCCAGGACGCGAGCCAGAGCTTCACGAGCACGGCCGGACCGCTCTTCGGCGGCCGCGAGGCGGGGAGCTCCGACTACTTCGGCTCCCTGACCCGGGCGCAGCACGTAGCCCGCGTCCGTCTCCCGGAGGACACGCAGGCGCTGGTCTACGGCTTCAGCTTCCAGACCGTCACGAACACCCGCGACGGAGACGACTCCGGCTCGGGGGCGGCCACCGTGCAGGGCTCGCTGAGGCAGCTGATCACGAACGCGAACATCGCGGCCGGCCCGCAGCGCTCGATGTTCAGGCTCACGAAGAGCGACTCCAACTACCTGGTCCAGACGGGCACCTGGTACATTCGGCCCACCCAGGCCCTCCCGCCCGTGGAAGGCCCCCTCGCCCTCGACGCCACGACCCAGCCGGACTACGAGGACCGGCCGCTCGTCATCCTCGACGGTGAGGGCGCGGGCCTCGGCACCGACGGGCTGCGTCTCTTCGGAGACGACAGCGAGGTGCGCGGCTTCGTCATCATGCGCTTCGACGCCAACGGCGTCCGCGTCGACGGTGACGACAACGTGGTGGCCGGGTGCTTCATCGGGGTCGGGCCCACCGGCCTCGTGGAGCGCGGCAACGGCCACTCCGGCGTGCGCATCGAAGGCGGCCAGACCAACCGCGTCGGAGGCCTGCCCTCGGCAGACTTCAACGTGATCTCGGGCAACGGACAGCACGGGGTCTTCATCCGGGGCGCGGACTGGAACGCCGTGCAGGGCAACCTGATAGGCCTCGCCGTCGACGCTGTGAGCCCCATCGGCAACACCGAGGACGGGGTGCGCGTCGAGGACGGCAGCGAGAACGTGGTCGGCGGCACCCAGGATGGCGAAGGCAACATCATCTCGGCCAACGGCGAGGACGGGGTCCACGTCAGCGGCCGCGGAGAGGCCACCGAGAACGCCATCTGGGGCAACTACATCGGTACCGACCTCGCCGGCGTCAACTTGCTCCCGAATGAGGGTGACGGCATAGACGTGCGCGCGGACTCGACGGCAATCGGCAGCGCGACGCACGGCGTGGGCAACCTGATCTCGGCCAACAAGGGTGCCGGCATCCGCTTGCGAAACGCGGAGCTGTGCGTGGTGGAGCACAACGCCATCGGCACGGACGTGGCCGGTAGCCTCGCGTTGGGCAACCAGGGCGGCGGCATCCGCATCATCGAGGGGCTCGAGCACCTCGTCGGCGGCGGCACGGAGAGCTCCGCCAACCAGATCTCCGCCAACGGCGCGTATGGGGTGCACATCGAGAGGAGCGAGGGCGTCACCGTCGCCGGGAACCTGATAGGCACGACGCGGGACGGCTGGAACGCTCTGGGCAACGACGGGCCCGGCGTGCGCATCACGGACTCCGCGGGTGTCTCGGTGGGCCCGCCGCCGGCGGTGCTGTCGAGCTGGTCCGGGGAGCCGGCCTCATGGAGCAACGCCATCGCCAACAACGACGGGGCCGGCGTGCTCATAGACGGCCCGGGCGAGGGCAACAGCGTCATCTGGAACGTGATCACCGACAACGGAGGCCTCGGCATCGACCTCGACGGCGGCTTCCAGAACGAGTTTGGCGTGAC
>CAZQPP010000710.1:0-3753 GCA_964594295.1 uncultured Myxococcales bacterium | reverse complement strand
CGGGTCGCACTCATGCGATGCCGAGAAGTGGAAGTGCCGCGTCGAGGGTGCTCGTCTGGACCGGGAATGCTGGGGCACCGCCGGGTCCTACGCTCAAGGCTACGAGTGCGATCTGTGTCAGTCTGACACCTGCGATAACGGACATCGATGCGGCGTAGACGCGGACGAGGACGGGGTTGCCACCGGGACGCACTGTGAAGCCTCTGGCCTCAAGGCCGATGGGCAGCCGTGCAACAACGCGGTGGCCAACGATACCTGCGGCCCCCGCCTCGTCTGTCTTGGGCTCTCCCTGTCGGGGGGCGTCTGTCGCCAACCGTGCGCTCCCGGTTCGGGCGCCGTGTCGTGCCCCGAGGCGCATTCGTGCGTGCCGTTGGCCTCCGACCTAAACGCGTGGGGGGCTTGCCTGCCGATCTCGCAGTAGAGCGGCCGGCGCCACCTCGAGTCCAATCCGGAGACATCTTCATGAGGCACTGCGTCTTGCACACCCGCTGCCTCATGCTTGTGGGTGTTGTCGTCACCATCCTGCTGGCAGCCCCCGCCCTCGCCCAGTTCCCCAAGGCCCTCGTCAAGAAGGTCGCCAAGGTCGCGGAGAAGACCGGGACCGAAGTGGCCGTCAGCGCCGATGAGAAGGCTCTGCTCGCTTCCATCTTCGGCACCACCCTCGACGTGGGCAAGCTGAAGTTCCTCGCCGGCTCGCCGGTCGCCATAGGCGCCTCCAGGACCGTCGAGTCGACGATCTTCTTCGACAAGAAGCACAATGTGCGCGACGCCGCCTACCGACGCTCCGGGGCCTTCGTGAGCCTTCTAGCCCATGAAGCGACCCACGCCCGGCAGTTCCAGAACGTCGGGCACGCCTGCGTCGTCGACTCGCTCTTCAGCCAAGGGGTCGGCGTGGTTGCGCACGATGACCGCAACAAGGCCTACGAGTACACCCTCGACCCAAAGAAACGGTTCCAGACCTACAACTCCGAGCGGCAGGCTCAGGTCGTCGGCGAGTACGTCGGGCTCGTCGGGTTCGAGATCACGCCGAAGCGCTGCCGGAACTTCGCGAAGCTCGGCAAGAAGAGGTTTTTGGGGGGCGTGGAGCAGATCATCCGCCGCGACTTCAACGTCGGCTTCAAGGGGCTCGACAGGGGGGCGGTCGGGCGGATCGTGGGGAGGTATGCTGCTCACGAGGTCGCCCTCTTGAGCCGAACACTCCTTCTCCGTCGCGGCCTACCGGTCCGGATCCCACGTCGCGTCGTCCAAGCTCTTCACTCGGCTCGTGAAGACACGGCGCATCCTCTCCAGTTTGTCGAGCATCCACTCGTGGATTCGCGGCCACTGGTCCGGATCGCGCGTGTCGGCATCTGCACGCACGCGAATCGAGCAGTATTTGTTCTCTGGCTTCTCCTCCCAAGTTAGGTCGAAGCCAAGCTCGTTCTCAATCTCGTCGCGGTCCGCGTGAAGCAGGTGGAACCATCCCGGATGATCCCGGTTGTTGGTCTCCAACGAGACCCCGGCTTCGTTGCGGTTCACGACGGCGATCAACTGCGCGCCGGAGCGTCCTACGCCGTAGCCCATCCAGTTGCTCGGATAAGGCTTCGGAGGCTTGATGCCCGTGTTGCTCCCTGCCACGAAGGTAGCGAACGAGGTCCAATAGTCCAGTTGCGCTTGTTGCCCAGCGGTGCGCTTTCTTGCGTGGCCTAGAGCCGCATCTTTGGCAGTCTTCGCCCACTCATTCGGCTTGGCGACCAGGTTGAACTTGGGAGCTGCGGCGGAGTCGCCGATTCTCCACAATTCGATCTCTAGGCCGAAGAAGTAGAAGCCGTCCTCGGAGACGCGGTTGAGCCAATCGAGCGCGGCCCGGTGCTCCTCCGTGAACCATTCCACCACCCACACCAGTGTCACCGCGTCGAGGCCAGCCGCATAGGTGATGAGCTGCCCGAGGTGGGTGTGGTCGGTTCGCTCGAGTTGGTTCTCAATGAGGACCAGGGTGTTGTCGGCGGTATTCCGACATAGGATGTCCGCCCTGATGGGGCCGACGTTCGCCTCCTGGTCCTGAACCTCGAGCTCCATGCCGATGGCATCGCCCAGGAGAGCGATGTTCTCGTCCTCGGCCATCCAGGGGGTGAAGTAGGTGTCTTCGCGCTTCCAGTAGGTGCGCAGGTCGACCTTCTCGAGTCGCCCGAGTGGCTTGGCGTTCATGTCACTCCTCCCTCACAGCCCCGGCACGCGTTTGAGCGCCCCGTGGTCCACTAGGGTGTCGAATCGGGCCCTCAGAGCCCGGGCGAGCAGGGGGTCCGTGATCACCGTGCCCGCCTCGATGTTCCGCTTGTGGGCGGCCTCAGTGAAGTTTGCCGAGGTGATGAGCGCCCGGTCGTCGTCAATGACGATGCACTTGGCGTGGAGGCACGCTCGCTTCGTCCCTTCGGTGGCGAGGGAGCGGGGGTCGTAAAAGACCTCTGGCAGGCGCTCACCAGGCCAGACATCGTTGCGGAAGGTGTCGGAGAACTCCCGAAGCAGGACGGCGTCGGCGGTCTCGTCTCCGTACTTCCGGTGCACGTTCACGCACAGTCGGACCTTCAGCTCGGGCTCCGCATCCATCCTCGCCGCCAGCGCGCCGAAGAGGGCCCCGGCCTTGCTGCCGCTGTCCAGGGCGTAGCTGGTGATGAGGACGCTTTCCCGCGCCTCCCGGAACAGCTCCTGAACGACGACGGCGGTGTCCCGGCTGTCACCGGCCAGAATCTCGGTGCCGGACCAAACCAGCTCCACGCGGTCCGAGATGGCCTGGGCAACCGCACGTTCCTCGGCCAATAGTCGCAATGTCCGTGCGATGTGCGCAGACTTCATGCCGCTCGCTGCCATCTCCAGGAGCTCTCCTCGGACCTCCTTCGCGACCTCGTCGGGCAGGTAGTGACTCAGACTCGCAGGGGTGAAGCTCATCGGCACCCGACCGCTTTCGATGCCCTCCGCGAGACCGGTCATAGCCGGTCGGCTCAATCGGAGGAGGGTGCTCATGCGCGGACGACCTCCAACAGATGCTTCGCCCTGGAGCTCGCCACGTAGTGGTCCGCTTTGGAGTAGTACTCGCCGGCGCCGGGTTCTGGAACACCCGCGAGGACCAGCGCGTCGGCCTCGAGACCCTTGAACCGGCGGTGGGTCGCGAGCAATACTCCAGCGCCACCGCGCCAGGCAGCGAAGTCCTTGACGATTCGCAGGTTGCCGAAGCGGTCGGGCCACTCTTTGTGGTTGTCCCAGGGGGTCAGGATGACCACTTGCTGGGGAAGCAAGCCCCCGCGGTCACGAAGACACCAGTTCTGAACCACGGTCCTGGTGTGCTGAATCACCGCCTTGGTGTCGCGTTGGATGACCTGCCTCGGCGCGTCCCCTTCCGGCGCATCGGGGTGCACCATCGACTCGAAGCCCAGCGTGGCCGCGCAGTAGCTCGCGATCTGCCGTGTGTTTCGGCAGTTGGTAGGCAGATGGAAGGGACCCGCGAGGTCCCGGGGGAGCATGGGTTTCTCCAGGTAGATGCACTGCTTGGGGTCAAGGAAGACCGTCAGCGGGCGGGGACCACTCTCGCCCCGATACAGTTTCTCGAGCGCCATCCACCAGAAGTCCGCGAAGTCCTGTCCCTCGTCCACGACGATGGCGTCGTAGCCGTGCTCGGTCGCCACCTGCTCCGCCGCAGCCATCAGCAGATCGGGGGCCTCGTACATCCAGAAATCCTGGCTGTCGGTCGGGGAGAACTGGACCTTGGCCAATCGACAG
>CAZQPP010000709.1:0-3766 GCA_964594295.1 uncultured Myxococcales bacterium | reverse complement strand
CGCCCGAAGTAGGGGTCGATGTACTGGAAGGCGCTCCCGCCCGCGGCCGCACCCGGGCCCGCACCGCCCGCGGCAGCAGGCGGGCCGGCCGGCGCGACGGGCGGGCCGCCGTAGGAAGCCGCACCGACCCCGTGGGCCGACCAGCGGAGGTCTCCCTCGTCTCCCGAGCGGGCCATCTCCGGCTTGGCGCTCGCTGCCGGGAAGGACCAGACCACCTCGGTCCCGGCGCGGAGGATCTCGCCCTCGGCTCCCGGAACGACCAGGACGTCGATGTGGGCGTCGTCGGGCTTCGCGCCGTCCTGGAAGGTGGCGACCTCGAGGATGGGGCCCTGGAAGGCGCGGGTGTCGAGCACACGCTCGAGGTTCGGCGGGACGCGCACGTCGTGGAGGGTGAGGTGCATCCTGTCGCCCTTGCGCTCGAGGTCGTACGCGAAGGGGCGGCTGGCCCGCAGCAGGATGCGTGGGCCCTCGGGGCGGGCCTCGAAACGCACGTCCTCGATGGCCACGGGACCCGTGTGACGCTGGCGCTCCTCGGCGAGGGAGGCGCGCAGGCGGTCGACCTCCCGGGTCTGCCTCGCGAGGCGCTCGCCCATCGCCTTCACCGCAGCGCGGGCCTCGTCGGCGGCCCTGCGCGCGTCGTCAGCGTCACCGCGTGCGGCCTCGAGCCAGGCGCGCTCCTGGGCCAGGAGGTGCTCGAGGCGCTTGCGCTCCTTGAGCCCCGCCTCGCCCGTCGAGCTGGTCTCGCCGAGCAGGCGCTTCAGTCGCTCGATCTCCGCCTCGCGGGTCTTCACCTCGTGCTCCATGCGAGCATGGGCGGCGAGCAGGTCGTGGCGGAGAGTGCGGATCCTGGCCTTGGCCTCCTCGGCCGCCTGCCTGGCCTCCTCGGAGCCTTCGCGCGCGGCCCTTAGCGCCCGGTTCTCGGCCACGAGGCGCGCCTCGATGGCGGCGCGCTCGGCGCTGGAGCCCTTGCCCTGAGCGCGCGCGGCCTCGAGGTCCGCGCGGAGCTTCTTCACCTGTGCCTCGCGCTCGCGGACGTCTCGCTCCTTGCTGAGCTGGGCGGCCATCAGGCTCTCCTTCAGCTCACGGATCTGCTCGCGCGCCTCGGCCGCAGCCTTACGTGCGCTGGCAGCCTCTTCCTGTGCCAGGGCGGTGGCTTTGCGCTCCCTGGCGAGCTGCGCCACGAGCTCGGCTTGCGTGCTGCGAGCCTCGACGACAGCCCGCTCGAGGGCCGCGCGCTGGTTGGCTAGCTCCTTCTCGAGCCCGGTGACGGCCTCCGTGTTGTTGCCCGACGTCGCCCGCGCGCGCTTGATCTCCGTGCGCAGCCGATCGACCTCGGCAGTGCGGCGCCTCACCTCCTCGCGCTCGGCGGAGAGGCGCGCCTCGAGGGTAGCGCGGGTGCGCTCAGCGTCCTGACGGGCACGCTTGGCCTCGGCCTTCGCCTTGGCCGCGACCTCTCGCGTGCGGCTGGCCTCGGCGATGGCCTGCTCGGCGGCCGCCCGCGTGCGGATGGCCTCGGCCCTGGCCCGCTCAGCCTCCTTGCGGATTCGGTCGGCCTCGGCCTTCGCTTGCCTGGTCTCGCTCCTGGCCGCGGCCCTCGCCTGCTCCGCCTCCTTGCGGACTCGGTCGGCCTCGGCCTTCGCTTGCCTGGTCTCGTTCCTGGCCGCAGCCGCCGCGGCCCTCTCCGAAGCGAGCTTCGCTTCGAGGCTGGACCGCACGCGCTCGGCCTCGGCGCGAGCCGACGCGAGCGCGCTCGTCTGGCCGGCGAGCCTGCGCTTCAGCTCCGCGGCGTTGGAGCCGCGCGCCTTGCCCTTGGCCTCGGCCTGCGCGATCAGCCCCTTCAGCCTGGAGATCTCACCCTCGCGTGTCTCGATCTCCTTTTGCATGCGTTGCCGGAGAGCTTCCACGTCCCGGGCGCTCGCGGCCCGAAGCTCGGCGAGGGTGCCCTCGAGCTCTGCCAGCCTCTTCTTGTGCTTGGGCACGGTGTCGGCGATGCCGCGCATCTTCCCGAGGCGGGCGGCGAAGCGGTCCCTCTCTTCCTTGAGGACCTCGATCTGCCGCTGCTGCTGCGCCTGGGCGGCTTTGAGCTGCTTCCCGAGCTCCGTGACGCGGGAGCGCAGGGTGGTCGCCTCGGCCGAGCCGCCCTTCGCCTTGCGGTCGAGCTCCTCGATGCGCCGGCTCAGGGTGGCCCTCTCGGCGACGAGGGTTCCCACCCTCAGCCGGTAAGCCTGGCGTTGCTCGTCCATCCGGGACTTCAAGCTGCCGAGCTCGACCTCGAGCCCGCGCACGTGCTCGTTCAGGCGGGTGTTCTCAGTGCGGAGCTTCGAGAGCTCTGCGACTCGCCTCTCCCGTTCCGCCTTCAGCTTGTCGGAGCGACCTTCAAGGGCCGCGATCTTGTCCTGGAGGGAGCGGTGCTTCCCGCTCAGCTTGGCGAGCTTGCCCTGCCAGGCGGTCACCTCGCCGCGCACGGCGGAGAGTCGGACCTCGGTCTTCTTCTGCGCCGAGCCGAGCTTGGAGATGCCGGCCTCCTTGCTCTTGAGCTCCTCCCTGAGGGCGGCGAGCTTCTGCTCGTGCTCGGTCCTGCGGGCCTTGAGCTCGGCGAGCACCTCTCGCTCCTTCTTGGAGCGCTTCGCGAGCCCTTCGAGCTCCTCCCTGGCTGCCGTTCGCGCCTCGAGCACCGCCCTCGCGCGGGCGAGCTCGCGCTCCTTCTCGCGCATCTCGGAGAGGGCCTTGACCCGGGCCTCGAGGCTCTGAATGCGCTCGGACATCGCCGCCTTGACGGCGCTCTCCTGCTTCTTCTGGCGCTCGAGGGCCCCTTGCAGCTCCCCGCGTGCCTTGTCGACCTCAGCGAGGCGCTTGGCCAGCGCCGCCTCGCGCACGGCCATGGCGCGGCGCTCCGAGTCCACGGTCTTTTGAAGCTTCGTCTTGAGCTCGGCGAGGTTGCGGCGCGTCTTTCGCTCGTTCCGGCCCTCGCGCTCCGCCTTCGCCCGGGCCTGCTCGGCCTCGGCGACGGCCCTCTTCAGGGCCTCGACCTCTTCTCGCACGGTCGAGACCTTCGTGTCGTGCTTGGTGCGCTCACGCTCGAGGCGGCTCCTCGCCGCCTCCGCGGCGGCGTCGGCCTTGCGGACGCTCCGAGCCAGCCTGGCATTCTTGGTCTCGAGTGACGAAGCCTTGGCTCGAGCGGCCTGGAGCGCGCGCTCGCGCTCGGAGAGGACCTGGCGCACCCCGCGCATCGCGGCCGAGAGACGATAACGCTCGGCCTGGGCCTCGGCCTCGGCCCGCTTCGCCGCGGCGAGCTCCCGGGTAGCGCGGGCCTGGTCTGCTTCGAGCCTCTTCAGCCTGTCGATGGTCTGCTGGAGGGCCGTCTGGCGGGCGTCGTCGGCCGCCGCAGAGGTGCGGGCCTCGGCGAGTCGAGCCTCGAGGGTGTCGACCTCGCCGCGCAGGCGCTCGGCCTCCTTCTTGCGCTTCTCGAGGCCGGCGACGTCCCGCTCGAGCCTCGCGCGCTCCGCCGAGAGCTTCTCCCGCTTCTCGCGCAGATCGGCGAGCTTGCTCTGCTCCGCCTCAATGCGAGCGCGCAGCTCGCTGATGCGCGCGGCTGCTGCCGCGGCGTCCTTCCCGGCCGTGGCCGAGGCTCGGCGCTCGGTCGCGTCGACGAGGACCTCCACGACCTTGTCCCGGCGCCGCACGTCGTAGGCCGCGTTCGAGCTCAGGCCGACGATGACGCGGCCGACCGCCGCCCCCTTGCGGTTGAACTGGAGCGTGCCCACGC
>CAZQPP010000708.1:0-3789 GCA_964594295.1 uncultured Myxococcales bacterium | reverse complement strand
ACAGGTCGTGCCTGAGCCAATGGCTAATTGCTAATGGCCAATCGCTTGTTTTGGGGCTAGAAGCGCTTCACCCGCGAGTGGCAGTAAGGCTGCTTGCCGGTGCGCTCGTAGTAGTCCTGGTGGTAGGGCTCGGCCTCCCAGAACCTGCCCGGCCCCTCCTCTTCGGCGTCCAAGACCTCGGTGACCACGGCGAGGCCCTTCTCCTTGAGCCTGGCGACCAGGCGCTCCACCGTCGCTCGCTCATCGGCGCCTGAGACGAAGACCGCCGAGCGGTACTGCGGCCCGATGTCGGGCCCCTGCCGGCCTCGCTGGGTGGGGTCGTGGATCTCGAAGAAGAGCTTCGCGAGGGTCTCGTAGCCGACGCGCGCGGGGTCGTAGTCGACCCTGACGGTCTCCGCGTGGCCCGTGCGTCCCGAGGTCACCTCCTCGTAGCTCGGGCGCTCGAGCGTGCCGCCCATGTAGCCGGAGGTAACTGCCAGCACCCCGGGCTGGGCCTGGAGCAGGTGCTCGACTCCCCAGAAGCAGCCGCCGGCGAAGTACGCCTGCTCGAGCTTCCGCTCGGCCGCCGCCGCCGACTTGAAGTCGAGGGAGATGGAGTTCACGCAATGGCGCGTGTTCTTGGGCGTCATGCCTTCGCCCCGGAAGACGTGGCCGAGGTGTCCGCCGCAGCGGGCGCAGACGATCTCTACACGCCGGCCGTCGGCGTCGGGCTGCTCCTTGACCGCGCTCGGGATCGCGTCGTCGAAGCTGGGCCAGCCGCAGCCGGAGTCGAACTTGGCGCCCGAGTCGAAGAGCGCCGTACCGCAGCGGCGGCAGTGGTAGGTGCCCTTCTCCTTGTGACGGTAGTAGGCCCCGGTAAAGGGAAGCTCCGTGCCCTTGCGCTCGATCACGCGGGCCTCCTCCGGGGTGAGCTCCTTCCAGCCAGTCTTGTCCATGGTCTGCTGCCTCTCTCCCGCCAGGATTGCGCTCGCACCCGTCGCCAGCGCGGTCGCGACCAGCACGATCTTCATCAGGGGCGTCCACTTCTGCATCGCGCTTCTTCCACGGTCGACTTGGGCGGGCGGTCAGGCTATGCCGTGGACCCAGCCCGCCACAGGAGACGAAGATGAAAGCGCTCGCCGAGATCCAGGTTATTCCCATCGGCGCCGGCGTGTCGGTGCGCAAGGAGGTCAAACGGGCCCACGAGATCATCAAGGCCTCGGGCCTCAAGGTGCAGTCCCACTCCTACGGCACCAACGTCGAAGGCGACCTCGACACCATCTTCGCGACCATCAAGGCCGTGCACGAGACACTCCACGCCGAGGGCACGGTTCGCATCGCCACCGCCGTGAAGATCGGCACCCGCACCGACAAGGCGCTCAGCCTCGCGGGGAAGCTGAGCGCCATCGAGCCTTAGGCCCTAGGCCTCGAACTCCACTCCCTGGGCGAGGTGGATCTCGCCGCCCCAGTTCACGGTGTTCGTCTGCCGGCGCATGTAGGCCTTCCAGGCGTCCGAGCCTGACTCGCGGCCGCCGCCGGTTTCCTTCTCGCCGCCGATGGCGCCGCCGATCTCGGCCCCGGAGGTGCCGATGTTGACGTTGGCGATGCCGCAGTCCGAGCCCTTGAAGCTCAAGAAGCGCTCGCCCTCGGCCACGCTGTCGGTGAAGATGCCCGAGGAGAGGCCCTGGGGCACGCCGTTGTGCAGCGCCACGGCCTCGTCCATGGTCTTGTACTTCATCACGTAGAGGATGGGCGCGAAGGTCTCGGTCTGGACGATGGGGGCCGCGTTCTCGATCTCGACGATGGTCGGGAGCACGAAGGTGCGCCGGCCGAAGGGGGGATCGATGGCCTCCCCTCCGTAGATGACCTTGCCGCCCTGGGCCTTGGCCGCCACGAGCGCCTCCTCGTAGTCCTTCACTGCGCCCTCGTCGATGAGCGGGCCCATGAGGGTCGAGGGCTCGAGGGGGTCGCCGATGCGGACCTTCTCGTAGTTGGCGACGAGCTTCTCCACGAAGGTCGAGTAGATGCTCTCGTGGATGATCAGGCGCCGCGTGGAGGTGCAGCGCTGGCCGGCGGTGCCGACGGCGCCGAAGAAGGACGACGCGAGGGCGGCGGTCATGTCACCCTTCTCGGAGACGATGAGCGCGTTGTTGCCGCCGAGCTCCAAGATGGTGCGGCCGAGGCGCTCGCCGACGACGCCGCCGATGCGCTTGCCCATGCGGGTCGAGCCGGTGGCGCTGATGAGCGGGAGGCGCTCGTCGTGGAGCATGCGCTCGCCGACGGCGGAGCCCCTGCCGACCACCACGTTGGTGATGCCTTCAGGGAGGCCATTCCTGCGGAAGATGGCGGCGGCGATGTTCTGGCAGGCGATGCCGCAGAGCGGGGCCTTGCTCGAGGGCTTCCACACGACCGGGTCGCCGCAGACGAAGGCCAGCGAGCAGTTCCAAGCCCAAACGGCCACGGGGAAGTTGAAGGCGGTGATGACGCCGACGGGGCCGAGCGGGTGCCACTGCTCCATCATGCGGTGCATCGGGCGCTCGCTCTGAAGGGTCGGGCCCGACAGACAGCGGCTCTGACCGACCGCGAAGTCGCAGATGTCGATCATCTCCTGCACTTCGCCCTGGCCCTCGGTGAAGATCTTCCCGTTCTCGAGGGACACGAGGGCGCCGAGCACGTCCTTGTTCTCGCGCAGGGCCTCGCCGAGCTGGCGCACGATGTCGCCGCGCTTGGGCGCGGGCAGGGCGCGCCAGGCGACGAAGGCCTCCTCGGCAGTCTTCATCACCTTGTCGTAATCCTCGGCGCCGGCCATCTCGATCTCGGCGAGGAGCTGCCCGTCGGTCGGGCTCTTGACCACGAGGGTGTCCCCGCTGCTCGCGAACCACTCGCCGCCGCAGCTCGCGCCCTTGGCCTTGGACTCCAGCCCGAGGGCCTCGAAGATCGTTTCCTTGGTGTACTTCTTCATTTGGATTTTTCCTCGCGCAATGGATTGAGCGGCTCGATTTTCTCCTCGCACTCGATGCCGAGCGTTGCGAGCTCGTCGAGCACGGGGTTGTAGATCTCTCCAAGGGTCGGGCGCAACACCCCTTTTGCGTTCAGTCGCCCGGTCAGGATCATCTGCGCCGACACCGCGGCCGGCAGCGCCACCGTCCGGGCCATGGCCGAGTCGCCGTGTTCTACGCCGAGCTCTACGAGCCGCGAGGTGATGCGCTCACGGCTCCCGTCGGGGTAGGCCGCGTGGAAGTCGTGGAAGAGCACGATCATGTCGCGCTCGCCGGGGGCGTAGACGAGCTTCTGAAACATCAGGTCGCCGAGGGCGTCGAGGGGCGTGGTGCGCTCTACCTCGAAGGCCCTGTCCGAGAACATGCCGAGCCAGTGCAGGTTGCGCACCGGGAGGGCGTGGGGCCGGCGGCCGAGAGCCCCGGCCACGGCGGCGCTGAGTTCCTCGCCGGAGCCCGCGCCGCAGAGCTCGCGCATGAAGCCCGCGTAGGTCTTGCCCTTCACCTCCACCTCGTCGAGCTCGAGCAGACCGAGCTTGCGGAAAGCGTGCAGGGACTCACACCAGCCGACGTTTCGGAGCGTGCAGCGGATGAGGGTGTCGATTCCCTCGAGGCCGTAGACGTCGACGTAGGAGATGGAGTCGCGGTTCGGGTAGGCCTCGAGCTCCTCGTGCCCTTCGAGCTCCAGCATGTGGGTGTGCCGGAACAGGCGCCTCGCCGGCACCACCACCTCACAGCCCTCCGAGAGGTAGCGCGCCCCTCGCCGGCTCGCGAGCAGGACGCCGCGGGGCGCCCAGGAGAACTTGTAGCCGAA
>CAZQPP010000707.1:0-3801 GCA_964594295.1 uncultured Myxococcales bacterium | reverse complement strand
TGCCCCGCACCCGAATGGTGGTGGTCTTCGAGACCCTCGCGAGCGCCTTCGACCCGGCCACGAGCAACGAGTGGGCGCCCTTCGCCCCGGGAGAGGACGAGCCCGGAGCGGGCAACGCGTGGCTGGATCGGCTGGCGCCCTGACCCGGCTACTCCGGGCGCACCAG
The DNA here is from genome assembly GCA_964594295.1 of uncultured Myxococcales bacterium. Lineage (GTDB taxonomy): Bacteria > Myxococcota_A > UBA9042 > UBA3505 > UBA3505 > CAZQPP01. The sequence continues at coordinate 3,635 of CAZQPP010000707.1, read as the reverse complement.
CGGGGCGGCCTTCTCGGCAAGCATCCTCTTGAAGAGGCGGACGTTGTAGTAACGCTCGTCTGTCTCGCTGTCGGGCGCACGGCCGGCTCGGAGGGCGTCGGCGAGCTCCGAGACGGCCTGCTCGATGGGGCGGGTCGCACGGAAGCCGACCCTCTCTGAGACCTTGTCCGAGCAGATGCGGTAGGAGCGCGGATCGTTGGTTTCGACCCGCTCGATGCTCACGTCCTCCGGCCCGATGCGGTCGCGGACCAGCTCGGCGAGGCGGTCGACCCTGTGGTTTGCCCGGCCGACGTTGAAGGCCTCGCCACGGATCGCCTCGGCGGGGGCGTCGAGGAAGGTGAGGTAGGCGCCGACCATGTCGTCGATGTGCACGTTGGGGCGCATCTGCTCACCGCCGAAGACCTTCACGAGGCCGTTGACGACGGCATGGTGCGTCAGGATGTTGACGATGAGGTCCAGCCTGAGGCGCGGCGCCCAGCCGCAGACCGCGGCCGGCCGAATGGCCGCGGTGACGAAGTCGCTCGAGTCGAGGTCGAAGAGGACCTGCTCGCAGCCCGCCTTGAAGCGGGCGTAGTCGGTGATGGGCGCGGGCTCGAGGTCCTCGGTGACCCTGTCCTCGCTCCTCACGCCGTAGACGCTCGACGACGAGGCGAGGAGGAAGCGCTGGACCCCGGCGCCGCGGGCGGCACGTGCGAGGGGGCCGAAGGCGTCGAAGTTGATGGAGCGGCCGAGGGCCGGGTCCAGCTCGAAGCTCGGGTCATTTGAGACGCAGGCCAGGTGGATGACGTCGCTGCAGCCCGTCACGGCAGACTCGACGTCTTGGCGGTCGCGGATGTCGCCTTCGACGATCTCCACGCCCGGGTCCGGGGCGAGCACGTCGCGGCCGAACAAGAAGAGGTCGAGCACGCGGACCATGAAGCCACGGCAGCGAAGCGCCGGGACGAGCGCGCTGCCTACGTAGCCGGCGCCACCCGTGACCAGGACGCGGCGGGATTCTGCGGGCCGTGCCATGGGGCTGGGCCTATCACGACACCCCGAGGCCGACCAGCAACGCCGCGGCGATGCGCTCGGGCTCGAGACCCGCGTCCTTGCGCATGGTCTCGTGGCTCGCCGCCCTCTCTACGAAGGCGTCCGGCGTGGAGAACAGGCGCAGTCGTGCCGGCCCGCCCTGAGCAGCCATCACGTGCGCCGTCGCCGCGCCGAGGCCGCCGTGGGCCACGTGCTCTTCCACGGTGGCTACGATCTCGTGGTCACGCGCGAGCTCAGCGACCAGGTGCGCGTCGAATGGCTTGATCGTGTGCATGCTGATCAGGGTCGCGTCTACGCCGCGGCGTGCCAGCAGGTCGAGCACCGTGGCGGCGGTCGGCAACATGTTCCCCGTCGCGACGAGGGCTACGCGGCCGCCGCGCTGAAGAACGGCGCCCCGTCCGATCTCGATGGGTGGAGGGTCGCCGCCGTGGACCGCCGGCTCGCCGCTCTTGCCCAGGCGCAGGTAGAGCGGGCCGTCGAGATCGACGGAGGCCTCGGTGATGCGCTCGGTCTCGTAGGGATCGCCGGGGCAGCACACGGTCATGCCGGGCATCGCTGCCAGCGCCGAGATGTCGTCTATGGAGTGGTGCGTCGCCCCTTCGGCGGCGTAGGTCAGACCCTGACCCACGCCCACGATGGTCACCGGCAGGTCGTGGAGGCAGAGGTCGTTGCGGATGTGCTCGTAGGGGCGCAGGGCCACGAAGTTGGCGATGCCGTAGACGTAGACGCGGCGGCCTTCGAGGGCCAGGCCGGCGGCAAGGCCCACGGTGGCCGACTCGCAGATTCCGGGGTTGAGGTAACGATCCGCGAAGCGGCGCTGGAAGTCGTCGAAGACGTGAAAGCCGGTGTCGGCGGCGAGCACGAAGACCCTCGGGTCGCGCTCGGCGAGGCGCTCGAGGGCGCGCATGAAGGCGGCCCTCACTCCTCGACCTCCCCGATCTCCTCCACCTCGCCAATCTCTTCCAAGAAAGGCTCGAGCTGCTCCTCGCTGACGTTGAAGTAGTGCCAGCCCAGCTGGTCCTCCATGGCGGCGACACCCTTGCCTTTGACGGTCCAGGCGACGAGCGCGGTAGGTGCTCCGGGCCTCTCGGGCGCCGCCCTCAGGGCCGTCGTGAGGGCCGCGAGGTCGTGTCCGTCCACGTCGGCGGCGTGCCAGCCGAAGGCCTCGAAGGCCGGTCGCAGGCGCTTGCGCGCCAGGATCTCGTCGCTGCGCCCGTAGCCCTGGAGGCCGTTGGCGTCGACGACGGCCACGAGGTTGTCGAGCTCGAGGCGGGCGGCGAGGGCGGCGGCCTCCCACACGCTGCCTTCCTGGCACTCGCCGTCGCCGAGCACGCAGAACACCCGGTGTGACCACCCTGCCCGCTTTGCGGCGAGCGCCATGCCGGCGGCGACGGGCAGTCCGTGCCCGAGGGAGCCAGTGGAGACCTCTACCCCCGCGGTGCCCCGCGAGGGATGGCCCGCGAGCCGGCTGCCGTCCTGGCGGTAGCGGTCGAGCTCTGCGGCCTCCATGAAGCCCTTGTCGACCAGCGCGGCGTAGAGCGCCGACGCGGCGTGCCCCTTGCTTAGGATGACGCGGTCGCGCCCGGGGTCGTCGGGGGCGGGCACGTGTGCGCTGTCGAAGTAGAGGGCCGCGAGGATGTCGACGACCGACATGGCCGAGCCTACGTTGGTCCCGGTGCGGTGCATTCGCACCACGCGGCGGCGCATTCGCCGGGCACGGCGCTCGATCTCCGAGAGATCGGCGCTCACAGGATCACCCCAGCCGCCGGAGCAGCTCGGAGGACCTGAAGACGAGGTCGTCGGTGAAGCGGATCTCGACGCCGAGAGCCTCCGCGGCCTCGCGCTCGAGGTCGATCTTGCCCGTCGGGTCGCTGCCCTCGTCGTGGAACTCCCAGCCCTTGCAGAAGACCGCCGGGTGCAGCAGCTCCAGGGTCTCGACCGCTGTGGGCCAGCGGTTGATCGCGACGCGGTCCACCGCCGACAGCGCCGCGACGGCCTCGGCGCGCAGCTCGGCCGGGAAGGCGGGTCTACCCGGTCCTTTGTGCACGAAGCGGTCGGGCGTGATGGTGACCACGACCACCTCGCCGAAGCTCCGTGCCTCGGCGAAGTGGCGGATGTGGCCGATGTGCAAGAGGTCGAAGCAGCCGTGGCAGAGCACCACGCGCCGGCCTTCACGGCGCAGGCCGGCGCAGTGCTCTGCGAGGTGGTCGAGGGTGCAGACCTTGGAGATCACCTCAGCCATCGGCGAGATCCCTGTCTCGCACGTTCTTAGCCGTGACTTTGCTCATCTGCCGCCATGTTCGCGGGTGCGCGGGATCTTTGTCAACAACGACGCGGTTTTGCGCCGGATTCGGCTACTCGAAGAAGATGAAGCCGTAGTCGCCCTCGTAGCCACAAAGCTCGAAGAGCCAGGCCCACTCCTCGGGGGCGAAGAAGGACTCGCAGGTTAGCTGCCAGTAGAGCAGGTTCACCTTCTCGCGCTCGTCCCGGTAGGACTCGACGTTGACGTAGGCGTCACCGCGACCGACGCGCACCATCTCCCGCAGAGCGCCGGCGAGGTCTGGCAGGCGCAGGTTGTGGAGCACGTTGAGGGAGATGACCAGGTC
>CAZQPP010000706.1:0-3810 GCA_964594295.1 uncultured Myxococcales bacterium | reverse complement strand
GAGATCGACGAGGGCTTCTCCAACAAGGGCAAGGCCTGCGGCGGGAGCGACGCCGACAAGTGCAAGGAGGGCGTCTGGCAGTGCAACGGCACCGAGCTGGTCTGCAGCGACATCACGGGCCACAGCGAGGAGCGCTGCAACAACGTGGACGACGACTGCGACGGCAAGGTGGACGAGGACCTCACCCGCGACTGTCACAACGGCTGCGGCGGGGGCATCGAGACCTGCTCGAGCGGTCGATGGGGCTCCTGCTCCGCCCCGAGCCCGCTGTCCTGCACCGACTTCTTCTCATGCCATCCGACGTTCATGTGCTTCAGCGCCTGCCCCTCCCGCCCCGACGAGCGCTGCTACGGCAAGGACTACGACTGCGACGGCAGCACCGACGAGGGCTACACGAAGGACACCTCCTACACGTGGGACTTCCCGGACGCCTGGTCCGCCTACCTGCCGGAGAAGGCCTCATACCCCACGAAGAAGAAGGGCATCATCAGGGGCCACATCGTCCCCAAGGGCGACTACGACTGGTTCTCGATCAAGGCCACCGAGGACAACTCGAGCATCTGCTGGCCCTTCGGCGAGACGCCGATCAAGGGCGACATCACCTTCACCTCCCCGTCCGACGCCTCCTTCAAGGTCTGCGCCTGCTTCTCGTCCGACTCGGTCAAGTGCGGCAAGTCCGACACCAAGTGCGCCACCTCCATCCGCGGCTCCTCGGCCAGCCTGAGCGTGAGCATGTCCATGAGCTGCGGGAGCACCGACGTGGGCTACTTCGACGTGGAGGTGAAGCCCTACACGAGCTCCCAGGCGAGCTGCGACGACTGGACGGTGAGCTGGGCGATCCGGGAGTAGGGGGCCCGGCGAGCCCTCGCGCGACGGCCGCCGGAGGATCTCAGGTGTAGAAGTCCTCGATCCGCAGGTCCTCCAGCGCGAGGAAGAGCCTCTGGGTCGCGATCCGGTTCACCGCCGCGAAGAGCCGGCCGTGGGACGGACCGAAGGCCATCTTGGCCATGTCCGCCGCCAGCCAGACCCAGCCGATCACGTTCAAGGCAAAGGCGACTCGCGACACGAGCTGCGTCGCCTGCGACATGGCGATCTTCGTGCCCAGCTGGCGGTTCATCGCGGCCGCCACCTTCACGGTGATGACGTAGGTGTTGAAGCCCCCCGCGCGGAGGGCCTGGCACACGGTGTTGACCGCGTACCGGATCACCTCCGGTCGGCTGATCCCGGCGCGTCTCATCGCGGCCGCGAGCTCGCGGACCTCGTCGGCCTCCATGAACTCGTCGAGCTCGGCGACCTGGGCTTCGGTCATGTGCCTGATCTGCAGCTGGGAGACCTTGCCGAGGAACCAGCTCTCGAAGTCGCGCATGGTGTCGTCACCGGGATCGCGGCAGGAGTCGATGCTCTTCGCCCAGCTCTTCTTCTCGTAGTCACAGAGGCGGAACACCTCCATCGAGACCCGGTAGAGGGTCTCGTACCAGTTGCAGTTGCTGGCCAGCGGGTTGAGCGTCTCGAAGGTCGCGTTCGTGCGCGCCTGGAGCCCCTTGGCGTTGGCATGGATGATGTCCCAGGCCTCGGCGTGGGGATCCCCCAGGTAGCTCTTGGTGTAAAGGGACCAGCCGAGGGACTGGGCGACCTCGTTTCGCGTGATCGTGTCCATCGACACGAGCAGCAGGAAGGGGCGGATCACGCCGGCCTCGAGAGCCTTGCGCTTGTGCTCGGAGTCGCGGTGGAGGTGCGAGCGCGCGCGCCCTTCCCTCGCGTCGCGCTCCGCGAGCTCCTCACGCCTGCCTCTCGCAGCGGCCCAGCCCTCGACGTCCGAGTCGCACGACGCGCACTTCTCGTCGTCCCAGCCCGGGCCCCCGCGGGTCATGCCGTCGTCGCACTTGCGGCACGGCAGGGTGCGCGCCATGCACTGGCTGCAGCTGTACACGTCGCGGCGCAGGTCGTTCTTCTGCTCCAGCGCGTGGGTGGTGCGCTCGAAGCACCAGGAGCACCAGGCCTCTCGGCTCACCCCTTCCTTCGCCGTCTTCGCCTGGCTCCAGGAGACGACGGTGCCGTCGCACTTCGCGCACTTCTCGTCGTCCCAGGTCGGGTGCCCTCGCACGAAGGCGGCGTCGCAGCCCCTGCACGGGAGCGTGCGGCGGCCGCAACCTTCGCACTCGTAGACGTCGCGGCGCAGCGTGTTCTGCTGCACGAGGCGGTGCTGCGTCTGCTCGAAGCACCAGGAGCACCACCTGCTCGGCTTGGGGGTCTTGGGCCCCTGCTCCCAGGAGTCGACGGTCCCGTCGCACTTCGCACATTGCTCGTCGTCGTAGCCGGCGTGCCCGCGCGCCATGCACTTGCAGAGCCGGCACTCCAGCGTCCGGTTCAGACAAGCGCGGCACTGGTAGACGTTGCGGCGCAGGAAGTTTCGGTCGACGCGATCGTGGGTGGTCCTCTTGAAGCACCAGGAGCACCACCGGTTCTCCAGTGCCCCTTTCCTCATGCTCTCCGCCGTCATGCTCCCTCCAGCAATCGTCTCGGGTCCTCGGTGCACTTCAGCCGCGCGCCGCGGTACTGGATGTACAGCAGGGTCTCGCCCATCAGGCGAAGCACGCGCCCGCGGTCCTCCGGCCGCATCACCTCCGCGTGCCGGTCGAGGAGCGCCTCGGCCCGCTCGACACGCTCCCGGTTCGCGCGGCAGGTGGCCACGATCTCGCGTGCGATGCTCCTCACGGCGACGCGGCGGGCACGGGTCTCCTCGACCAGCACGATGGCGTCGAGCGCGGTCTCGAGCCAGTCGAAGTCCAGCGGCGCGGCCGAGCTCACGAATCGGGCCGGCCGAGCTGGGTCTCGATGACCGCGGCAGCCAATCGACTCCGTTCCTCGGGGTTCAGGTGCTCTGCCAGGCGCTCGAGCAGGTCGGCGCCTCGACCCGCGCGCTCGGTGTCGTCGCGCAGCGTGGCCGCGATGGCGCGGATCCTCTGCGTCGTGGCGTGCTCCATCATGCCCGCCTGCAGCCGCGCTCGAACAATCGCGTCGACCGTATCGAGCACCATCCTGACGTCGTCGGCTCGCACGGGAAAGGCCGGCTTCGGTTTCACGGTCGCGAGCTTGTCGGAGTCAGTCATCTTCTTGTGTGCCTCCCATGATCTCCTCGTAGATCCCCCGCACCTCGGGCTCCATGTCGTCCCGGTATCGCGCGTAGATGCGTTCGGCAACCTGCCGGTTCTTCGCGAACTCCACCTTGATCGCGGCCCGGGCCTTCTCGACCTCACCCGCAAGGACGAGCCTGTTGTAGTGCTGCACCGCCGCGACGAGCGCCGCCGCCCCCTGCCTGATCAGCACGTCCTTGCCGACGTTGCCGAGGATCTTGGCGATCCCTTTCCCCATGATCGCGGCTTATCAAATCAGGCTCGTGGAGAAAACGGCGCGGGAGACGAGCGGCCGCCCGCCGGGATTGGAGCCCTCGGCTGCCGCAAGCTATGCTTCACCCCGCCTCATCGCTTCACCTAGACGGGTCTTCATGCAGCGAGCAGTCACGGCGGCGACGCTCCTTGTCGCCACGCTCGGAGTCTCCGGCACCGCCGCCGCCTACAGCGTGTCCCTCACCGACCAGGATGCGGTCATTCGCTGGCACGTCACCGAGGTCTCCTACCTCCTGCACGAGGCGGGCTCGGCGGACATCACCGACGGCTCCGACATCGCGGCGGTGAAGAAGGGCCTGGCGGACCTGCAGGCGGTCTCGTGCAGCGCGCTGACCTTCAAGGACCTGGGCACCACGACGAACCGCAGCGTCACCGCCGTGGCGGGGAGCAGCAACGGCAAGAA
>CAZQPP010000705.1:0-3810 GCA_964594295.1 uncultured Myxococcales bacterium | reverse complement strand
CCGCGGCGGGCCTGCCGCGTTGGGTGGGCGCCCTGGCCGGTGCCTGCGCGGCGCAGGTGCTCGTGCTCGGGCTCGGCGGCATCTTCGAGGAGCCCGCGCCCGACGACCTGCGGCCGCGCGGCCCGGGCGACGCTGCCGTCATGCGCCCCCTCGTCGGCCTCGACCTCTCCGGCGTGACCGAGGGCGGCGACGAGTACGAGGTCGTCGCCTCGTCATCGGTCGGGCTGGGGGACTGGCTGCGCTTCTACTACTCCAACGAGCGCCCCGAGCTGAGGTTCCTGGCCGTAGTGGGTGGTCAGCCGGGCGGCACGCCCATCGTGTACCTGCCCTTCCCAGGGCACGGGGATGAGAGCGCGGCCATCGAGGTAGGGCGCTTCAAGAAGCTGCCCTTCGAGCACCGCCTGAAGGTGCTGCACACGCCGGGCCCGCTACGCCTCGTCGCGCTCTTCACCGGGAGGCCGGTCTCCCGCGCGCGGCTCGAGGCGTTGAGGGCGGAGCTCCTCGCCGAGGGGAGCGAGGAGGAGCTCCGGGAGGAGCTCGGTCTGGAGGAGAGCGACGCGCTCCACGTCCTGCTCACCAACGTGCGAGGAGAGCGGGCCCTCAAACAAGGAGTTTCGGAAGGAAACTCCCGCGGTAGGGGCGTTCTGCTTCAGAACACCCCCCCCCGCAAACGAGGGGAGAAGTGATGATGTCACCTGTCTGGCCGATCTGGTTGACCGTCTTCATGTTGACCGCGCTCTTCGCCTGGCTCATGCCGGGCGACGCCCTCGGCGCGGACCGGCGTTTCGTGGTCGTCGTCGGCCACAACGACTCCGACGACCCGACCCTCGAGCCCCTCCAGTACGCAGACGACGACGCCCTGCGCCACGCAGAGGTCTTCGGCGCCGGAGCGGAGCGCGTCGACCTGCTCACCGAGCTCGACGAAGACTCCCGCGCTCTCTGGGGAGGCCGCGCCTACCCCGCGCCGACCCGCGAGGCGGTCATCTCCGCCCTCGAGGCCGTGCGCGGCGCCATGGAGCGCGCTCGTGAGGAAGGCGACCGACCGATCCTGATCTTCGTCTACAGCGGCCACGGCAGCTACGACCAGGCCGGCCGAGGCTTCGTCTACTTGAAGGACGGGCGCCTGACGACGCGCGACCTCTACCACCACGTCATCGCGCCGACCCGGGGAGCGCCGGTGGTCCTCGTGGTGGACGCCTGCAACGCCGCGCTGCTCGTACGCAGCCGCGGCCCCTCTGACCTCCTGCGCCCGGCCGGTCCGACCACCCTGCGCTTCGAGGACTACCCGCACGTGGGCGTGGTCCTGGCATCCAGCTCTCTCGGCGAGACCCACGAGTGGGGGCGCTACCTCTCGGGCATCTTCAGCCACGAGCTGCGCTCCGGCCTGCTCGGGCCCGCCGACCTCAACGGAGACGGGCAGGTGGGCTTCGCCGAGCTCGCCGCCTTCGTCAGCGCCGCCAACGCCAGGGTCAGCAACCCCGCGGTGAGGGTGCGCGCCTACATCCGGCCGCCGCTGACCGACCCGAACCTGGCGCTCACCGACCGGCAGAGCTTCGACGCCAACACGACGCTGCGCCTGCCCGAGTCCTTCGAGGGGCGGGCCTGGGTGGTCGACGGCAACCTCGTGCGCTACGCCGACTTCCACAAGTCCAAGGGCAAGGCGATGTGGCTCGCCCTCCCAAAGGACGGGCCCTTCGTCCTGGTGCACCGGGAGCGCGAGCACCTCGTGCCGCGCGGCATCAGCGGCGAGGTCGGCGTCGGCTCCCTCGAGGTCCGGGAGCGGACCGTGGTGGCCGCGCGCGGGGTGAGCTCGGCCTACCTCGACCGCACCCTCTTCTCCAAGGCCTACGAGCACCGCGAGGCGCGTGAGTGGCTCGAAGACGAGTGGGTGGAGGGTCTCGAGGTTCGGCGCCTGGTCAAGAGGCCCTGGTACACCCACACCGGCGGCTGGCTCACCACCGGCGGCGGCGTGGCCACGCTGGCGGCCGGCGTGGGGCTCCACCTCAGCGCCGCTGCCACCTCGAGCCAGGCCGCTGACGCGCGCTGGGCGGACGAGGCCGACCGGCTGAACCGGCGGAGCGAGAGCCTGAGCACCTGGGGCCACGTCATCACCGCGGCAGGAGGCGCCGTCGTGGTGGCCGGCGCGCTCTGGATGGCCCTCGACCGCCCCGTGGTCCAGGAGCGCCGCACTCCGCCGATCGAGGTGTCGCTGACGCCGGCCGGGGTGGTCTTGAGGACGAAGTTGTAGTCCAGTTGAGGGTGATGCGATTCCTTCTGCTCGTCGCGAGCCTGTTCTTCTCCTTGGGCTGCGTGGAGACGGCGCCCATCGAGGGCCTGCTCTGCTCGACGGAGCGACCCTGCCCGTCGACCTATGGGTGCATCGGCGGGCGCTGCCGCACAGTCCCCGACGGCATCGCCCTCCGCTGCGGCGAGGACGACCAGTGCCCCATCGGCGTGTGCCTCGAGGGCGCGGGCTTCTGCGTCCAGTGCACCACCGACGAGCACTGCCCCTTCGGCGTCTGCCTCGAGGGCGCCCAGGTCTGCGGCTGCAGGCGGGACAGGGACTGCGTCACCGGACGCTGCGACGAGTCACGCGGCATCTGCCTGAGCTGCTTCTCAGACGCTCAGTGCGGCAAGGGCCGCTGCGACCCCGACACAGGTTATTGCGTTTTTTCCGACGAAACGGCCGGGACGGCGGAAAGGAAGATCTGAGGCCCCGACCGGAACGCCCCCCGGCACAGGCAACAAGACGAGGAAGATCAGATGAGAATCCAAGCGCTGGCCATGACGCTGCTCATCTCGCTGACCGCCCTGACGGGCTGCGAGGCCGTCAACCTGAACGACGGGAACGACCCGAACATCACCGCCGTCGGCGACGTGGGCGACAGCCCCGGTACCGTGGAGCCGTGCGAGGACGGCAAGCTCTGCCCCCTCGGCACCTACTGCGACAAGGAAGCGGCTCAGTGCGTGAACTGCCTCGAGGACTCGCACTGCGAGAAGGGGGTGTGCCACCCGGATCTCAAGAGCTGCGTGCAGTGTGCCGACGACGCCGACTGCGATGAGGGCATATGCCACTCGAAGGCCTCGGTCTGCGTGCAGTGTGAGGGCGACGATGACTGCGAGAAGGGGGTCTGCCTCGAGGAGAGCCACGAGTGCGTGGGCTGTCGCGGCGACGAGGACTGCCCGGGGGGGCAGTGCAACGAGGCGACCAACAGCTGCATGCGCTGCGGCGAGGACGCGGAGTGCGACGACGAGAACGACTGCACGAAGGACCTCTGCAAGGAGGGGGACTGCGCGCACCACCCGGTCCCGGACGGCGAGCCCTGCGGGGAGGGCGACGCCTGCGTGGTGAAGGGCTTCTGCCAGGCCGGCGCCTGCGTCACGGAGGTCTGGGACCCGAGCTGCTGCCAGAAGGAGCTCACCTGCGAGGAGGGCTTCCTGCCCCACGACGAGGACGGCGACGGCTGCCCCGATACCTGCGAGACGGTCTGCGAGCCCCTCGAGTGCCCGACGGGCGGCGAGCCCACCGACACCGACGGCGACGGCTGTGACGACACCTGCAAGGACATCGACTGCAGCGAGGTAGTCTGCCCGGCCATCGGGTGTCTCCCCGGCGAGGAGCTCGTGGACACCGACGGCGACTGCTGCGGGGACACCTGCGTCGGGAGCTGCCAGTCCGTCATCTGCGCGGAATTCTACCTGCCGGTGGACACGGACGAGGACGGCTGCGACGACAAATGCGTCTACCACTGCGAGCTCGTCGACGTCGACTGCGCCGACCCTCCCATCTGCGAGAACGGCGCCTACCCG